>CANRCV010000006.1 GCA_947629205.1 uncultured Bacilli bacterium
GAATATAATAAAATAAGCAGAAATATAGTTGAAAAATTATTAAATGTTTCTAAAACGAGGGCTTATGAGATTTTAAATGAAATGTTAGAAAAAAATATCCTTAAAAGAGAGGATAATGGAAAAAACACATATTATGTGTTAAAATAAAATTGATTGATTTACTATACATCAATTCGTCAGGAGCGAAAGTTGTAGATATCTTCCACAATCGCTCCAAATTGAATTTATCAGTCTTATAAAGGCTGTTTTTTTTATGAAATCACGTTATCAGTTGGAAAGCTAAGCATTTCTATTTTCTTTATAATATAAATTTTCCATAATATCATCAAATAATCCATACCATTTTATTTGTACATTATGACGTGCACTTTCATATTTTTTATTATAATTTAGGCACCTATTTTGCGGTTGTACAAATAAATTACTAAAATGAACTCCTGTTGAATAATTATTTTGCTTTCTTAATAAAACTTCTAATATTTCCTCTCTACTTAGCCATAAAAAGTCATTTACACTACCATAAACAATAGCGTCAATTTCTATTTGCAATCATTTTTATTAGTAAATATTTTTTATCTATAATAAAATTAAAATCCATACTTACACTCCTACTAATCTAATTATATCATGTCATAACAAATATCATAAAAAATTTATACTATATTTTTAAAATTTTTTCCTAATAAAATACAGATTTTAAAAACTCCTACCTATTCCATTATTAACAATTTATAAATCAAATCTTACTTTTTTATTTTTTGCATTTGTAAACTAATTTCTTTTGGTTGTTCTTCATCAAAAGATTTTCTATTTTCTTCTTTAACACGACAGAAATAATCATAATATTGTTTTAATTGAGCATAAGTCATGGTATCTAATAATTCTTCAAAAGAAATTGTATAATCATTTACTAAAGTTTCTTCCTTTTTTAATTCTTCTTTTAATTTATTTTTCTTCATTTCTTCTAAATGCATTCCTTTTTGAATGACTTGATTAATGCGTATTTGATTATACCTTTGTAACATTAAACAATATGCATTGATAAAAATAAAAACAATAGAGTTTATGATAGAAAAAAGAGAAGCATTCAATCCTAAAATAAGTAAATAACTCATGAAAATAAGTATAGCTGTTGTATGAATTAGAGTATTTAAAAGTAAACTTTTTTTAAAATCTTTTAAATCTTGTAAGCCATTTCCTTTTTTCATAATGTAATTACTAGGGGTATTAGAAAGTTTAAAAATACGTTCTTCCTTAGTCATTTTAAGAGTAAAAGGAATACTAACAATATAAAGTATTTTAAATAATATTTTTCGAAATTGTTTTATTCCTAAAAATTCATAAATTTGTAATTCTTTCTGGTTTTTCTTTTTCATTTTCTCCTCCAAGAAATTTTCCTTTATTCTAATCATTATACATAAAAATGTCAAATAGAGTTTATGCAAAAATCATTGCCTTCTATTTTATGCTATAATGATACAAATGAAAGGGAAAAATAAAAAATGAAAACGATATATATAGTTAGACAAATAATCGTATCTATCTTTGTTTTTTTTATACTCTGTTGGGCTTTTTTTAAAAATGAATGGACATCAAGACTTATAATGATCCCCTTTTTAATTTGTTCAATCGCTTTATTTTTTAAAAATCTCTTTTTGCTTTTACATAAAGTAAAATTAGCAACTATTTTTATGTATCTTTTTCGTATTAGTTTATTTACCTATATTTTCGGTCTTTTAATTTATGCTTCCTATTATGCCATTATCCATCAAAGTTATTCTCTTTTTATCCCTATTTTTTTATTTGTTTTAGGAATCATTCCCTTTTTTAAATCTGCTTTTTTTAAAAAGAAATAAAGGAGTTTTTTAAATGAAGAAAAAGATAAAATGGATTTTACTTTTTGTTTTCTTGATGAGTTTATTTATTCTATTTTATAGGTTTAATATTATTCCTCATAAAAAATATACGAACCAAGATTTTTATATCGAGCCTTATAAAAGTAATATAGATAAAGACCAAGATGGCATAGATGATCAAACGGATATTTTAAAGAATGCAAAACAATATATTGCGAAAAAGCCAAAATACAAAAGTAAGTATTATAAAAGTGGTTATCCAGATGATGAGTATGGAGTTTGTACAGATGTTGTTGGTTTTGCTTTAAAAGAGGCCGGATATGACATAATGGAACTTGTATACCAAGATATTTTAAAGAATAAAGAAACTTATTCCATTACAACAATTGATAAGAAAATAGATTTTAGAAGAGTCCAAAACTTAAATGTCTATTTAAAAAACAACCATCTTTCTCTTACAACAGATTTATCTATGATTCAAGAGTGGCAAGGCGGAGATATTGTTGTTTTTAAAAATCATATTGGTATTTTATCAGATCAAAGAAATAAAAAGGGAATTCCTTTCTTAATCCATCATGCTAGTCCAACTCAAATACACTATGAAGAAGATTGTTTAGAACTTTTTTCCAAAGAAGATATTATTGGACATTATCGAATTAGTTAAACTCTATTTATTTTAAGAAAATATTAAGAATTTTATAAGGTTATATTAAAGAATCTACATTTTATTTTTGCTAAACTAAAGTTATATTCTTGGAGGTTAACATGAAAAAAAAGAAAAAAAGACATTTAAAAAAAGGGGTAAAGTTTTTTATTTTAAGTATTTTAGTTTTTTCTTTATATCAAGTCTATCCTAGATTCAAACAATGGTTTTTACCATTAACAGAATCAAGTCAAGATATAGAAAATACAAATGATTTAGAAAAGACCATAGAACGTTTAAATAAAAATGAAACTCTATCTACCCTAGATAAATTAAAAGAACTTAATTCTTTTGATACTCGATTAACAGAGATTATTGAAAATTATGACTTATATCCTGAAGAATTATTAGAAACATTAGCAAGAGATTTGGATCTTCTTGATTTTGTTTTAGATTATCCTCAAAAAGAGGGGCATGTCTATAGTGATACAGTTGGAAATGTTGATAAAAACACCATTCCTTTATTGCTTCAATGGGATGAAAGATGGGGATATGGTTCTTATGGAAATAGTAGTGTTGCTATAAGTGGATGTGGTCCCACTGCCCTTTCCATGGTTTTAATTGGTTTAACCCATGATACAACTATAACACCTTATAAAATTGCTAAGTTTTCTCAAGAACATGGTTATTATTTAAATGATACGGGAACAAGTTGGGATTTAATGACTACTGGAGCAGAACAATTAGGAGTAAAAAGTAAAGAACTTCCTTTATCTAAAACAAAAATTTTTCAAGTTTTACAAAATGGACATTACATTATTTGTAGTATGAGAAAAGGAGATTTTACAACCAAAGGACATTTTATTGTACTAGTAGGAATAGAAGATGGTAAAATAAAAATACATGATCCTAATAGTAAAAAAAGAAGTAATAAACTTTGGGAATATGATACCTTACAAACACAAATCAAAAATTTATGGGAATTTTATATTTAAAGTGAGGGGTAGAAATGAATATTTTAGTAGTAGATGATGAAAAAGAAATTGCAGATTTAATTGAAATCTGTTTAAAAAATGCCAATTATACGGTATATAAATATTATTCTAGTAAAGAGGTTTTAAAACAGTTAGAAAACCTTAAAATTGATCTAGCCATTTTAGATGTTATGATGCCCGATGTAGATGGATTTTCTTTATGTGGTCAAATAAGAAAACAGTATAATTTTCCTATTATTTTTGTAACAGCAAAAGTAGAAGATATGGATAAAATAAATGGGTTAATGATTGGAGCAGATGATTATATTACAAAGCCTTTTCAACCTCTTGAATTAATGGCTCGTGTAAAAGCACAACTAAGAAGATATACCAGTTATAATCAAACAGAACCAAAAGATACCATTATTGATTTTCGTAATATACTGATTAATCGTACTACTCATGAATTTTACTTGAATGAATCCAAAATTGAATTAACTCCTATTGAATTTGAAATTCTTTGGTATTTATGTTTAAATCGTGGTCATATTGTAAAAACGGAAGATTTATTTAAACAAGTATGGAAAGAGGATTACTATGAAAAAGACAATAACACTATTATGGTTCATATTAGACATTTAAGAGAAAAAATGCAAGATATTGGAAAGCAACCAAAATATATAAAAACAGTTTGGGGAGTAGGATATAAAATTGAAAAATAAAGAAAATACATTGATTCACAAAACACTTTTTCCCTTTTTACTAAAGATTACGATTTGGTTGCTTTTATTTCCATTATTTTTTGTACTTGTTCCCTTTTTAATTCGTCATTCTGATTTTCAATGGTTGTATGATTTTTCTCCTAAAATATATGAAGGAGCGATTCATTTATTTATCTTTTGTTTTCAACATTCTAGTGTAAAAATATATGGTTTATTTTTCTGGCTTTTTGGTCTTATTTTTCTTGTTTATCGTACATTTAAAAAAATATTTTCTTATGTTAGTGCAATTTCTAGTGCTTCTCAAAACTTACTTAAAAAAGAGGTGGATTACATCAAATTACCTCCTGAACTAGAAGATTTACAAGCAAAATTAAATCACTTAAAAAGAGAAGCCGAAAAAAATGAACAAAAAGCACTTGAAAGTGAACAAAAGAAAAATGATTTAATTGTTTATCTAGCTCATGATCTTAAAACTCCTCTTACCTCTATGATTGGATATTTGTCCTTATTAGATGAAATAAAAGATATGCCCAAAAAGCAAAGAGAAAAATATATTAGTGTTGCTTTAAATAAATCTTATCGATTAGAAGAATTAATTAATGAATTATTTGATATAGCTCGATTTAATTCTGCAACAATTGTATTGGAAAAAGAAGAAATTAATTTAACTTTAATGTTAGAACAAATTATTGATGATTTTTATCCAATACTTACTGAAAATAATAAAGAAATAAAACTAAAGTATACGAAAAAGATTTTAATTGAAGGAGATCCAGATAAACTTGCTCGTGTCTTTGGAAATTTAATTAAAAATGCCATTAGTTATAGTAAAGATCGTTTTATAAAAATGAATGTAGAAGCATCGAATCAACTAGTCACTATTACCATTTGTAACAAAGGCAAAAAAATTCCTCCCGAAAAATTAAAGAAACTATTTGAAAAATTTTATCGAGTAGATGAAGCAAGAACATCAAAAACAGGAGGTAGTGGTCTAGGACTTGCTATTGCCAAAGAAATTGTGGAATTACATGGTGGAACAATTGAAGCAACTAGTGATGAGGTCTATACCAAATTTATTGTACATCTTCCTATCAAACATATAAAATAATCTTTTTTAATATTTCTTATGGTAAAATCAGTACATTTTATGACCACCCTACTTGTGTTTTTCATTTCATCTTTTTATACTTAAAAAAAGGAGAGATGAAAATGAATATAGAAGATTTAAAGAAAAAATATAAACAAGTTTATGAAACAAAAGATGGTTATTTTATGGTCAGTACCAAAAATAGTAATGAGGTTTGCAAAGTTGATTATTGGAATGCTCATACCTGTATTGATGAGGTTTATGGATTAGAAGGAAACTGGGGTTTAGTAGATAAAGAGGGAGAAGTCATTATAAAGCCACAATATATTTATCCTTTTTTGGAATGTGGAGAAAACTTTCAAGTTATGTTACCTTATGAATATAGAAAAATAGATGGAGAAAAAATTATTGTCACCTTAAAACATGGTTTAATTGATAAATTAGGAAATAGCATTATTCCTATAAAATATTTATTTATGGAGGCAATGGATAATACGGGAACCTATTTTAGAGTTTTTGATCCTACTATAGAAAAAGATGGTGTTTTAGATAAAGAAAATAACGTCGTCGTACCTTTTAACTATGACTATATTCAAGGTTCTCCTGATTTAGAATTAATGATTAAAACTGAGTATTGTAGTATATATCCTGATCATATTGACCAAGTAAAAGTGCAAAAGAATCAATTATATGGTGTTTATGATATTCCATTAAACAAAGAAATTATAAAACCAAACTATCCACGTTTAAAAATTATTGGTCATAATCGATTCTTAGTTGGAGAAACTTATGATACTTGTACAAATTTGATAGAACTTTAAAACACCAAAATTTATTTTTTGCATAAAATAAAGTAAGAATAGTATGGTTTATTTAAAAAACCTTTCATAATTCCAATATGAAAGGAGATCATTTTATATGAAACATAAAAAACTCTTACTTTTTATTTTTCTTTTTACTTTTTTCTTTTTAAGCGTTGGATATTGTTCTTTTGCAACTGAGTTTCAACTTACAGGAACAGCAGAAATTGTAGGAACTTTTGATGTAAGAATTATAGATGTTTCTGTTGAAGATATGGATGAGGATTGTAAAGTGAATACGTTATGTGATACTGGAGAGCCTGAATTTACAGCAACAAGTATCAACTTTGATGCTAAACTAGCAAAACCTGGAAATTGGATTACCTATAAAGTTCTTATCAAAAATGTAGGTTCTATTGAAGCAAAGTTAGAAAAAATATACTTTGATATTGAAACCAATACAGGTTCAAGTGCTCTTTTTTATACGGTCACCTCTCCAAAAACTATTTTAAAAATGAATGAATCAACCTCATTTATTGTTAAAGTAGAATATGATGAAACTGTAGAAGAACTTCCTCTCATTAAAACAAAAACCATTACAGGATATGTGAAATATGTTCAAAACTAAACGTTTTTTAAATTCTATATTCGTTTTTCTTTATATAATTCTATTACTTGGTTTTGTAAAAGGTTTTTTTGAATATGAACCAATTGCTATTCTTTCTAATAGTATGGCCCCGCAATTTTCACGTGGAGATGTTGTCGTAATAAAACATCACTTTAAAACCATTCAAAAAAATGATATTGCCATTTACCAAGTGAATGGAAAAACAATAGCTCATCGTATTATAGATACAAAATGGATAAACAATACATTATACTACATTACCAAAGGAGATCGTAATAATACAGCAGATACTTTAAAAATTACAAAAGAAGAAATAAAAGGTTTATATCAGTTTCATATTAAATGGATTGGTTATCCTTCTATTTGGTTACATGATTTATTTTCTAATTTTTATCACCATTTTAAAAATTTCGCATAAGATATAGTAGGAATAACAATGTACAAAATGAAAATCGTTGTTTTTTTTGATTATTTGTTCTTTTCTATATTCTTATTTTTATCTTCTATAATAAGTTATGAGTATTCTTTAAATTTGTTCCATGTCTTTATTCATTTTGTATTTTATTGTTATTCTATATTGATTATTATACCTTCTTTATTGTCATAAATACCCTTTCTTTATTTCTTTTTATAAGTCCAAAAATAAGATTTTGGCAAGCATTTTTGGCTCTCAAGTTGACAAATAGGTGTAAATATGATAAGATTTTATCGTGTGGTGCATTATTCTAGTCACATACATAATATGAAGGTGGGGCTAAAAATCTACCAATTGTGTGAAACGCACTTTATATATTCTGCTTTCTTCGCCCAGAGGAGGGTGGGTATATAATTTAAAATTTAAGGAAAGTTATAATGGCATATAACCAACCTCCTTTTATTGATGCATTTGGATTGAAAAGCACATGTCGTGAGTGGTAATGTGGGATACTTTGAAAACATTATTGCAAAAGCGAATAAGTATTATACCTATTGTGTTAGGGAAAACCTCTAGAGTGTTAACATCACAAGGATTAAGGTACGGACTAAGTGGCAATCGAGTCATTAGTTTGGAGACAACTAATTATTTTCCATAAAGAGAAATCGCCCGCGGGTAACCAAAGGTGGAAAATAGAGAAATTCAACTCGACCTAAGCCGTAAAATTAATTTGTGAGAAACCACTTTTAAATTTGTTTAAAAAAGTTCTTTAAGAACTTTTTTTCTGTAGAAGGAGTTTTTGTTATGAAAAATAAATGGGTTGTACAAGTATTTATGATTTCTTTTGTACTCGCTGCCATATTTAGTGGTTTATCAAGTTATTTTTCTGATTTAAATCTTATATTACTAATTTTAGTTTTAATAATGGTTATTGGTATAGGAATTGGATTTGATATGATTGGAGTTGCTGTTTTAACAGCAGAAGAAGCACCCTTTCATGCTAGAAATTCTAAACGTATTAAAGAAGCCAATTCTTCTATTTTTCTATTAAAAAATAGTAACAAAGTTTCTAGTGTTTGTAATGATATTGTTGGAGATATATGTGGAATTGTAAGTGGTACTTTAGGGGCATCTTTAAGTGTTTATATATCTATACAAATGCATCTTTCTCTACTGATAGCTACTATCTTAGTTACTTCTCTTATTTCTGCTTTAACGGTTGGAGGAAAAGCTTACTTTAAAACAATTGCTATTAAAAATAGTGATGCCATTGTCTTCTTTGCTGGACGTATTTTACATTTTTTCCATCTTCCTAAAGCAAAGTAATTGTCAATTTTAAAAACAAAATAAATTATCAATATATTATAAATAAATTATATTGTTATGAAATAGAAAAAATATTGTTATATTTTTTCTTTTCTTTTTGTATTACTTTATGTTAAAATGGTTTTAAGAATATAGAAGTGGAGTAAAGAAATGAAAAGAAGAAAAGTTAGAAAGATATGGATATTTCTTTTAGTTCTATTACTAATTGGAAGTGGATCTTTATATTTTATTGAAAGTTATCGTTCTAATCACCAAGCACCCGTTGAAACGATTCCAGAACCTACAGAACCAGAAGAAGAAAAAATAAAACAATATGATGTATCTTTGGTAATGGTTGGAGATGCCTTATATCATTCTGGATGTTATCAAGATGGATTACAAAGTGATGGTACTTACAATTATGATAAACAATTAGAATATATTGCTCCTATTGTATCAAAGTATGATTTAGCTTATTACAATCAAGAAACCATTTTAGGAGGAGTTGAACTTGGTTTATCCAATTATCCAAGATTTAATTCTCCACAAGAGGTTGGAGATGCTTTTATTAAAGCTGGATTTAATTTAGTCAGTTTAGCAACAAATCATACTATGGATAAAGGAGAAAAAGCAATTTTAAATTCTGTTAACTATTGGAAAAAACAAACAAATGTTATGACAGCAGGCAGTTATGATTCTTTTGAAGATCGTGCTAGAAGCCATATAGGAGAAAAGAATGGTATTACTTATGCTTTCTTATCTTATACGTATGGAACCAATGGTATTCCTGTTCCAAGTGGTAAAGAATATTTAGTCAATTTATTTGATAAAGAACAAGTCAAAAAAGATATAGAAGCTGTACGAGATAAAGTCGATGTTGTTATGGTTGCTATGCACTGGGGAGTTGAATATACACATACACCAACAAAAGAACAAAGAGAACAAGCCCAATACTTGGCTGATTTAGGAGTCGATATTATTATTGGATCTCATCCACATGTCATTGAACCGATTGAACATATAGGAAAAACCGTGGTTATCTACTCTTTAGGAAACTTTATTTCAGGACAAAATGGTATTGAAAGAAGAATTGGCTTAATGGCTGCTTTAGATATACATAAAACAGTTGAAGATGGTAATACAACTATTACGATTGATAATGTCAAAGGAGATTTACTCTATACAGATCATAATGCTGCTTATCGAAACTTTAAAGTAATTCCTTTCTATCGATTAGATAATTCTATTTTAAATAATTATCAAGCCATTCAAAAAGAATATGAAGCCATATTAAATAAAAATGATTCAACCATTCAAGTAGGAACAAGAACTCTTGAAAATGAATAAAAGTACATCTTATTCGTTGATGTACTTTTTTTAAAATGATATAGTTTATAAGAGGTGATAAATATGGCAAGTTTAACGAGTACAATAAACGTACAAGTAGATGCAAAAATTAAAAAAGAAGCAACCGAAATTTTAAAAGGCTTAGGTTTAAATATGAGTACTTTTATTAATATGACATTAATACAAGTCGTAAAGAGAAATGATATTCCTTTTAAAATAGAAAATCCAAAACCTAGTAAAGAACTTTTAGAAGCATTAAAAGAAGGAGAAGAGATGCTTAAACATCCCGAAAACTATCCAAGTTATAATAATTGGAAAGATTTAGAAAAAGCATTATTAGATGAAGAAATATAAATATGATTTCGTATTCTTTACCAAATTCAAAAAATAAAAAAATTCTTTTTATCAAATTCTAAATACGAACATATTTGTAGAATTTAAGTATACAATAATAGTAGAAAGGATTTGAATATGAGTAAAGTTAAAGCCCTATTTTATTTATTTTTCCCACTATTTTTAGGAGGAATTGTTGGTTTTCTTATAAAAGATGGCATTGATTATACAGCATTAGTAAAACCACCCTATTCTCCACCTAGTATTTTATTTCCTATTGTATGGTCTATCATATATTTATTAATGGGTATTTCTTATTTTATCTATAAAAGAAAGTATGAAGAAAATTCTTTTTTTGATTTTATATACTACCTACAATTAGCTATTAATGTTTTATGGTCTATTATTTTCTTTGTATGGAAAGCTAGATTTTTTTCTATTCTATGGATTTTATTACTCGATAGTTTCGTCTTCTTAATGATTTATATCCTTTTAAAAAAGAAAAAAGTAAGTGCTTACTTAAATAGTTTATATTTTATATGGTGTCTTTTTGCTACTTACTTAACTATTGGTATTTACTTATTAAATTAATCTCTTAAAGAGATTTTTTTATTTATCTAATTTCATTACACTTTCAATAACATAGTTTTTTGTTTCTTCAAATGTTTTATTTAATAAAACACTAAATTCATTATATAAATACTTTTCTGCTAAATTAAAATAATGACTATCTTTATCTCTTAATTTCTTTTTTTGTTGTTCTCTTTCTTTATTTCTTAAATAAGTTGTTTTAATAATACGTATATAATTTTCTAAAGATTCGGTATTCATTAAATTTTTATATTCATTTTCAAGTTGTTTATCTTCACATTCAATAATCGGTATATGAGGAATATTTTTTATAATACGTTGTACCTTCTCTTTAGAAATTAAATCACGTAAATAAATAGAAGAGGTAGGAATCTCAATTTGTAAGGTATCATCTTCTATAGGATTTAAAACATAATAATCTTGATCCATTCTATAATTTTTTTTAATCTCTTTTATACGACATACATCTTTTCGATAAACAATATAATCTCCTACTTTTTTCATTCTTTTCCCTCCTAATAAAAAAAGAGCCATACAACTGGACTTATGCCAATGTATGACTACACGTTGCTATACTTATTATAGCATGAATTTTTATAATTTGGTTTCTAAAAGTTTTTGTTTTTTCATTATTTTAATATAAATAGAAAGTAAGAAGATAGAACATAAAAAGCCAGTAAATACATCACTAAAATAATGCACATATAAATAAATACGACTGAAACCTACTATAAAGATTAAGCAAGATAATAAACCAATCAATGTTCTTTTAAACCTTTTTGATTTTTGAGAGGAATAGATCATATAAATTAAAAAACCATAAAATGTCATTGTTGCCATAGCATGTCCACTAGGAAAACTAAATGTTTTTTCAATCACAATAGACATTAATTCTGGACGAGGTCTTCGTACTATTACTTTAATAATATTATTTATAAGAGTAGAAAGAATCGTTACTCCATATAAATGCCATAATTTTGTTTTAGGTTTATAAAAAAGAAGCAATAAAACACAAAGAATAACAATATATTTTACACTACCAAAATTAGTTAAAAATAGTAAAATATTGGTTAACCAATCAATATGAACGATTTTAGAATGTATCCAGTTATCAAATGGTAAAATAATTCCTGTTTTTACAAGTACTATATTTAAAAGAATTATAAATAGTAAAAGAGTATTCAAAAGGGTTTGTTTTTTCATGTTATACCACCTCTTTTTCTAAAAAGAATATTTCATACCATTTTAAAAAACAATAAATAGTCCATACTTTTTTATACGTATCTTTTTTATGCTTACGATGTTGTTCTAATAATTTTAAAATATACTCTTGATGAAAAAATTCTTTGGTATAGTCTTGTAAAAAAGTAGACCTAACCTCTTCATATAAATCATCTTCTCTTAACCATTCTCTTAAAGGAACAGGAAAACCTAGTTTTTTCTTTTTATAAGATTCATTAGGAATCACTTTTTTAGAAGCAGCACGTAAAGCAACTTTGGTATTTTCTTTGGTTACTTTTTCTTTTTCTGTTAAATGACGAGCTACTTCAAATACCTCTTTATCTATAAATGGAACTCTACCTTCTATAGAATTAGCCATTGTCATACGATCTGCTTTTTGTAATATATCTTTTATTAACCAAAAATGAATATCTATAGCTTGTTTTTTGGTTACATTATCTAAATTTTTTACTAAATCATATACAGGTTTTGTTATGTCTTGATTGCGAATAGAATCTTTTAAAACAAGTATCTTTTTTCTTTCTTTTTCACTAAAAACTTTATTCACTCCAATATAATTGGTTTCTAATTTTTCACCACGACGTACAATAAAATTTCGTCCTGGTATTTCTGGAAGTAGTTTAAAAAGAAGAGCTGCCAAGTGACGAAGAGGATAAGGAATTTTAGAATACCAACCTAAATCAACCTCTTCACGATAGGAGTTATAACCCCCAAAAAATTCATCTGCTCCTTCTCCGGATAGAACAACTTTTACCTCTTCACTCGCTAAATTGGAAACAAAATAAAGCATAAAACTAGCAGGATCACTCGTTGGTTCATCCATATGATAAATAATTTTAGGTACAATTTTTAAATATTCTTCTTTGGTTACTTTTCGACTTTTATTGTGTATATTTAATTTTTGAGCTAAGTCTTTGGCATATTCAATTTCATTATATTTTGGATTGTCATAACCAACTGTATAGGTTTTATTTGGTTTAGCAAGACTTACGATATAAGAAGAATCTATACCACTTGATAAGAAAGAACCAACCTCAACATCACTTAACATATGGTAATTTACAGAATCTTTCATGATTTGGTCTATTTCTTCTACTCTTTTTGAATATTCTTGTTGTTGAGGTTCAAATTTTGTTTCAAAATATCTTTCTATTGTAATTTCATTGTTTTTATATTCTAACATACAACCAGCATCTAAGCGATTGACTCCTTTAAAAAAAGTTTCATTGGTAGGAGTAAAACTAAAGGATAAATAGGGTCCAATTAAGTCTTTATTTAATTCTTTTTGAAAATCTGGATGTTCTAAAAAAGCTTTAATTTCAGAGGCAAATAGGAAAGTTTCTTTCTTTTGATAATAATAAAATGGTTTAATACCAAAAGGATCTCTTGCACAAAATAAAGTTTGTTTTTCTTTATCCCAAATAGCAAAAGCAAACATTCCTCTTAATTTTTTAGGCAATTCTTTTCCCCACTCTTCATATCCATGAATTAATATTTCCGTATCACTATTGGTTTTAAAAGTATGTTTCGGTTTTAATTCCTCTTTTAGTTCAATATAATTATAAATTTCTCCATTAAAGATAATTGCTAATTTTCCATCTTCATTAAAAATAGGTTGTGCTCCACCAGTAATATCAATAATGGAAAGTCTTCGATGTCCTAAAGCAACCGTATTATCCATGTAAAAACCTTCTCCATCTGGTCCACGATGTTTAATACGATCTGCCATTTTTTTAACAATTTCTTCTTTTTCTTTTTTCTTTCTTTGGTCTATAAATCCTACTATTCCACACATTATGTATCACCTGTTTCTTTTTCTAGTTTTGCATATATATTTTTTTCTAATAATAACTTACTGATTGTAAAACTATTGGCAATTCGAGCATTGATTTGATTAATATACTCTTCACTAACCGCATTCCCTTCAAATCCTTTGTTTATAAAATACGTTCCTTCATCACTTCTCCAACTACGACTAGCAAAAATAGCAAGTCCTGGTTCTTTACTAAAAATATCATTACCAATAAACATTCTAGAATCATACTCTATACCAAATAAATTTAAAATGGTTGGTAAAACATCTATTTGACTAGCTACTTTATCAATTTCTTTAAATTCATTTTGAGGATTCCAAATAATTAAATTACTATGATTGACCTCTACCATTTCATCACGAGGATAAGTAGATATTTCATTAACTTGATCTTCTGTTAAAGTATAAGGATAATGATCTCCTGTTAATACTAAAACCGTATCTTCTAAAATACCCGCTTGCTCTAATTTTTCTAAAAGAATAGTTAAGGCTTTTTCTAATTCATATTGAGTTGCTAAATAGGCTTTAACGGGATTACTATAAGGTAGGGAATTTACAATCTCTTTATTACGAATAGCCATATTACTACCAAAATTATAAGGAGCATGACCACTTACAGTTATATAATAAGTAACAAAAGGAGTATTTTTAGCATAGGTATCAAAACTAACATTAATCATATCAACATCACTTGGAAGCCAAGAACAATTCATCTTTTTTTCTAAACCATTTAAACATGCTGTATAGTTATCAAAACCTAATGTAGGCATTGTTATATGTCTACTATAATACGTATAACGCCAATCATGAAAACTAAACGTATTATACCCTTCCCTTTTAAAACTATTACCAATAGCATAAGAAATATCTGGATGTTTGTTTCGCCATATACTTAAAATTTCTTGCGTTGGAATAAGACCGGTCATAGCTTGAAATTCTCCACCTGTTGTACTTAAAAATTCTGGAGAATAGTAATTTGTAAAATAAAAACCATCATGAATTAATTTATATAAAGTCGGTGTTCTTGCCTCATCTACTGCAATTGCATTAAAGCCTTCTGCTAAAATAAAAATTAAGTTTTTACCATCATACATACCCGTATATTCATTTTTTTCGGTGGCTTTTTTATTTTTGATATATTCATAAACTTGTTTGGTTCCAGCATCTGTTTCACTGGCAATTAACTGATCAAAATCAAAATCAATTTTATTATATTCTAAAGGTTCTTCTACTATTTCTTCTTCCTCTTTTAGAATCTTTTCTTCAAATCCAAAAAGTGCTCTTTTAAATCCTAATCTTTGACTCGTAAAAACCCCTAAAACCTCTGTTGATGTTGTAATAGAATCAATATTATAGTATAAATTATAAGGAGAATATAAACGATTCTTATCTATATTTAAAGATAAAAGAGAAAGTAGATAAAAAACAATAGTACTAATTCCTATACCAACTTTTTTATACCATTTACTTTTTTCATAATGAAATTGTTTAAAAGATAGTAGATAAAGAAAGAAAGGTACTAAAAATAAAAGAATCGATAAAAAATCAGTTTGTATTAAATGAAGAGCTATTTCATAAAAACCAAGAGCATTACTAACCAGTTCTATATCACGAATGGAAAAAGGAGTTGAAAATAAAGAATAATATAAGAAATTATATAAATAAAAAGCAGTAATTAAAATAGTAAAGATACAATGAAGAATTTTACTAGTCTTTCCTTTAAAAAGTTTAGTTAAAAAAGTAAAAAAACAACTTAAACTTAAACTAAAAAGCAAAACGACAAAAAAATCTTTATCTAGGCTTTTATTAAACATTAATATTCTGTTTATAATTTCTAAATAAAGAAATAAAAAGAAATAAAAGAAAAATACGGAATATTTCTTTTTCATATCTTTCACCTTTTATATTATATCACATCTTCAACCTAAATCAGTGTTAAATTCACTTTTTCTTTTTCTTTATCTATTTTATCTACCTTACAAGTAATAATATCCCCGACATGAAGAATTTCTAATGGATTTCTTACAAAATCTTTACTTAATTTGGATATATGAATAAGTCCATCATTATGTAGACCTATATCTATAAAAGCCCCGAAAGAAACAACATTTCTTACGGTTCCTGTAAGTTCCATTCCTTCTTTTAAATCATCAATGGTTAAAACATCACTTTTTAATAGTACATCTTCTAATGCATCACGAGGATCTAAACCCGGAGTTTTTAATTCAGTTAAAATATCTTGAATAGTATATACATCTACTTGTAATTCCCCACTTACTTTTTTGGCATCTATAGTATCTAAAATTTTATAAAACTGTTCATCTCTCTTTTGTAAATCTAAGTGATAGTTTTCTAAAATTTGGGTTGCCACTTTATAACTTTCAGGATGAATTTTTGTTTTGTCTAAAGGATTTTCTCCATCATGAATACGTAAAAAACCAATACATTGTTCATAAATTTTTTCACTAATTCCTGAAAGAGTACGAATTTCTTCTCGATTTTTAAAATTTTTTTCTTTTTTAAATTTTAAAATATTTTCTATACATTTTTTATTTAATCCAGAAATATAGTTTAAAATACTTTCACTTGCTGTATTAATATTAACTCCTACCTCATTCACAATTTTTTCTACAACAAAACCAAGAGCACTTGATAAATTTGTTTGATTAACATCATGTTGGTATTCTCCAACCCCAATACTTTTAGGATCAATTTTTACAAGTTCTGATAAAGGATCTTGAATTCTTCTACCAATAGAAATGGCACTTCTTTTTTCAACGGTTAAATCTGGAAATTCTAAAATTGCCAGTTTACTTGCAGAATAGACACTTGCCCCTGCTTCACTTACTAAATTGTATTGAACAGGTAATCCATGGATAGCTTCTGCTACAAAAAATTCACTTTCACGGGAAGCTGTTCCATTTCCTATAGCAATAATATCAACATGATACTTTTGAATTAAATCTCTTAAAATTTTAGTAGCTTCTTCTTTTTGATTATGTGGTTCATGTGGATAAATAGTAGCAATTTCTAAAACCTCCCCATAAGGATTTAAAACAGCTAGTTTACAACCAGTACGAAAAGCAGGATCAAAACCAATTACAGTTTTATTTTTAATTGGTTTGGTTAATAATAATTTTTCTAAATTCTCTTTGAATGTTTTTATGGCTTCTATTTCGGCTTGTTCAGTCAACATGCTTCTAATTTCACGTTCAATACTAGGCAAAATTAATCGTTTTAATGCATCTTTTATTGCATCTTTTACAACTTCTACCACAAAAGAATTTTCATTTTTAATCCAATGATTTTCTAAATTAGAGATAATTTTCTCCATTGAAAAATCTAATGAAATAGTAAGAATTCCTTCTCTTTCTCCTCGATTCATAGCCAGTATGCGATAATGTTTTATATACTTAATTCGATCTTGAAAATCATAATACATTTCAAAAACTTTTTTCTCATCTATACTATTTTTTTTCTTTTTAGCAACAATTTGTCCCGTATTCCATATAAAATTACGAATCCATCTTCTAGAACTTGCTTGTTCACTTATCCATTCACTTATAATAAAACTGGCATTTTTTAAAGCTTCTTCATAAGACATAGAATAACCACTAGCAAGTGTTTTTAAATCTCCCCTAGTAGGAAAAGACATTATTTTTTTAGCTAATGGTTCTAAACCTAATTTTATCGCTTCCGTTGCTTTGGTTTTTTTCTTTTCTTTAAATGGACGATATAAGTCTTCTACATCAATTAATTTTTCACAAGAACGAATACTTTGTTCTAATTCTTCTGTTAATAAATCTTTTTCTTTAATAAGACGAATAACATCTTCTTTTCTTTTTTCTAAGTTTTGTAAATAACGATATCTTTCTTCAATAACCCCAATTTGTTCTTCATTTAAAGCATGGGTTGCTTCTTTTCTATAACGAGCTATAAAAGGGATTGTACAATTTTCCTTTAATAGTTTTAAAACTGCTTCTACTTGTTCTTTTTTTATATTTAATTCATTGGCTATTTCTTGTACTATGTTCATAATTTCCTCCAAAAAAATAAGATATAGAAGTTTTTCTATATCCCACTCTTCTACTTATTATCGATAATATAGTTTACCACTAATGGTTTTTCCCATATCGTCTTTTTGATCTATTTCTGTATTTTTATATTCTATTTTTAAAGTATACGTTTTCGTTTCTCCTACTCCAATGGTTTCTGTTTCTTTACTCAATTCAAATTCTGTTGGACTATCCTCAGTTTTAGTAAATGTACCTGTACTTACTTTATCATCCGTTGTTAAAGTATAAACTAAATCGTCTGGTTTGGTAAAGTTATTGGTATAATCACTTAAAATAATTTTATAAGTAAACTCTGTTTCACCATCGTTTGTTAATGTGAACGTTTTTTCAAAAGAATCTCCCGGAATCATATTGGTAATATTAATTGCATTATCATCCTTTAAAGAAGAACTAATCTTTTTCGTAGTTGTTTCAAAACTAGCACCATCTCCTTCTGTTTTTGTTGTTGAGGTATAAAAAGCAAAACTTGCTGCAGCAACTGCGGCGATAAATAGAATTACTCCTACTACTGAAAAAATTATCATTTTTTTATTTGCATCCATAATAAATCACCTATTCTCTATTAATATTATCTATGATTCTTGTGTCTTTGTCAAATAATAAGTAACTTTTCTTGTCAATTAAAAAGAAAGATTACTTTTCTTTCCCTTTTTGTTTTTGTATTTCAGCATCTATTTTGTCTTTTGTTTGTTTTATTTTACTTTCTAAAGCATTTTTACAAGTATAAAATTTAGCATTTTCCATAGCTTTATATAATTCATAGTGCATCTTAGAACATTCTTGTAATGCCTTTGTAAAAGCTAAAAAAACCTTTTCATTACAAGACTCTATAAAACCATGCATATATAAATCATTTAAAACTTTACTACCATATACTATTGTTTCCATTAAATATTGATCACTCATATGAATCCTCCTAAAATAAATTTTTAAATAGCATTAAAAGATCCTCGTGTTTTTTTCCTATTTTTTTAACTAATTTGACTAATGATTCTTCTGTTAAACAACTTGCTACCTCTTCACAATTTTGAATCATATACAACTCATGTTGAATGGCATCTTCTACATACAATAATTCTTTTTCTGTCATACTATTCCTCCCCTTTTAGTATGCTATTTTTTTATTTTTTTATACGAAAAGAAAAAGTTCATTATTTTTTACTTTTTTTTGACATACTATTAGTGACAAATAAATGAAAAAAAGGCTTTACTTTAAAGTAAAAATACGTTATATTAAAGGTGAATACAAGTAGGAAATTTCTTGCTTGAATTCAATATATTATATAAGGAGGGATTGTATATGAAAAAAATTGTAACAAAAACAATATTACCGGTTGTTGTAACTACTGGTGTTGTCACTGGAGCAATTGTTACATCAAAAGCGATACATAATAAAAGTTATTCAAACGAAATCAGCAGTAATAAAGCTCTAAATTATGTTGAAAAAGAAGAAGAACAAATCAATAAGATGGTTGAAGAAAATGCTGAGGTTATTAATGCTGAAAAAGAAGTAAGTGAAGCAAATGAAAAAGTAGAATCTGCAAAAGAGGAAGTAAGCAAAGCAAAGGAAGCAAAAGCTGCTGCTGAACAAGAGGTTAAAAAGGCAGAAGAAACAATTAAAAATGCCAAAGCAACTGTTACAGAAGCAAAAAAGGCATTAAAAAGTGCTAAAACAGAAGAAGAAAAAGCTGAATTAAATGCCAAAATAAAAGAAGCTGAAAGTAAAGCAAAAAAAGCTGAAAAAGAAAGAAAATTAGCTCAAGCAAAAGCAGAACAAGCTAAAAAAGAGGCAGAAGAAGCAGAAGCTAAAAGAATAGCTTTAGAAGAAGAAAAAGCAAAGAAAGAAGCAGAAGCTGAAAGAGTAAGAAAAGAAGCAGAAGAGGCTGCTAAAAAGAAAGTAGAAGAAGCAAAAAAAGCAGTTGAAGCTGTTACTCAAAATACAGTAACGAATTCTAATACGACACCAAAAACAGAAGAATCAAATTCTGGAGGTAGAAGTATAACAGATGAACAATGGCAAAGAATTCAAGAAGCATTAGCAAGAGATGCTGCCAATAGAGCACAAGAAGAAGCTGCAAAAGCGGAAGCAGATGCTAAAGCTAAGGCAGAAAGAGAAGCTCAAGCTAAAGCACAAGCTGAAGAAGAAGCTAGAAAAGCTGCAGAACGTGCTGCTTGGGAAGCTGATATTAAAAAACAAAGTGATGTTGTAAATGGTCATGATACCTATGATAGAACATTTGATTTTACTGATTCTAAGTCAGTAACTACCTATGTACAAGAACTAAAAGACTCACAAAGAAAAGTTGTAAGTACTAGTGATAGTTTTGTAAGTAGAGAAACTACTATTAGTGTAACAAAACCAAATGGTACTAAAAATGGTCAAATTTGGTTCTATGAATTCAAAGTAAACATGAGTTATGCAACACCATTTACAGGTTATATGAAAGCTGGAAATGATGCTGTTGTCTTAGAAGGTCGTAGATCAGATTATAATGCACCAATTACAATGACTGCACCTGCTGCTAAGAGTGGTTATAAATTTGTAGGTTGGAAAAAATACACTGTTGAATACAATAGTGATGGTAAAGTTCAATTTACAGGTTATGAAGCCGTTTATGAAAGAGCTTAAATAGCTCTTTTTTTCTTTAAGAAAAGGAAAATAATACCAAACATACATGCAAATAAAACCTTTACTTTTTGCCAAAATTGCTATATAGTATAAGTGACAAAAAAAAAGACATATCTAACTTTTGTCAAATATAATATATAAGGAGGGATTTTATATGAAAAAAATTGCAATTAAAACAATCTTACCTATTGTTGTAACAACTGGTGTAGTTACTGGAGCTATTGTTACATCAAAAGCGATAAACAATAAAAGTTATTCAAATGAAATTAGTAGTAACAAAGCCCTTAATTATACAGAAAAAGAGATTACGGAAGCTAAAATAGCAAATGCTCAAAACGAGGCAAATGAAGCAAATAAGAAAGTTGAAGAGGCAAAAGACGAAATTAAGAAAGCAAACGCTGACAAAGAAGCTGCAGAACAAGAGGTTAAAAATGCAGAAGATACAATTAAAAATGCCAAAGCAACTGTAGCAGAAGCGAAAAAAGCTTTAAAAACTGCAAAAACAGATGAAGAAAAAGCCGAATTAAATGCCAAAATTAAAGAAGCTACTGAGCAAGCAGAACAAGCTAAAAAAGCAAAAGAAGAAGCTCAAGCAAAAGCAGATCAAGCAAAAAAAGCTGCTGAAGAAGCTGAAGCAAAAAGAATAGCTTTAGAAGAAGAAAAAGCTAAGAAAGAAGCTGAAGCTGAAAGAATAAGAAAAGAAGCTGAGGAAGCAGAAAATGCTAGAAAACAAGCAGAAGAAGCTACTAAAAAGGCTGCTGAAACACAAAAGAATGCCGTTAATTCAACGAAAAAATCAACAAATACCTCAAATACAACAAACAATGCGACTGAAAGTAAAAAAGAAGAAACGGAAGAACAAGGAAATAAATATGATCTTAGTAAGTATCCAAAATTATTAGATGAAATAAATAAAAAAACCGAGGAACAAGTTAAAGAAATAGAAGAAAAAGCAAAAAATAATAAAGTTGAATTCCATTATTATAGCACTAATAAGAGCTTAACGATGCATTGTAAAGGAGACCATTGCGGTGAAGACCAACAAGGATATATTTGGTTTGTTGAAGTAGAATGTGATTTAAACAAATGTGAAGGATTTACTGATTCTAGCACCGGTAAAAAAGTTTCTACATTATTAATAGGAAGACGTGGAGATATTACATCCTATACAGTTACAGCACCAGCTGCAAAACCTGGATATAAATTTGTTGGATGGGAATTAATTTCTTCAGGAAGAATGGCAGAAAATGAATTTGGTAAAGGTTTCGTTACAGGTAAATATATAGCAACATACGAAAAGATTTAATTATTTTAAAAATCACATCGAAAGATGTGTTTTTTTATGGGTTCTAGATAATCTATTATTGGGGATTAAAAATGGATTAAAGCATTATAAAATAAGGGTTTGTCCCTTATTTTTTGTGTTCAAAATTTTTATATCCAAATCCTATTCTTTTTACTTTTATTTTATCATTTACCCCTTTTTGCGTATCCATTTGAGAATCGTTTATCTATAAATGAATTTACCATTATTGCACCTTCCATTTCTTTCAACTTTCTTACCTCATTCTTCTATTAAATTTGCTAAATTATTATATAACAAAAAAAGAAGATAATATTTCTATTATCTCTCCACTAAATTTTTCTTTTTTTAAAATTGTATTTCGCTTCCTTTAGCTTCTGTATATAAATCTTCAAATTTTCCTTTACGACTTAAAATCATAAAGATAAAGAGTCCTATAACAAATAAAGCAATGGATACAAGTTGAGCTACTTTAAATCCTCCTAGCATTAAAGAATCCGTTCTTAAAGATTCAATAAAGAATCTACCTACACTATACCACATTAAATAAATACTTGTAAGTTGTCCTACTTTTAAATATTTATAATGCTTAATAACAAATAATACCAATATTCCTAATAAACACCATAAAGATTCATAAAAGAAAGTGGGATGATAATAAACACCATTAATATACATCCCTTGAATAATAAAATCAGGAATATGTTTATTTTGTAAAGTCATTAAAGAAACAGCACTACCATGAGCTTCTCCATTAAAGAAATTCCCCCATCTACCAATTGCTTGACCAAGTAATAAAGGAATCGTTACCATATCTGTTATTTTAGCTATTCTTACATGGTATTTGCGACAATATAAAACTAAAGTGATAAAACCACCCAATAAACCACCATGTATAGCAAGTCCACCTTCCCATACTTTTAGTATACTAATAGGATTATTTAAATAATACTTATAATTAAAGATAACATAATAAATTCTAGCTCCTATAAAACCAAATACAATAACCCAAAAAGCTAAATTAAAAATAAAATCTTTTGAAAAATCGTAACGTTCTCCCTCTTTTGTTAATAAATAAAGTCCTAGAACAATAGCAAGTAAAAGTAAAAACGAATACCAACGAATTTCAAGACCAAAAAGATTAAACATAATTGGATTCACAAAAACACCTACTTTCTTTAAAAATTATAACACTATTTTATACAAAAAACTGCATATAATGGAACAAATTTTATATTATGTTTCGTACAAATTGTACATATTTTTTATCATTTTTCGTGCAAATTGTACGTTTTTTGTTAATTTAAATATTTTTTCAAATATTGACCGGTGTAAGATTCTTTATTTTTAGCAATCTCTTCAGGAGTTCCTGTTGCAATAACTGTTCCTCCATTATCCCCACCTTCTGGTCCTAAATCTATAATGTAATCAGCAACTTTTATAACATCAAGATTATGTTCGATAACAACGACTGTATCACCATTATCTACAATTCTTTGTAAAATAACCAGTAATTTTTTAATATCTGCTGAATGAAGCCCTGTTGTTGGTTCATCTAAAATAAATAAACTCTTTCCCGTTGGTTTTTTTTGTAATTCTTTAGCAAGTTTCACACGTCCTGCTTCTCCTCCAGATAAAGTAGGTGCTCCTGCTCCCAGTTCGACATAAGAAAGTCCTACATCCATCATAACATCAAGTTGAGATTTGATTTTTGGTACATTTTGAAAGAATTCTTGCGCTTCTTCAACACGTAATTTTAATACCTCTGCAATATTCTTTCCTTTAAATTTAATGTCTAATGTCTCTTTATTATACCTCGTTCCTTTACAAACATCGCAAGGAACATAAACATCAGGTAGAAAATGCATTTCTATTTTTTTAACGCCATCTCCATAACAAGCTTCGCATCTTCCTCCTTTTACGTTAAAAGAAAATCTTGATTTATCAAAACCACGCATTTTACTTTCTTTCATCTCTGCAAATAAATCACGAATAGTATCGAAAACTCCCACATAAGTAGCTGGATTACTTCTCGGTGTTCTACCGATTGGATCTTGTGAGATTTGAACAACTTTATCGATATGGTTAAGTCCTTTAATCTTTTTACATTTACCAGGAATTACCTTTGATTTTGGATATAAATTTTTAAATACAGATTTGTATAGAATTTCATTAATTAAAGAACTTTTTCCCGAACCAGAAACTCCTGTTACACAAACAAACTTACCTAAAGGAATTTTTACATCAATCTCTTTTAAATTATGTTCACTTGCTCCCATAATTTCTAAGGTTTTGCCATTTCCTTTTCTTCTGGTTTTTGGTACTTCTATTTTTTCAATACCTGCTAAATATTTACCGGTTAGGGAATTTGGATTTTTCATAACCTCTTTAGGTGTACCACAAGCAACAATTTCTCCCCCATTTCTTCCCGCACCAGGACCAACATCTACTAAATAATCTGCTGCCATCATCGTATCCGTATCGTGTTCAACTACAATTAAAGTATTTCCTAAATCCACCATTTCTTTTAATGAAGCAATTAATTTATCGTTATCTCTTTGATGGAGTCCTATACTTGGTTCATCTAAAACATACAAAACACCACTTAATTTACTACCGATTTGGGTAGCTAAACGAATTCTTTGTAATTCTCCTCCTGATAAAGTACCAGCCATTCGATCAAGTGTGATATAATCAAGTCCTACATTTTTTAAAAATTCCAAACGATTTTCTATTTCTTTTAAAATTAAACGACTAATTTCTTGTTGCTCTTTATTTAATTTTAAATTCTTAATAAAAGTTAGTAGTTTTCCAATACTCATTTGCGTCATTTCATATATATTTTTTTTATTAATATAAACATTTAAAATGCTTTCTTTTAAACGTGCCCCGTGACACAGAGGGCACTCAATTTCCATCATATAATTATCAAGCCATTCACGAATCCATGTGGAAGATGTCTCTATGTATCTTCTTTCTAAATTGGTAATTACCCCTTCAAAAGGACGAGTAACATAGCGTTTATTTCCATTCTTAGCGGTATATTCAAAGTCTAAATCTTCTTTTGTTCCAAAAAATACAATTTCTTTTTCTTTTTTGGTTAAGTTTTTAAATGGTTTATTCATATCAATATGATACGCATCACATGCTGTTTTTACATCTGTATAAAAAATATTTTGATCATCACTCATCGTAGCAATTGCTCCATCATTTATTGATAAATTTGGATTAGGAATTAATAATTCTTCACTAATAGCGGTTTTAAAACCTAGTCCTTTACATTCTGGACAAGCTCCAAAAGGGGCATTAAAAGAAAACATTCTTGGTTCTAAGTCAGGAATGGAATAATTACATTTTATACAAGCAAATTTTTCACTCCAAAGCATTTCTTCTCCACCAATAATGTGAATCAAAACCATTCCATCTGCTAGTTTTGTTGAGGTTTCAATGGCTTCAAAAATACGACTTCTTTCTTCTTCCTTTAAAACAATACGATCAATTACCACCTCAATAGTATCTTTACTATTTTTTTCTAAATGAAATTCTTCATCTAAAGAATGCATTTCTCCATTTAAACGTATTCTACTAAAGCCTTTTTTTCGTAAATCTTCTAAAAGTTCTTGATGCGTTCCTTTTTCATCTTTAACAACGGGAGCCATAATTTCTATTTTAGAACCCATTTCTAAATTCATAACTTTATTGGTCATTTCTTCAATACTTTGGTGTACTATTGGTTCATGATGATTAGGACAGTAAGGGGTACCAATTCTAGCATATAAAAGTTTTAAATAATCATAAATTTCTGTAACGGTTCCTACTGTACTACGAGGATTGTTATTCGTTGTTTTTTGATCAATAGCAATACTAGGACTTAATCCTTCTATGGAATCAACATCTGGTTTATCACTGCCCCCTAAAAACTGACGAGCATAAGAAGATAAACTTTCCACAAATCTTCTTTGTCCTTCCGCATAAATGGTATCAAAAGCTAAACTACTTTTACCACTACCAGAAACTCCGGTCATAACAATTAATTTATTTTTGGGTAATTCCAAATCAATATTTTTTAAATTATTTTCTCTGGCACCACGAATGACTATTTTATTATTATTCATACTACACCTCTTCTTGCGTTACTTATTTTACCACAAAATGACACTTTTTATTTGCAAAATTATAATAGCAAATATTTGTTCGTTTTTCAAGAAAAAGTGTTTAAAAAGTTTTTTTCTTTTCAATTAATCTTGTTGCAAAAAGATAATGAACGATACTAATTAAAAATGCCGGCAAGATAAAGATACGATAACTCTTATAAAAAACAAATCCACACAACATAGTTCCAATTGCTTTTCCTATTAAAGACGTACAATAACAAAGAGTCGTTAAAAACAAGGAATGTTTTTCTTCAATATGGTTAATAAAGTAACTTTTAAAAATAAAACCATAAGGTTGATCAAATAGTAATAAGTAAAATAAAGTACAAATTAAAACATAAACATTATTGGTCATAAAGACACATAAATAAAGAAAAATACGAAAACCAAATTTAATAAACAAATTGATATGATCATTTGAAAAACGAAAATATTTTACAATCAGCATGGATAATATACTCGATAGAATTCCTAAACCCAATAGTAAATAACTTGCTACTGTAGAAGAAAAATGCAAAGTATTAATTAGTAAAAGTAAAGGCATACCAAGAATACTACTCCATATAATATCTGCTAATAAATTGGTGAATAAAAAATGATACAATACTTTATTCTTATTAAAATAATGTACTGTCTTTTTTAAATCAAAATATTCTTCTTGATTAGATGTAATGGATAAAGAGAGTAAAACAAAGAAGGATAAAAAACTAAATAGAACAGATAAGAATAAACAACTGTTATAATCCACTACTTGATGGAATATTGTTTTTCCAAGTAAAAGAGCTACCACTAAAAAACCCAATTTACTAAAAAAGGTTTCCACAAAAGATTTTTTAGTATACAATTCATCACTTTTATCAATTAACATCATTAAAGGATAAATACTAGCTAAAACGAGTTGACTTAAAGCAATATCAAAAAACATTAAAAATTTCATCCAAAAATAATGAGTAGTTTGATTAAGACAAATTAAAAGAGTCCCTACAATCATGTTTAATAATAAAGCAATTAAAATTCCAATTTTTAATTTTTTTTGTGATACTTTAACTGTAAAGTAAAAAAGTACAAAAACCGTTACAATATACGAGATACTTATTACATGACTAATGGTTAAAGTTGAAAGACCATTTGCATTCATCCAAAGTTCTCGATAATTATCAAAAACACCTATAGATAAACCAAATAAAGCCAAGAAAAAAAGTAAACAAAAATTTTTATTTTCCTTTAATTTTAGCATGATACCACCTTAATGGCATTATAACATACTATCAGTCTTTTGAATACTTTCTTTTTTGAATTAAATAAGTAATTGACATTGATAATTTCCATGGAATAAAGCGATTCAAAAATAAACCTAATTTTACACTCCATCCTGGTACAATAATTAATTTATGTTGAAAAAGTTTATCAATTCCATACTTTGCTACTTTTTGACTAGGCATTTCTTTTAAATGAAATACTCCCTTAGCTACTTTATTAAATTCCGTTGCTACAGGTCCTGGACATAAGGCACTAATATGAACATGACTATGTTGATGTTTTAATTCTTCATAAATTGCCATAGTTAACTTTGTAATATAATTTTTAGTTGCATAATAAGTATTTAATCCTGGTCCTACTAAGAATCCAGCACTAGAACAAACATTTAAAATATAACCTTTATCTTTTTTCATAAAATCAATTAAAAATAATTTTGTTAAAATATGGTATGCTTTAATATTTAAATCAATCATTTCAAGTTCTCTATTTAAATCTGTTTTAGAAAACATACCAAATAAACCAAAACCAGCATTATTAATTAAAACATCAATATTTTCTTTTTCTACTTTTTTATGTAAAGCAACTACATTGGCTTCTATTAATAGATCGAGTACAATAATTTTTACGTTTACAGAAACATTTTTCTTGATTTCTTCTAAACGATCTTTTCTTCTGGCGACTAAAATCAAATCATACCCTAAATCTGCCAAGTAATAAGCCATATCTCTACCTATACCACTACTAGCTCCTGTAATTAATGCCTTCATTATATCCACATCCATTCGTAATCTTATTATAACTTTTCTCTTTCTTATTATGCAAGAAAAATACTTTTTAATATAGAGCGATTGAATAGATATACAGACATACGGTCATAGTTCCTTGTTCCCCGTTATGCTTTAAATAAATTTTTAAATAAGATTCATCATCTAACTCATTTATATCTAAAATAAAACTTTGACGTAAAGGAGCATTAGTAAAAATTAAATTATTTGAAATTTTAAAAGTAGTATTTGCACCTTGATTATCATCAAAACCATAGTATAGAGTTCCTGTTACATTAGAATAATTTGTATACGTTGTTCCATCAATTTCCAATTTTTGATATTGATTAGTGTTTATTTTATTTTTTGAAAAAGCTGATACATAGGAAGTAGACCAAGAGGCAAACATTTGAAAAACCTTAGATGAATTATAAGTTGAATACAATGCCCCTATATCTTCCTTTAAAGTCGAAGAGCCACGATAAGACCATCCACCATATGTAAATCCTCCCGTAAAATTGGAAAAAGTCCCATATTGATTCCAATAAATATAACAAGGCAATCCAGCATTATATTTTTCATCTTCACTAATAACAGTAGAATTTAATAATTTTTTAGCGACTTCTTCTGTATAATGAGCATTCTCTTTAAAACCATTTTTTAAAACACTGGACGTAGCCAATAGTTGCATAGCTTCTTGTGAAGATACAATATGATCCATATCTTCTGCATTCGTTAAAAGTTCATCATAATCTTTAGCATTACTATGTATAATTTCTATTAATTTTTCAAAGGCTGATTGAAAATATACAGTGCAAGTAGTATGACTTTTTTGAATATTTGTTACATTTAAACTCCAATTTTCAGTATCAAAAACTCCTATAGCATTATTATCACATACTGTATTTTTTACTAAATATCCATCTTCCTTATTGGGAAAATCATCAACAGATGTTCCATCAATTAAAGCTATCGTTGTAATATCACCCATTTTTCCCTTATGAAAATAGGGTACTTTTCCTTGGATGACATCAAAACTTTTTTCTGTTTTATACATAGCAAAAGTGCGGTATAAAGTTATACCACCAATTAATACTACAAGTCCTATTATTGTACTAATTAAAATTTGTTTTTGTTTTTTATTTTTGATATATCTTTCTAATCTAGGTTTGTGATTATTTAATATACCCCCCCCCCAGATTAGACTCTAGAGTTGGGAGGTTTTTATTTTTCTTCTTCATTTTTTCTTCCTCCTACTATACATTTATTATAAACGAATTTCTTATTCTTGAAAAGCATCTTTTTTTAAGAAAGTTTTGACATGTTTTGTCGAATCTATTGAAAATAACAAATAAAACTTTATAATAACTCACCGTTACCAAATGAATAATTTTTGCTTTCTTGGGTTTTGGTTGATTTATGAAAGGTTTAAAATAGAATAGTTAAATTTTATTTCATTTGGTAACATTATATTTTGTTTATTTACAAAAGTAGGTTTTTATATATTGATATTCATATAGATTTATTAAATGAAATCGATTATAATGAGATTGAAAGGTTAAAAGAAGATGATTTAAGATGGCTTTTATATATCTTTGTATGTGGAGATGAAAGTCTAAGAGAAAAGGTTTATGGGGAGAGTGAAATGATGAAAAAATTAAATCAAAAAATAGATGACTATGAAACAGTTTTAGACCGATGGTTATACTATAGCAAAGAAGAAATCGACAATGCTGGGTTTGAAGAATTAGGTAGAAAGAAAATGGCAAAAGAAACAGCAAAAAAGATGCTTGAAGATCATTTAGATATAGATTTAATCACTAAATATACTGGTTTAACTCTTAATCAAATTGAAAATATCAAAAATGAAGAAAATTAAAACCAATTTTCTTCATTTTTCTTTTTATTGTGGTGCAAGAACAATACGGAAATTAATTACAGTAGGGGTTTCACTATCATATTTGTTAAGACCAAAAGAATATATTCCTGCCCTAGTTCCATACCACGAGCTTCCTCCTCTGTAAAACCAAGGGTAAGAAATATTGACAAATTCTGCTTCATCCCCGTTTATTCCACTTAATCCATAACCACCAGAAGTATAAAAACCACCTAATTCTCCAGTTGCATCTCCAAGTATTCTTCTTTCCCAATGATCCATGGAAGCTCCATATTTATAAACATCATAGTAACGTTTATCTGTTAATAAATCATCAGTTAAACCACTAGAACCATAATAAATTGTTTGATTATTCGAATTAAACATTAAACTTGCTTGTTGTTCTATGGAACCTCCAGACATTCCAAAGATACCACTATAATTACTTGTAGTACTAGATGCTGTAGAGTCATTAAAATAAGTAACTGTTGCTTTACCAGCTATATAACGATCACTACTAGAAATTTCTGTACATTTTGTTGTTTGATTTTCATCTGTTGTACATATTCCATATTGGCTATGGGTAAGATAAGTTACTGCTCCCCATTCCGTATTTTTCATCATATGGCTTAATAATTCTGTTTTATAATCTCTTCCTTTAATAAAAGAATCTTTTACTGTTAACTGGAGCCATAAATTAGTATCCGGTTTTATTTGTATTTGATCATTTACATTGCCAACACCAAATTTACCTACCCAAATCCCATTTGTATTAAATGCTAAAAAAGCTGGATGTGTCATCCATTTATTGATTGCACATGAACCATTTCCACCAGATACTCCTTGTACTTTATTATCAAGCATTGGTGTTGCACATTCCATATAATTAGGATTACTGTCATCATTTATTGTATTTGTAAGACCAAATTCAATTTCTATAGGTCTATTTGCTTTAGAATAATCTGTATTTCCTACTGCTGTGTAATTACCTATGTTACTATCAAAAATTTTATATCTGTATTTTGGTATCCATACAAAATAACTTTCTATATCCTCTTCCTTTATTTCTGCATTATCTTCTGGAGTTTCTACTCCTTCTTTTAAGATGACAGCATTTGCCCACTGTTTATCTTCATATTTATACCATTGTTCCTTTATATTTGCTTTTTTTACTTTTCCTTGATTATCTATCTTTACTGGTATTAAATTATCTTTTAACACTGGATCTGCTCCATTTAGTATTGCTTCTTTATAAATAGATGAACGATTAAAATTGACTGTACAACTGATTTTAGAAGATTTTTGTTTATTTTTTATATTTTTTAAACTCCAACTTATATTATCCCATTCTGCTTGTACGTTATTTTCACATATAACACTTTCTACTAAATAACCATCTTGTCTATTAGGAAATGTATTAGAGCTGGTACTACCATCTATTGTATAAGCAAGTGTAATATTTCCATGACCTATTCTAAAATCAGGAATTATACCTTTTATGACATCAAAAGACTTCTCTGTTTTATACATAGCAAAAGTATGGTATAAAGTTATACCACCAATCAGTATGATAATTCCAATAATTGTTCCTATTAAAATTTGTTTTTGCTTTTTATTTTTGATAAACTTTTGTAATTTCATATTTTTCACCTTTATAACTCGTATTATGTTACGATATCTTATCCTAATTATAGTCGTAAAATGTTACGATTGTCAATAGGTGATGCTGATGAAAATTATTGCTAATCAATATAAAGCTAATGAAACTTTTAAATTTATAAGACAAGGTTTAGATTTAACGCAAGAAGAATTAGCAAAGAGTATAGAAGCATCTAAAAGTTCTATTGAAAAATATGAATATGGTACCAATAATTTTTCATTTGAAACACTACTTAAAATTGCTAATAAACATCATTTAAATATTATTATTGAATCAAAAAAAGTAAAATAGGAAATCTTATTTTACTTTTCTAATGTTTCAATTACATTGGGAACTAATTGTTTTTTACGAGATAATAAGTCTTGAATAAAATAGCCTTGATAAAAATCTTCATTATTAAAGATATCTTTCATTAAAGTATCACTTTTTCGATCATAAAAAACATAAGAACCATTTTTCTCAATATCTGTTATTAAAGAAATTACAATATCATATTTGCCACCAGCTAACGCATCAACTTTATCTAAAAAAGTATTTATATCTTTACGAATTTCTTCAAAATCCATAGTAAATATTTGACTAATTCCAACCATTTTTGTACCAACTCGAAAAGTTTTAATATCTTCTTCTAATAAATCTTCAATCTTTTTTCCTTGAATAGAAAAACCATTTTTTACCATTTGATGTCCATAACTTAATGCATCGACTTTGGCAATTTTGGCTAATTCTAAAACCGATTCTTTATCTGTTTTTGTAGTAGTAACAGATTTTAGTAATAAAGTATCGCTAAGAATAGCGGAAAGCATTAAACCAGCCATTTCTTTAGGTACTTTTACTTTATTTTCTTTATACATTTGATAAATGATTGTACATGTAGAACCAACTGGCATACTACGAAAATTAATGGGAACTGAAGTTCCTATATTTAATAAATTATGATGATCTACAATTTCATCAATTATGGCTTCTTCTATACCATCTACACTTTGAGAAGCACCATTATGATCTACTAAAATAACATGATTTTTTTCATATTGATTTACATCACTTGTTTTTAATAGTCCTAAACATTTATCCATTTTATTTACAACTGGATAATTGGTAAATCCTAATTTGTCTGCTAATTCTAAAAAATCAGTACGATAATCCGTATTTTTAATACGAATAGGACTATTCTCTACATCTATAATGGTAGAAATATAATTCGATAAAATTAAATTATTAGAGGTATGATATGTATCTAATTTTGTTTTTAAAATACTTACATTATTTTCTTTTGCTTTCCATAATAGTTCTTTATCAATATCATGTCCTCCTGTAATAATAATTAATTTTACTTTAGAAGCAATAGCATATTCTAAAACTTTATATCGATCTCCAACTAATAAAATATCGTTACTTGTTAAAGAAATCGTATCAATAATTGTTTTACTTTGATAAGTAGCAGCTAGGATATTTCCTTTTATTTCTTCTTGGCATTTTAATACTATTTCTCCCTCTAAAACCTTTTCTATATTTTTTAAACTGGTATGTAAAACATCACGATTTCCACTAATGAATTGTTTTGCTAATTCTTTTAAAGTTACTAATCCTTTTAATTTTTTATTTTCATCCACAACACAAATTCCTGTTTCTTCTTCTTTTTGCATAATTTGAAATGCTTCCCATATAGAAGAGGTTTCTTCTACCATACAATTTTTATTATATTTCATATTGGCAACTTGAACTTTTACATCATTTAAGTATTCTGGTTCTTTTACTTGAAAATAATTTAATACAAATTTTGTTTCATCATTAATATGTCCTAAAACTCTTGGTACCGTATTATAACCCAAAGCATTTTTTAAATAGGAATAGGTGATACTTGCACATACAGCATCGGTATCTGGTTTTTGATGTCCAACAATATAAATCTTTTCCATTTTATTCACTCACTTTTCATTTCAAATAAAGCATTTCTTAATTCCATTGCCCGTTCAAAATCTAAATTTTGGGCTGCTAATTTCATTTCATTTTCAATACGTTGCATTAAGGTTTCTTTTTCTTTTTTACTCATTTTTTGTTCTTTTACTGGTGTATCTTTTATTTCATTGGTAATGACCTCTGTAATGGCTTTTTGAATTGTTTTTGGTACAATTTTATGTTCTACATTATACTGATTTTGAATTTCTCTTCTTCTGGCTGTTTCTTTAATCGATTCTTCCATAGCTTCACTTATAGTATCTGCATACATAATAACATGTCCATGTTCATTTCTAGCTGCTCTACCAATCGTTTGAATAAGACTTCTACTACTTCTTAAAAAACCTTGTTTATCAGCATCTAAAATACAAATAAGACTTATCTCTGGAATATCAAGTCCTTCACGAAGAAGATTAATTCCTACGACACAATCATAAACCCCTAGTCTTAATTCTTGAATAATTTTTAAACGTTCCAAAGTTTTAATCTCACTATGTAAATAGGCAACTTTGATATTCATTTCTTTTAAGTAATTGGTTAATTCTTCACTCATACGAATGGTTAGTGTTGTAATTAAAACTCTTTCATTTTTTTCTTTTCTTTTATTAATTTCGTTTATAATGTCATCAATTTGACCAAGAGTAGGTTTTACCTCAATAGTTGGATCTAGTAATCCAGTTGGACGAATAATTTGTTCCACAAACACTCCATTTGTTTTTTCTAACTCATAATCTCCAGGGGTTGCTGAAACATAAATAGCTTGATTGATTTTACTTTCAAATTCCTCATACGTTAAAGGACGATTATCTAGGGCACTTGGAAGACGAAAACCATAATCAACAAGTGTTTGTTTACGCATTCTATCCCCATTATACATACCTCTTACTTGTGGTAAAGTAACATGAGATTCATCCACAACAAGTAAAAAATCTTTTGGAAAAAAGTCGATTAAACAACTGGGTGTTTCTCCGGCTTCTCTTAGTGCTAAGTGTCTTGAATAGTTTTCCACTCCACTACAAAAACCTGTTTCTTTTAACATTTCAATATCATATAAAGTTCTTTCTCTAAGTCTTTGCTCTTCTATTAATTTATTTTGACTTTTTAGTTCTTCTAAACGAGTAGCAAGTTCATCTTCAATTCTATGAATGGCTTCTTTCATTTTTTCATCACTGGTAACGAAATGACTGGCTGGAGAAATCGTAATGGTTTTTTTATTTTGAATTAAAGCCCCTGTTACAGGATCAAAACTAGAAATACTTTCTACCTCATCTCCAAATAAAGAAATACGAATACCATTTTGGTGTTCATTAACGGGAATGATATCAATTATATCTCCTCGTACTCTAAATGTACCACGATGAAAATCAATATCACTTCGCTCATAAGTCATATCCACTAACTTATTTATTATTGTATTTCTAGAAATGGTATCTCCAACAGTTAAAATAAGCATTTTATTGATATACTCTTCTTTTTCTCCAATACCATATATACAAGATACACTGGATACCACAATCGTATCCGGATAATTTATTAAAGAAGAGGTTGCTGCATGTCTTAATTCATCAATTTCATCATTAATAGAGGAATCTTTTTCGATATAGGTATCACTTGATGGTACATAAGCTTCTGGTTGGTAATAATCATAGTAGGATACAAAATACTCGACGTGATTATTGGGAAATAGTTCTTTTAATTCGGCGTATAATTGACCTGCTAAAGTTTTGTTATGTGCTAAAACTAAAGTGGGTTTATTTACACGTGCAATAACGTTCGCAATCGTAAATGTTTTTCCTGTACCTGTTGCTCCAAGTAATACTTGTTCTTTTTTACCATTTTTTATACCACTTACTAATTCATCGATGGCTTGTGGTTGATCTCCACTTGGTTTATATTTTGAAACTAAATCGAACATAATTCCCTCCCATCTATGACAAAAGTCAATTAAATAAATCTATATATTTTTTCAATTTTATATTCTATCACTATTTACGAAACAAAACAAGGAAAGCAATTCTTAGTTTTCCTTGTTCTTATTTTTAACTTTTTTTATATATTTATAATAACTTTAATTTCTTCCTTGATTTAAAAATACTTGTTCTTCATAATTCATATCCTTTGTTCCTTTCATAAGGAACATTAATATCAATTTTTACAATTTACCTATCTTCATTTTATATTATTTTTCAACAACCATTTTTCTTGTAATAAAATTATACACCATAATAATCCCAGTAACAGTAATTTTGCCAATTAATTCATGAATATGAATTAAATCAACGCATACATACAGAAAAAACGAATTTAAAATTAAACCAATAATACTTAATATTAAAAATAAAATGAAATCTTTTTTTGTTTGTTTTTTTGTTATATCAAAAACCCACTTAATACTTAAAATATAATTATAAATAACTGAAATACTAAAAGAAATAATGGTTGCTATTATATAATGAATATATAAAAATTGCGTTAACATACAAAATATACCATAGTCTATTAAAAAAGCAGTACCACCAACAATTCCAAACTTTAGTATTTGCTTAGCCAATCTCTTATTTGTTAACTTTTTCATTATTTTCCCTCTTTAAATTAATTAGGTACAATTCGTATAATTGATGGTGCCTTTTTACAATTATTTGTAAAATAATACTAGTTATTAATAATAACAAAGAAATTAACAAAGATATACCCGCTACAATTAAACTTGGTAACCGTAAAACAAACCCTGTTTTAAAATATTCAATAAATGGTGGTATACCTAAAATAAATGTAATCGATAAGAATAATAATGCTATAACATTAAAAAATAGAAATGGTTTATATTCTGCAACCAATGTTCCAATCGTTTTTAATACTTTAAAACCATCTTTATAAGTATTTAATTTAGAAATACTACCTTCAGGTCGATCACGATAAAGAACAGGAATTTCTATTAATTTAAAATTTTTATCTATAGCATGAATGGTCATTTCTGTTTCAATTTCAAATCCTTTAGAAAGAATAGGAAAACTTTTAACAAAATCATAACTAAAAGCTCTATATCCTGTCATAATATCTTTAATATTACTATGGAAAATAAAATTAATTAAAAATCGTACTAACCAATTACCTAAATTGTGAAATGGTCTTTTATTTTCTTTAAAATATGTACTTGATAATCTATCTCCAATTACCATATCTGCTTTTCCATTTAAAATATATTCACACATTTTTTTAGCATTCTCTGCAGGATACGTATCATCTCCATCAACCATTAAATAGCAATCAGCATCTATATCTCTAAACATAGTTCTAATAACATTTCCTTTGCCTTGACGATACTCATATCTTACAATTGCTCCTGTTGTTTTTGCAATTTTGTCTGTTTCATCAGTAGAATTATTGTCATAAACGTAAATTTCTGCTTGAGGCAAAATACTCTTATAATCTTTAATTACTTTTTCAATCGTTTTACTCTCATTATAACAAGGTATTAAAATGGCAATTTTATTTCTATTCATATATTCTTATCTTCCTTTCTTCTTGATTGATTTTATATAATGTTCTGGGTAATATGGAAGGATCAAAATATGCATTGTATTCTTTTATAAAATTTTCTGGTATTTCATCTATATAAAGATAATCTTGATTAAATAAAACATTTAAAACTCTTTCTTTGTCATAAGTTGTTATTAAATGGTAAAAATCGTGAAAAGTGGAATCCAATATACGTGAATCTAAATAATAAGGTAATAAATATTCAAAACTATTATCTTTCATAATAACAAATAATTTAGAATTTTTTTCAGTTACCATCACCTCATTAGCAATTCTTTTAAAATCTGTATAATGTGCTTGTTGTTTTGATATCAAAAAATTTTTGTAACTTCCTAATACACTAAGGATACATATAATGGACAATAGAATAGTTTTACAACAAAAATTTGGCTTATTTGACCAATAATATAATTGCAAATACATTAGAAAAAGAAATTCTATAATAATATAACTAGACATATATCTTCCAAAACAGGCAAGAGTTATAGTTTCTTCTACCGAAAAGCAAAAAAGATATAAAACGGACATTAAAAATGCATAACCAATAGAACCACATAGAAATATAAGAATAAGAGTCAAAAATTTCTTCCATCCCAATTCTTTCTTATTAAAAGCAAAAAAGAGCAATAAAAAGAGAAAAAAGAGTATAGAACAAGGAATATATCCTAAAGTAAATGGCTTTACTAATACTGGCTCTGTAAATAAATATTTATAAAATAAGGATATTGCACTTAATTTATAATCTTTTCCCTTATGAAAAAAAATGATTTCAAAATATTCTTTTAAATTAACATTACTTATATTGAATTGTGCACCTGTATTTATTATAGTTGTATAAAGATTCCAAATTCCAAAAAAGATGAACGGAATAATTACAAAAGTAACTGAGAAAATCAAAAAATGTTTGTCTTTTAAATTTTTTTCTATCCAAATAGAGTTGATAAAATAAAAAGCAAGCAACATGAATGCTAATGGTAAACCTATTTGTTTAGTTAGAAGCAATGCTGTTAAAATTAAAGTAAGTGTAATATTTTTATATAAAGTATTTTCTTTTTCCACAAAAAGAAAAATTAGACCAAATAATACTTCTATTGAAATTAGAAAATCCACTTGAATACTCAAAAAGATTTGATAGGAATCAAACATTAAGATGGTACTTATTAATAGAATTGGGAGTAATAATATTGTGCTTTTTTTCTTTAATGTATCAACAAAATAAGGAACGATTAATCCAATTTCAAAAATATGAAAGGAAAGAAAAACAATTTCTTCTTTATACCCTAAAAGGCAGCACCAAAAGTATTCAAATAAACTAATAAATGGTGGATAATCTTTATGCCATACTAATAAGGAGTTTGAAATTGAATAAAAAGAATCTAATCTTAACATTTCTTTTACCATCATACCCCAATGAGCAAGTTCATCCCATAAAGTAAATTCTCTTTGAGCATCTAATATTAAGAAAAAAATAAAAATCAATATAAACGAAAAGAATCCTTTTGAAAACGCATTTCTTATTGCCATTTTATCTTTTTTTACAACTTTTTCTATTGTGGTCTTAATTCCTATCATTGCTAAAAAAATGATACTATAAATACCGATTTGAAACGTATGAAAAATAAACTCACTTAAAAATAAAATAAGTGGAATAATCATTAAGGTTATAGGTAATACTTTTCCGAACGTTTTGTTAAAATAAAATACGAATAAGAATGTTAGAAATATTAATATTAGTATTATAATAAACATAGAATTACCTCCTCGTATATTTTAATAGTAATTTTTTAAAACAACAAAAAACAACGATTTCTTACTTTTTAGTTTAGCATTATATAATCGTTGTTTTTTTAACTTTTTCTTAATAAAATCTTAATATTTCCTTAAATAATAATGGTAGGTAATTTAGCAATAAATTTTGTATAGTGAATAGTGTTTACCGCACAAATTAAGTTTAAATTTATCCTTTTTTTCATAAAAATTTCTTTTATCTTCGTCATTAATTCTAAGCAATATGATCAACATAGTTTTTCATTTATTTCATCAAAATTAAGATACGCTTATATAAAGTTTTGATGATACACTTGCAAAACTTTTTATTTTTTGTTTTTTTGCAAACGTAACTTTAATTATAGATAATACAATAAAACCTATGTCATGTCTAAAATTATTAAATAGAATTCAATAAATTTATTTGGAAAATTATTATATATTGGTATTTATTAGATTTTTTTTATTCTCTTTTTCTAACTCTTTAATTGATTTTTTAGGGGTTGGTAAATTTTCAGGCATCGTTCCACCTAACCTTTTAATTGTATTACGTATTTCTGCCCCTACTTGATAGTGCATATCATTAGCAATAGTTTCACTACTTACTTTTTCTTTTTTTAATTTTTGTTCTGTTTGTGATATACGAAATAAATTAGCAATTAGTTCATCACTTCCCATATTATCTAATATATCTTCTCTATAACGTAGTCCTTTTCTTTTAGCAATATCATCAGCCGTTTCTCCATTGTATAAACCTTTGTACCCACTATTATGAAACTTATCAAAGTTTTTCACACCAGCATTTTTTGCTGCAATATTTAATGAATAATTTCCTTTTCTAGTTAAGTCTCTTTGATACAGTCTTTTTTCATCTTCCGTTAATGCACTATATTCTTTTTCACTTAGTTCTTGACGTCTTGTTTGTATAGCAAAATATGTTTGAGCAAGTGCTATACTTTCCTTTCTAGAATCTCCATTTTGAGCAATTAAGTAACAAGCATATCGTGATAAATGATAATCGGTTTGTTTTCGTTGCGCACCTGAACCAATTTTAACCATTTTGTCGGCGCCGACAAAATGGTCTAATACTATGATATTACTGTTTTGACAGGCTTCTTTGGCTTTATCAATAACACCAATAAATTTTCGCCAATCTTTGTATTCCAAAATGATTTGCAACTCTCTAGCCAACCAAAATTCCACGCCATATTCATCAACGTGTTTAATATTTTCAAAAGTCTTTTCTTGATATTTAGTTAATTCATTTTTCATACCATCACCCTTTCTAATTTTTTGAAAATATAAAGTATTGTTTTGGGGTTTTGGTACAAAAAAATCTTTTTGTAATTAAAATATACAATATATATTTCTTTTTAGCAAGAATTAATTTATTTTAGACCATTTTGTCGACGTCGTGAAAATGGTATTGAATAAAGAAAAACAACCCATCATTTTGATAAGTTGTTATTTTCTAATTCTAAGAAACTTTTCTATTACGATAACGATCTTTTGGATCTAAGTATTGTTTTCTTAGACGAATCGCATCAGGTGTTACCTCTACGTATTCATCATCTTCTATAAATTCTAAGGCTTCTTCTAATGTGAATGTTTTTGGTGTTGTTAAGTTAATGGCTTCATCTGCTCCACTACTACGAGTATTGGTTAAATTTTTATTCTTACATGGATTGACATCTAAGTCATTATCACGATTATTTATACCGACAATCATACCGATATAAACCTCAGTAGCTGGTTCAATAATTAAAGTTCCTCTATCTTGTAAATTCCATAAAGAAAAACCTAGAGCTTTACCATTTTCCATAGAAACTAAAACACCATTTTTTCTTCTAGTAATTTCTCCAACATAGGGTTTATATTCATCAAAACTACGTACCATAATTCCTTCTCCACGAGTATTGGTGATAAATGTACTTCTATAACCTATTAATCCTCTCGTTGGAGCACTAAACTCTAAATGGGCTTCTCCATTTTCGCTCGATACAACAAGAAGTTGTCCTTTTCTTTCTTGTAAATCATTAATAACCGTTCCAGAGTATTCTTCAGGACAATTGATAATGACACGTTCAAAAGGTTCGTACTTCTTTCCATCTCTTTCTTCCATTAATACTTGTGGTTTAGAAACGGAAAGTTCATACCCTTCACGGCGCATGTTTTCAAGTAAAATCGATAAGTGTAATTCCCCACGTCCACTTACTTTATAGCCATCTGCGCCATTTAATTCTTCTACAACTAAACCAACATTGGTTTGTAATTCTTTATCTAATCTTTCTTTAATATGACGATTGGTTAAGAACTTTCCACTACGTCCTGCAAAAGGACTATTATTTACTAAGAAGTTCATAGATAGAGTTGGTCTTTCAATCTCAATTGGTGGAAGGGGATCGATATGGTCTTTATCGCAAATCGTATCTCCAATTGAAATATCCGGACAACCTGCTATCGTAACAATATCTCCATAATAGGCAATATTTTTTTCTACTCTTTTTAAGCCTTCGTTTACAAAAAGTTTGGTAATCTTAAATGTTTCTAAGCGTCCATCATTTTTAGATAAAGAAACGGTTTCTCCTACTTTAATACAACCACGAGTAACACGACCAATACCAAGTCTTCCAATATACTCATCATAATCAAGATTTGAAATTTGTAATTGTAAAGGGTCATTTTCATTTCCCTCATATGGTTTTACTACCTCTAATATCGTATCAAGTAAAGGTGCAATAGAACTTGATTCTTCTTCTAAAGATTTTTTAGCAATTCCTTCTCTTGCTACTCCATAGATAATTGGAAAATCAAGTTGTTCGTCGCTAGCATTTAACTCCATAAATAAATTAAATGTCATATCAACAACTTCTAAGGGTCTTGCATCTTTCTTATCAATTTTGTTAATAAAAAGAATTGGTCTTAAATTTTGTTCTAAGGCTTTTTTTAAAACAAATCTTGTTTGAGGCATTGGTCCTTCCGCAGAGTCCACCAATAAAACTACCGTATCCACGGTTTTAATAACACGTTCAACCTCACTTGAAAAATCAGCATGTCCTGGCGTATCTACAATATTAATTTTTACATCTTTATAACGAATAGCACAGTTTTTAGAATAAATGGTAATTCCTCTTTCTCTTTCTATATCATTACTGTCCATTACACAGTCAACTGGAGTTTCATGGGCATCAAAGACACCATTTTGTTCTAGTAGAGCATCTACTAAAGTACTTTTTCCAGCATCAACGTGTGCAACAACTGCAATATTAATTATCTTGTCCATCTATAACACTTCCCTTTAATACCTGTAGAATAATACCATAAAAAAAAGTACTTTGCAAGAAAATACTTTTTTAAAATTCTTTTTATGTTTAATATATTGCTATTATATTGAAAATATATTTCTTTTTTATTCTATATAAACTTTTTATATAAAAAGTTTACATTTTTTCATTTTCTTTGACATTTTTTAGGCATCTAACTTGGCAAACCATTTATAAAATGTTTTTATAAAAAAAGTAAAAGCAACAATTACATAACATAGTTCTATGAAAAATCCCCAAAGTGTAGAAATAGATACATTACTAGCCAAAAAAGTTTCAATGGCTTGATCTCCTAAATCTCTAATAAAAATAAAAGGAATTTTTAAAAAACAAGTAATAATAATTAATAAAAGTAAATCGAAAATAATTTTTCTTCTATTCGTTCCATTACTATTTTTTAATATGGTACTTAAAGAGATGACTTCATGATAAAATCTTTTAAACCATGGTTCTTTCTTCATATAATCCTCCATCCTCTTTATTATAAATCATATCTTCATAATACGTACATCTATTTTTTTCTTTTAAAGAGGTTATAATTGTACACTCTTCTTCTTTTGATTTATCTTTTTCATATTTAACCACTACTGTTTGTTTTATATTGGTTTTTATACAAACTTGATCTTTCAGTAAAAAAATCGTTTCATTATCTCTTACGACTAATTCATTATTATTCACAATATCTAATTGTCTTGTAATACAAACAGGAGAATAATATAAAAATACATTTGGCATTAATCTTGCTATATAAGAACTTTTTCTATTTAAATTAACAATATTTTTTAAATACAAATTCATGATACTTTTGTCTCTTTCTATATAGTAACCATAAAAACTTTTATTTAATGTTTGTTTCATTTCTTTTAAAATGGTAATGACCTCAATTAAAGAAGACATAAAAGATTCAAATGTTTTCATTTTTAAAATACTAAAATATTTTACACGAATCTTAGTATTCATATAGTAATCTAATGTTGTATAGGCATCATTAAATAAATATATTTGATTTTCTAAAACTAATTTACTAATAATTTCCGTATTATTGATCTCCGTATCAGCATGTTTTTCCATTAAGATAATTAAACAATCTCTTAAGAAAGAGGAGGCAACATAACAAGCAGATTGTTCTTTGGTACTTAAATGATCAAACATATTTTTTAAATTGATAAATAAATCTTCTTTATTAAATTCTTGGTATAGATTTTCTACCATTGGAGGCAACATAAGATTTAATTTTTCAAAACTAACAATATAATCTCCTAAAACGGTTTCATCAATTGTTTTTAAGTTTTGATAGTTTTCTTCAATTTCTTCTTGTTTTTGAGCAATAAATGTTTTCATATCTACCATTTTTTTACATTCACTTAAATTATCAATAGAATGAAATTCATTATAAATTTCTTGTTTATTTTGAAATAATTTTTTCTTAGCATTTGCTTCTTCTAAAATAGTTATTTTTTTCTTTACATCTTCTATTTCATAAGGATAGCGTTCCAAAAGATATAAATTTTGAATTCCTGCTAAACTCATATCTAAATTATGTAAATAATGGATTAAAGAAGCAATAAATTTACGAATATCTTCTATATTTTTTAAAGACATTAATTCATTATGTAAATTGGCAAGTAAACGACTTGTTTCTTCATCACTATCTTCTCCAATTTCAAAATTGGGACTTTCTTCTTGCATTCCTTTTTTATAAGAATTTAATTTATTTTTAAAATCTTTTTTTAATTGTTGAAATGTGTTCGATAATTCATTTACTTTTTGATAGGTTTCATTTTGTTTTTTTAATTTTTCTTTTAAAATTAAGATTAAGATAGTTGCCGTTCTAAAAAGTTCTCTTCTTTTTATTTTTTCATTGGTTTCTAATCCCACTTCTTGGTTTTCAAAATGTAATAAATCTTCCTTTTTTAAAACATTTCCTTTATAAAAATAACTTACTTTTGGATTTGGGGTTTCATAGTTATCAAAAACAACTTGAATATCATATTTTTCTTTATGGTTCATAAACCACCAATATTTATAAACCTCATCATCTAATTCTTCTATTGTATCAAAATATAAAACTCTTTCTAATTTACCATAATGTTTATGGGGCCATACAAAATAAAGACCAACTTTTTCTTTTTCTTGATATAAAAAAGGTGCTCTATTTTTAGAATAATATCCGTATTTTTTTAAGACCATCAAAATTTCTTTCTTCTCTAACATCTTTACGATCCCCTTTATTCTCTTTTTTATTATAACATACCCTTTTTATTTTTGCTACTTGATTATTCAACTTTTTCCAAGTATGATTATTATAGGAGATGAAATAATGAAAGAAGAAAAAGTAACTTTAATAAAACCTAAAAAAAAGAAGGAAAATTATAACCAAACGATTGATTTTTTTAAAGCCTTAATCATGTTATTATTAGGAATTCTATTGCTTACAAAATCGACTCAATTAGTGACATATGTCTTTTATGGAATTGGAGTACTCTGTATTTTAGTAGGTATTTACTATTTTATTAAATACACCCAATTAAAAAAGCAATTAAATATGGAAGATAGTAAACAACTAATGATGGGAACTTTATTGATCTTTATAGGTATTTTAATTCTTTTACTAGCTGGAACAATAGAAAACTTTATACGATTTGTTATAGGAATTATCTTAATCTATAATGGGCTTCAAAATGTTTTATTTTCTTTACAATTAAAAGATTATTTCAATATCGTTGTTGGTATTATTTTAATTCTAATGGGACTTTATACTATACTAGCAACCAATATTGTTTTACAAATTATTGGTGTTTTATGTATATTTTCTAGTATTAGTGATTTTATAAAATGTTTGCAAAAAAAATAAAGTCGTCATGACTTATTTTTTTTGTTCTAATTATTATTACGAGCAATATATACAATAAAACCAATTCCAGCAACTATTGCAAAAAGAATAATAATAGTTGAGGCAGCAGCATTATCATCACTATTTTGACTTATAAATTCAGCAACTATATCACGACTTTCATTTTCATAAGCCGTTTTTATAGCACTTTTAATTTGATCATTGTAATCATTTGAATAACCTTTAATCGTTTGTTCTCCAATAACAATATAAGGGACCCCTTTTAAATCATCATTAAAGTACTTTCCAACTTGAGCCATTAATTTACTATTTTTTTTGCTTTTAGAAACCTCTTTTGTTACTAAAGTAAAATAATTTTTATATTCATTATCTCTTGCAAGTTCATTAAAGAATGTTAAAGCATCAGCACAGTATCCACAACCATCTTTTCTAAATAAATAAACATTTACTTTTTCTTTAGCAAATACAATCGTTGGTAAAAACATTACAAGTATTAATAAAAGATAAAATATATTTTTTTTCTTCATACTACTTTCCTCCATATGCTTTTATTATACATATTTTTAAAAAAAAAGAAAGCCTCTTTTTTATTGTGGAGCAAGAACTATACGGAAAGATGTTTCTCCTCGGGCAATACCAAAATCATCATCAAACAAAAAAATACCACAAATAATTCCATAATTGGGTGTACCTCCACCACGAGAAACCCAAGGTTGTTCTGGATAAATAAAAGCTGCACCTTCATTATACCAAGATGAACCATATATGTGATTACTTCCTTTAAATGGACCAAACTCTGCTGTTGCATCTCCTAAGATTCTTCTATAATAAGACGTATCATTACTGCCATAAATGTATACATCATAATATTTTGAATTATTACTATCATTATTAAAAGGAAAATCAGTTGTACTAAACCCACTTAAATATAAAGCTAATGTTGAATTATCTTCATTCATCATAAGTGCCATCACATTTTCCCAAGCACCACCACTCATATCATAAATGCCACTATAATTATTCGTTGTACTAGATGCTACTGATGTATTCGTTGTATAAGCTATATTCGTACTTGAGTATCCCGTTAAGTAACTTGTATTATTGTTAGTTACTACTTTAGTGCATGTATTACCACTTGTACATTTTCCATAAATACTTTGAGTTAAATATGCTACAGCTCCCCACTCGGTATTTTTCATCATATGACTATCTAAGTTTCTTTGATAAGCATAACTTGTATCAAACATCGTTTTTACATTTATATTTCTCCAACTTGTTACATTTGGTTTTATTTCTACTTTACTACTACCTGGTGTACTTGTCTCAAACTTTCCTACCCAAAATCCATTTGTATCAAATGCTATAAAAGCTGGATGTGTCATCCAATCTCCAATTTGGCAAGTTCCACTTTCTTTTGAAATTCCCGGTGTTTTACATTGCATTTCATTTTTATAAATAGTATTCAACATATGAACATCGTTGATAACAAGTTCTTCTCCATTTTCCCCAGATACTTTCTCATTTTTATAATTTGTATTTCTTATATCTACTGTATTATCTGTTCCAAATTTGATTTCAATAGAAGTCGTTGGTCCTTTATCTGTTATAGTAGATGAGACAGATTGGTAGTCTCCCATATCAAATAATTTATAACTATACTTTGGTATCCATACAAAATAACTTTCTATATTACTTTCATCTATTTCTGCATTATCTTCTGGAGTTTCTACTCCTTCTTTTAAAATAACCGCATTGGCCCACTGTTTATCTGCATAACTATACCATTTCGAGTTTAGACTTGCTTTGGTTACTTTACCATTGTTTCCTATAATAACAGGTATTAACTTACCTTCATTATCTAATACTGGATCTGCTCCATTTAATAATTTTTCTTTATAAATGCCACTAAAATCTGGTACTTTTCCTTGAATTACATTATATGTCTTTTCTGTTTTATACATAGCAAAAGTGCGGTATAAAGTTATACCGCCAATTAGTACTACAATTCCTATAATTGTTCCAATTAAAATTTGTTTCTGTTTTTTATTTTTGATATATCTTTCTAATCTAGGTTTATTATTTAATATACCCCCCCCCCAGACTAGAATCTAGAGTTGGGAGGTTGTTATTTTTCTTCTTCATTTTTCTTTCCTCCTACTATATTTTTATTATAAATGGTTTTAAAGGAAAAAGAAAGAAAATATTTTTTTAATTATTTTCCTAAATACGTAATTCTAGCAAATCCATTTCCTATTTTAGCATATTCACTGATTGCTTCCTCACTTACATTGGCTGTAGTATAGGTTTTAGTATCAATCTCTTCATTAGTTTCGCAATTATAGCAATACATTTCTTTGTTATACAGTTTTTTATTTCCTATATAACCAGATCCTCCTCCACCCGAATAACCACCGGTTCCGCCACCATAGAAGCCACCGCCACCACTACCCAATCGTGTTCCACCTTTTCCAAATGTACCTTTCATATCCTTTTTTAAAGCATCTGTTAGCAGAGCAGGTTTGCTATAATAAAATTCTCCACCCATATTTTGGGTCCCACCATAACCATAGGCACTAACTACATCCCAATTGTTAATAAATACCTCACTATCTGTTCCCTTAAAGCCTCCTCCTGAACCAGACATAGTATTGTTCCCAACACCAACATTTTGACCTCTACCACCACCGCCTCCAGCGACAATTAATATTTGTTCTTTTTGGTTTTCTAATGCTTCCAACAATCCTGGCACAAAGGCGATATGGGTTGCTCCTCCTCCCGCAGCACAAATTGTACCGGAATCATTATGCGAAGCAATACCTCCACCTCCGTTATAACCACCATTTTTAGCAGATGTAGGTCCTTGATTAGTAGTTATTCCTTTCTCACCTACATAAATATATAATTTCTTGCCTTGAGATAAGGCTATTTCTCCAGAAGCATAACCACCATATCCACCTTGAATACTACTACTCCATTTTCCACCTTCGGCTCCCCATATTTCTAATTTATAATTACCATCACATGGAGTTTCAAAGGTTTGTTCATCCCCACTATAATTAAAGTTAAATTCTTGATTTATTGCTAAACTACATTTTTCAAACTTAGGTACTTTTCCTTTTATAACATTATAAGTTTTTTCTTCTTTATATAATGCAAAAGTACGATATAGTGTAATACCACTAATCAATACTATTATTCCTATAATTGCTCCTATAAATATTTGTTTTTGTTTTTTATTTTTGATAAACTTTTGTAATTTCATTTATTCACCTCAAATGTCTTAAAATAAGACTACTATTACTATGATTATATGTCTTATTAAAAGACAAGTCAAGAATGAATAGTCTTAAAATGAGATAATTTTTAATAGGTGAGTAGATTGTGATAGGAAAGATTTTAAGAACAATGCGTCGAAAAAGTAATCTTAGTCAAGAACAAATTGGAAAAATAACTGGGTATGCTAGAAATACAATTTCTCAATATGAAACAGAAACTTTACAACCAGATTTTTCAACTATTGAAAAAATTGCAAATGAATGTGGCTATGAAATTATTTTTAAACATAAAATTTCTGGTGAAATATTAACCACAAAAAATATTACAAGAAAAGAAATATAGTTTTTTCTTTTTGAACATAAATGTTCCTCTTAGAATATAATACATTGGAATTAAAAGGAGGAATTTAAATTGAAAAGAAAAATTATAGGAGGGTTACTTGGACTAATATTAATTCTTATAATTGCTATTACATCTGTTAAATTAAATAAAAGTGATCATGAGAATACAACCATCAAATTAGCTGAGGTAACACATAGTGCTTTTTATGCTCCCTTTTATGTAGCAATTGAAGAAGGCTATTTTAAAGAAAATAAAATAAATATCGATTTAATTTTAACAAGTGGTGCTGATAAAGTTGCTGCATCCGTTTTATCAAATGATGTACAAATTGGTTTTGCAGGACCTGAAAGTGCTATCTATGTTTATAAAGGTGGAGAAGAAGATTATTTAGTAACCTTTAGTGGACTTACAAAAAGAGATGGACAATTTATTGTTTCTAGAGAAAAAATAGAAAATTTCACTTTAAACGATTTAAAAGGAAAAGAAGTTCTTGCTGGTCGTTTAGGAGGAATGCCTATTCTTAACTTTATGAATGCTTTAGATAATGAAAAAGTAAATCAAAAAGAGATTAATATCAATACAAGTGTTGAATTTGCTGCTTTATCAGGATCATTCATTGCAGGAATGGGTGATTTTGTTAACCTTTTTGAACCTAACGCTACAAAATTAGAAAAAGAAGGATTAGGGTATATTGTTGGAAATATTGGTGCCTATTCAGGAGAAGTACCCTATACTGCCTTTTACGCTCGTAAAAGTTATCTTGAAAACAACAAAGAGTTAGTAACAAAATTTACGAATGCATTAAAGAAAGGCATTGACTACGTTCAAAATCACACAAGTGAAGAAATTGCCAAAAGTATCTTACCACAATTTCCTGATATTTCTTTAACGGATTTAACACAAATTGTGGATAATTATAAAAAATATGATTCTTGGTTTACTACACCATTTATAACAGAAGAAAGTTACAAAAATCTAGAAGATATTATGATTGGTGCTGATTTACTGGATGCTTATGTTCCATACGATGAACTTGTAAACAATTTCTATAATGAATAAAGTATTGGAAATTAAAAATTTATCTAAAAAATATCACACGAAAGATGGAGAAATTACTGCCATTTCGAATATCAATATGGATGTGTATGAAAAGGAATTTATTTCTTTAGTTGGTTCTTCCGGTTGTGGAAAATCTACACTTTTAAATATCATTGCATCCTTAGATGAACAAAGTAGCGGAGAACTTCATTTTATGAAGGATAACTTTCGAATTGGTTATATGTTTCAAAGTGATTGTCTTTTTCCTTGGCTTACCATTTATGAAAATGCTTTACTTGGTCTAAAGATTAAAAAGGAACTTACGAAAGAAAGAGAAACCTACGTTTTAAATCTACTTAGAAAATACAACCTTTATGAATTTAAAGATAAATACCCAAGTTGCTTATCAGGAGGTATGAAACAAAGGGTTGGATGAATACTGTGTACACACAAAAAATAGTAACAATTAAGTAAGTAACTTATAACTAAAAATAGAAAGATAGAGGTAAAATATGTTGTTAGATAATAA
>CANRCV010000007.1 GCA_947629205.1 uncultured Bacilli bacterium
TTTAACTGGAATTATGTGTAAGACTAAATTCTTGCTAAATATATTGAAACTGGAATTTACTTTTTCATTTCACAATTATACAAAAACATTAACAGATAAATCAAAATAATGGTTTATCTGTTTTATTTATGGTATACTTAAGTAGTGATGAATATGAAAAAACAGTTTAAAAAAATAATTGAATTTTTTAAAGGAATAAAATTAAGTACCATCTATAAATTCGTTGGACTTGCTCTTTTAGTAGCTATTCTATTTTGGATTTATATAACTTGGAAAGGGCAAAATAGTATCCAAAATCAAACAAATGATACTTATATTAATGGAAAAGTAACCAATAAAGGAAATGATTACATTATTGTAGAAGATGAAAATCAAAATGAATATAAAATACCAAGTACAGAAGATGTTCCAATTGGTAGTGCTATTCAAGCAAAAGTAGAAGAAAATAAAAGTGAAACTACAAGTGAAGAAGATAAAGAAGAAGAACAAGTAGAGGCACCAAAAACTATAATGAGTAGTGATGTAACGGTTACGAATGAAAAAGTGGAAAATAAAAATGCAGATGCTGATGTAATTGCTTATTTTAATGAAACAGAAAGTACTTTAAAAGATCCTAGTTTAAAAGAAGAGGTTAAGTCTCGTTTTATTACAATTGTTGATTTTCTATTCTATGACGGAACCATAAAAGGCTATACATTAAATGATTTATCTAGTAAAGCTAAATTACAAATTTTAAAAATTGCATTAGCAATTGATTCAAAAATAGAAAATTATATTCCGGGTTATAAAGAAACAATTACCTCAACAACTGGAAAAGTATATACAGGAGTAAAAACCAAAATTATTGAAAGTTATTTAAAGATTACGACGAAAATTTGTAGTTATGATGAAGATACTTGTAATCAAGCTAAAAAAGATTTTCAAGATATGAAAAAATCATTTTCGATTACTTGGAATTTAATCAAAGGATTGGTTTCCAGTGGAGCAGAAAATCTAAAAGAATGGTATGAGATTTTTAGTGGAAAATAGAATGATTTTATGATATAGTTAAAGAGAATAATAAAGAGGTGCTAAATATGTTTGGAAAAATAAAATACATTGGTGAAAGTATTGCTACAGTAGAAAATCTAGGTGGAGATGCTGGAACAACCGATTTAATGAATATAAATGTTATTTTTGAAGCCCCTGAGCAAAGAATTTTAGGAGAAGTAACGGAATTTAATAAAGATGAAATAAAAATACGTTTTCTAGGAGAGTATTTAAATGGTCGTTATGTAAATGGTGTTATTAGAAAACCTCTTTTATCAAGTAAAATTCGTATTATCAATAACGAAGAATTAATGGAACTTGTTGGACGCGAAAGCGATAAATCTTTTGTTTTAGGAAATAGTGCTATTTATAAAAACTATAAGGTTTGCCCAAGTATCAATGATTTATTATCTAACCATTTAGGAATATTTGGAAATACTGGTAGTGGTAAATCTTGTGGGGTTGCTAGAATCGTTCAAAATTTATTTTCCAATCCAAATATGCTTTCTTATAATGCTAATATCTTTGTATTTGATGCGTATGGCGAATATAAAAATGCATTTGGAAGTATCAATAAAATTAATCCCAATTATAGTTATAAATTTATTACCACAAATCCAATTGATCAAGATGATTATTTATTACAAATACCAGTTAATTTACTAAATTTAGATGATTTTGCACTCCTTTTACAAGCAACCAATCATAGTCAATTACCAATTATTGAAAGAACCATAAGACTTGCAAAAATCTTTAGTCAAGATAGTGAAGAATCAAATAAATATAAGAACCATTTAATTGCTAAAGCATTACTTGCTATTTTATTTAGTAATCAAACAACAGCAAGAAAGAAAAATGAAGTCTTCCAAATTATTGAGGTTTGTCACACAAAAGAATTTAATTTTGATAGTACTATTAATGGTTTAGGGTATACAAGAACCTTCAGTGAATGCTTTGAAATCGATTCAAATGGTTATTTTGGTGAAAGTGTTTTAATTACCGAATATATTTTAAAACATATTGAAGATTCTTATGAAGAAATGGAAGAACCAAAGGAATACAATTATTCTCTTGCTGATTTTGCTAAAGCCTTAGAATTTACAATGATTAGTGAAGGATTCCAAAACAATTCGAATTTATATGATGATGCCGTTATCTTAAAAGTAAGATTAAATACAATTTTAAATACCAAAGTAGGAAAATATTTTTCCAACAATGGCTATATCTCTATAGATAAATTTGTTAGTAGTTTAGTAGTTAAAAATAATCGTAAAGCCCAAATTATTAATATTAATCTAGAAGATGTCGATGATACGTATGCAAAAGTAATTGTTAAAATTATGGCTCGTTTATTCTTTGAATTTTCTAAAAACTTAAAACAAAGAGCAAGTATTCCTTTCCATATTTTCTTAGAAGAAGCCCATCGTTATATTCAAAGGGATAATGATAATTACTTACTTGGTTATAATATCTTTGAACGTATTGCCAAAGAAGGAAGAAAATATGGTGTTTTACTAGGTATTATTAGTCAAAGACCCGTTGAAATTTCTGATACGGTTATTTCCCAAGTTTCCAACTTCTTAATCTTCAAAATGACACACCCTAAAGATATTAAATACATTGAAGAAATGTTACCAAATATTTCTGCAGATGTTATTGAAAAGCAAAAAACATTACAACCGGGTAGTTGTGTTGGATTTGGTTCAGCCTTTAAAATACCAATGATTATGCGTCTAGAACTACCAAATCCACTTCCATACAGTTCAAACTGTGATGTAGCAAGTAGATGGAATGTAAAAGCTCAAAATACAACCCCTAGTACCCAAAGTACATCAAGTACTATAAATGGAGAAGTAAGCAACGGATAAGTTGCTTTTCATTTGACTTAAAAATATATAAAAAATTAGAAAAACATAATATAAATCGATGATTAGAATTAAATTGCTAAATAGATAATTCTATGATACAATGTAAGTACCTGAAGGAATAGTTTGTTTCACATAAAACCGACTATTGGATATTATTGGGAATCTAATTGAGTGTGGTGTAGAAGACTAGCCCATTAAGTGTTGCTAGGATCCTAAAGCATTTCATGTGATGCCCACCTCGCGTGAGCGGGCTTTTATCCAAACAGACTTTCCTTTGGGTTTTTATTTGAGGTGAAAAAATGTTTGAACGCACATTAAAAATAATAGATGAACACTTATTAGGAAAAATAAAAAAACAAAATATCTTACTTGTTGGAGTAGGGGGAGTAGGTGGTTTTGCTTTAGAAAGTCTTGTTCGTTTAGGATTTTCTTCTTTTACAATCATTGATGCCGATCTTTTTGAAGAAAGTAACTTAAATAGACAAGTTTTATGTACAAAAGAAACAATTGGACACTCTAAAGTAGAAGAAGCCAAGAAAAGGGCATTAAGTATAAACCCTAATGCCCAAATAGAAATAAAACCTATTTTTTTAAATCAAGACAATATAAATGAAATATTTGAGACTTCCTATGATTATATTATTGATGCTTGTGATACCGTAACAACAAAGTATTTACTTATTAAAAAAGCAATAGAGTCTAATACTAAAATAATTTCTTGTATGGGAACCGGAAACCGATTGAATCCTAGTAAAGTAACGATTACAACATTACAAAAAACGTATAATGACCCTCTTGCTAAGGCTATGCGTGAAATTTTAAGAAAAAATGAAATTTCTGTAAATATTCCTGTTGTGTGGAGTAGTGAAAATCCTATTAAGACAAAAGAAAAAGCACCAGGTTCTATTGTTTTAGTTCCTGCTGCTGCTGGATTACAAATTGCTTATTTTATTTTAATGGATTTAAAGTTGTGAATTTAATTTTGTTGCTTCTAAAGCATCCATTAGAATTTGTGGTTGAGCATCTTCAAATACAATTTGATAAATCGCTGTAATAAGCGGTGTTTTTATATGTTTCTTTTTAAAGATTTGCGTTACAATTTCTAAGGAAGCAATACCTTCTAATGTATTTTTTTCTTTATAAGTTGTAATTTCTTTTTTATTCTTTTTCTTTCCAAGAAGAACTCCAAATGCATAGTTTCTACTTTTATTTGAAGAACAAGTTGCTACTAAATCTCCTAAACCCGCTAAACTATGTAAAGTACTTAAATTGGCATCATACATATATAAAATCGTTTCCAATTCTTGGAAAGCAGCCGTTATATAATAAGATTGCGTACTTGTATGATAACCTAAACCCTCAATTATTCCTGCACCAACTGCATAAATATTTTTAACACTACCAGATAGAGCCGTTCCTAGTAAATCTTTTGAAAATTTAATACGGGTGGTTGTATTTTCAAAAGCACGATTGATTTGATTTTTAACTTTTTTTCCTTTACAAGCTACTGTAAAAGCAACTTGATCCCCCTCTAAAACATCGTCTGCAAAAGTTGGACCACTTAAAATACTAATTGGATTTTTTAAGTATTTTTTAACTATTTGGTGTACTAAAAGACCTTTTTCTTTATCCATACCTTTTGTTCCAATAATTACCGGTATTGTTTTTACTAAATATTCTTTTAAGGATTCACATACACTTTCTAAGTAGGTAAGAGAAGGCATTAAAAAGACCAATTCTACATCATTAACGACCTCTGCATAAGAGTTTGTAAGTGTTATATTATTAGGAAATACCTTTCCTTTAAAAATTATATCCATTTTCTTTGTTTTTTTATAATCTTCAACAAGTTCTTTATTTTCACTCCACATAATAATATTATTCTCTGTATTTTGAGCAAGACAATGAGCCATCGCTACACTAAATACTCCTGTTCCAACAATTCCTATTTTCATTATTCATTTCCACCTTTCATTTCATTAAATAGTTTATTGATATTATCTTCATATTTATTTTGTTTTTTATTATAATATTTTTTACCTTTTAAATTATCTGGTAAATAGTCTTGTTTTACCCAATCATTTTTATAATCATGAGGGTATTTATACGTGGTACTTGTGGTTTTAATATGATTGGGTACATTTCCTGTATTTCCAGCATGAATATCACTTAATGCGGCATCAATTCCTAAATAAGCACTATTACTTTTAGGAGACAAGGCCATTTCCGTTACTACAACTCCTAAGGGAATACGGGCCTCAGGCAGTCCAACCAGTTCACTTGCATGAATCGCTGCCATGACTTTAGGTCCAATACTTGGATTTGCAAGTCCTATATCTTCATAAGCAATAACACTCATTCTTCTATAAATGCTATCCAAATCTCCTGCCTCTATTAATCTAGCTAAATAATGTAGGGATGCATCTACATCACTTCCACGAATTGATTTTTGAAAAGCACTTAATACATCATAATGGCCATCTTCATTCTTATCATGAAAGAAAACCGGTTTACTATTAATTTCTTTTACTAAATCAATAGAAACAACTTTATCTTCTTTCGTAGAGTAGTAAGCTACTTCAAGTAAATTAAGAGCACTACGAAAATCTCCAGAAGAAAGATTAGCAATATAATGAATCGTATCATCATCAATTTTAATATTTTCTAAATGCGTTAAAGCTCTTTTTATACCTATTTCAATATCTTCACAACTCAATTCTTTTAGTTCAAATATTTGTACACGACTACGAATGGCCGGATTAATTTTATGGTAAGGATTAGATGTTGTAAGACCAATTAAAATGATTAAACCACTTTCAATGTAAGGAAGCAATAAATCTTGTTTATCTTTATTCATACGATGAATTTCGTCAATGATTAATATTAATTCTCCATTCATTTTTGCTTCTTCAATGGCAATATCAAAATCTTTTTTATTATTTATAGTTGCATTTAAAAACCGATGCATTACTCCCAGTTCTTTTACAATTGCATTTGCAATACTTGTTTTTCCTGTCCCCGGTTTTCCATATAAAATAAAAGAAAATATTTTTTTATTTTTAACCATATTCGATAAAATTTTACCTTCTCCAATTAAATGGGTTTGTCCAATAATATCACTTAATTTTTCTGGTCTTAATACATTTGATAATAGTTCCACATCTACCACCAATTAGTATTATACCAAATCCCCTAAGAAACAACAATTATTTCCCTAAAAAATTGACAGTTTTCTAAAAAATTTATATACTTAAAAGAGAATAGAGTGATCTTATGACCAATGAAGAATATTATAATAAATACTTAGATTACTTACAATTTGAAAGAAAATTATCGAAAAATACTTTACTTTCATATGAAGAAAACTTAAATCGTTTTGAAGAATTTATTAAAGGAAAATCAATTAAAAATATTGAAAGAAACGATATTGAAGCCTATTTAAAGTATAATGAAGAAATGGCAGAAAAAACAAGAGCCCATTATCTAACGGTACTTCGTAATTTTTATCAATTTTTAGTAGAAGAAGAATTACTAGACCAAAATCCTTGTGAAACAATTCTTATGCCCAAAATAAGTAAAACCTTACCGCATTACCTAACAGAAGAAGAAATTGAAAAACTTTTATCTTTTCCTCTAAATACACCACTTGATTATCGTAATAAAGCGATGTTAGAGGTTTTATATGCAACAGGAATGCGTGTTAGTGAACTCATTCATTTAAAAATGAATCAAATTCACTTAGATGAAGATTTAATTCGTGTATTTGGAAAAGGGAGTAAAGAAAGACTTTGCCCTATTAGTTCAATTTGTGAAAAATATTTAAAAATGTATATAGAAGAATATCGTTTTATATTATTAAAGCAAAAATCAAGTGATTCTTTATTTTTAAATACGTTTGGAAATCCTATTACCAGACAAGGTTTTTTTAAAATTTTAAAACAAATTGCTAAAGAGCAGGGGATAGAAAAAGATATTAGTCCTCATACTTTAAGACATTCTTATGCGACGCATTTACTTTCTCATGGAGCAGATTTAAGAATTATTCAAGAACTTCTTGGACATAGTGATATTTCTACAACAGAAATCTATACGCATCTTGTAAATGAAAAACTAAAAAGCGATTATGAAAACCATCCAAGAGCTAAAAAAAATGGAGATTAATCCATTTTTTATAATGTTCTTTTAGAACCAAAAAAGCCTAACCAAAAGGCTAGACTTAACTGCACAATTTTCGTACAGAAATTTAGAAAATAACCAAAGTTAAATTCTTAACAATTTTTTTCGTTTCTACTAGATTTTCTACTATTATTTCTAGAATTTTCTTGTTTTTGACTATTTTGTCTACTATTTTGTTTTTGATTATTTCTAGAACTATTATTAGAATTTCTACTATTACGAGAATTACTATTTCTTTCCATAATTTCTATACCTCCCAGTAGTATTATGTACTTAATTTGCAACTTAATTCATAAATTGTATGGGTGATACTATGGAAATAATTGGTCCATTGCTAATTTCTACCATTGCTGGTTTATCTACGGTTTTAGGAGCTTTCGTTATCTTTTTTAAAATTAAAGAACAAAATATTACCAAGTTTATTACATTTTGTCTAAGTTTTTCCATTGCTATTATGATTGGAATTAGTATAACGGAACTTATTCCAGAATCTTTATTTCAATTAATAAATGAGGGAGTAGGGAAAGGTATATTGATTAGTATTATCTCTTTAATTATTGGTATTGTACTCATTAAATGGGTAATTGTTTGCATTGATAAACAAAAAAAGAATACCACAAGTTTGTATAAATTAGGAATATTAAGTATGATTGCTTTAATGCTTCATAACTTTCCAGAAGGAATTGCGACATTTTTAAGTGCCTATCAAGATATGGATTTAGGAATTAAATTAGGGATTGCCATTATGCTTCATAATATTCCAGAAGGGATTAGCATTGCTGTTCCTATCTACTATGCGACGCATAACAAAAAGGAAGCCATTTTAAAATCTTTTATTTCAGGACTTGCGGAACCTTTGGGAGCCATACTTGCTTTTCTCTTATTTAAAAATTTTATTACGGATACATTTATTAGTATAATTTTATTATTAGTAGCAGGAATCATGATTACCATATCTATTGAAGAAATCTATCCAGAAATTAAAAAATATCATGAATATAAATTATTTTATTTGGGTTTTCTTGTGGGAATTGTTTTATTACTCATTAATCATTTTTGTTTTTAAGGTGGACTTATGAAAAGAGTAGGGGTACTATTAAAAGAATATAAAAGTAGTAGTGATAAAGATTTACTCGCCATACGTAGTGATGTCTTAACATATCTTAGAAACTATGATATAGAAATTATTTGTATACCAATTGCTTATAATGAAAACCTAAATAAGGAATTAAACCGTGTTTTAAACTTAATCAATACTTGTGATGGTATTTTATTACCTGGAGGATCTAAAGTACATGAAATTGACTTAAAAATAGCCAAATACTTATATGAAAGCGATATACCAACTCTTGGTATTTGTTTAGGAATGCAAATTCTTTCTTTAGCGTTTCAAGGAACTCTAAAACCAATTGGTAATCAAACACATCAAAGTGATCTCAAATATGTACATCAAGTTAAAATAAAGCAAAATAGTAAATTACGAGAAATTATAAAAGAATCTAGTATTATGGTAAATAGTCGTCATAATGATCAAGTCAGTAGTACAGATTTAGATGTTGTTGCTAAATCAAGTGATTCTATTATAGAAGCAGTGGAAGATAAAGAAAAAAAGTTTTTTATTGGTGTTGAATGGCATCCAGAGAGTATGAGAGGTGATATTTATTCTAAAAGATTATTTGATGCTTTTATAAGTACATTATAATTGCTTCTATATTTTAAAGTTAACATAATATATATTATATGAAACTATATTTATAGTAAAATAAGATAGAAATAGTCCCCATATGCTCTTAAATATATATCTTAAACTAAAATGAGTACTAATCCATAAATAAGCATTCATTTATTTAAAACGTATATAAATATATTTTAAAATTTATTTTTATTTTTTAATCAATATAATTTACTTTCTTATGTACTATTTAGATCATTTAAAATGATTTGAGATGATGAATTACCCATCTAAATAAATTTCATCGTCTTTCAAAAGTCTTTTATTTATACTCTCACCCACTTTTTTTGGTTAAAAGAGGGGAGTTAAATAAAAAATAATAGGGGTTTTATTTTTTATTTTTATTCGCTACATATATAAATTTATATTTATTATATATATTGAAACTTATATAAAAACTATAAACATTATAATAATGAATTAAAAACAAAGAATTACAAAATAAATTAGCAGTAATATTAATAAATATTTCCCCTATCTTTTAAAATAAAAGAAGAGGAGTAACATCCCCTTCTCTACTATACTTTAAACTTTTCTAGACTCAATTTCTGCAATTTTTTCAATAACTTCTTGAGCATTTGATTCATTAATTTCTGTATAGCCAAGTTCTTTTAAAGCTTGAACTTTAATTGTATTTAATTGTTGTGTACGACTTAGTTTTTCTTCATTTTTTTGTTCAATTTCTTGGACAAAACGTTTATGGCTTTCAGCTAGTTTACTACGGCTAGCACCACCATTATTATATAAAGTTAAAGCTGAATACAAAATACCTTCAAATATAAATTGTTTATCTTCATTAAATTTATAATCTTCTGGATCAGTAAATCCAGTTGTTTTTGACATATATCCAAAAATATATTTTATTTCTGGTACATTATCTATAGATTGTAACATATGATATAAATATTTAATTGCATAGAAATTTTCTTCATGATTTTCTTCATCTAATAACTTTTCTTTAATTAAATAGGTTAAATCAGCAAGTAAAGTTTGTTCATCTTTATTTAAACCTTTCATATCAAAATAAGCATCCATATCACTAGTTGTTTTCATACCTTGATTTAATCTTGCTTCTACACTCATTAAATAATCTGTGGTTACTTTAATCGCTTTAATGGTACCTTCTTCACCATCATCAATATCTAATAATTTAAATAATAAAATTTTCTTTTCTTTTGGCCATTTATTAATATCATCTAGTTCTAAATAGTTGTATACCATTTGACGAGATACACCTAAATACTTAGCAAGTCTAACTTTTGATATTCCTAATTCTTGTAATAATTCATTTAATCGATTCATTTTTATAACCTCCATGATTTTACATTTAAATTATATCACTTAACACTTATTTGTCAAGTCAAACTATACTTTAAATTATAAATAAAATAGTTTTTCACCATTTTTATAGACTTCTTTAATAATTCCACTTCCTAAACACTCTTCTTCTAAGTAAAAAACACATGCTTGTCCTGGAGTAACAGCTTTTACTTTTTCAGGATAACTTACTAAAATTTCACCATTTTCTAAGTATTCTAAAGAAATAGGATAGTCCTCTCCCCTATAACGAAATTTAGCAGTACATTCTTTTGGTCTTTCTTCACTTATGAAATTAATATCTTCTAGTAAGCAAGCATCGCTATATAAATATTCACTGTCTCCAAATGCAACGTATAAAGTGTTTTTTTCTACATCCTTACCACATACATAATGACGTTCTAAATCTCCACTAATTCCTACATTTCTTCTTTGACCAATCGTGTAGTTCATTAATCCTGTATGAGTCCCAATCACTTCTTTAGTAGCCACATTTACAATATCTCCAGGATTTGGTTTTAAATAATTTTTAATAAATTCTTGGTAATTTCTTTCTCCAATAAAACAAATTCCTGTTGAATCTTTTTTTTCTGCAACATTAAGACCAATCTCTAAAGCAATTTTTCTTACCTCTGGTTTTGTCAGTTCTCCAATAGGAAATAAAACATGATCCAATTGTTCTTTGGTAATTTTTGCCAAAAAGTAACTTTGGTCTTTATTTCGATCAATAGCACGATAGAGTTTATTATCCATATTTCTGGCATAATGTCCTGTTGCCATAAAATCAGCCCCAAGACGCATGGCTTCCTTTTTAAATAAATCAAATTTAATATATTTATTACATAAAAGATCAGGATTTGGTGTTCTTCCTTTTTTAAGTTCTTCTAAAAAATAGGTAAATACAGAATCCCAATATTCTTTTATAAAATCAACTCTATGAAGAGGTATATCTAAAATCTTACAAGTTTCTAAAGCATCATTATAATCTTGTTCTTGTGGACATATATTATTATTTATATTAGGATTTCCTTCAATATCATTATTTACTAAACTATCCCAATTACGCATAAAAAGGCCTTCTACTTCGTACCCTTCTTTTTTAAGTAAATAGGCAGCTACAGCAGAATCAACACCACCAGAAATACCTACAACAACTTTTGTCATACACCTTCACCTTACTTTTATTTATTTTATATGATTAATTTTTCTAACATTATTTTCTTAATTTTATCTATATCCGGAAAAAACAAATTCGTTCCTTTCTTTTTCATTACTAATAAAGTTTTGAAATTTTTTAAAATTTCTTCTTTTAAATAATCTGATACAACAACAGGTACACCATTTTTTGTATGAGGATGATCAATATATTTTTCTAATGTTGGAAAAGCATTTTGAAGCAATATAACAGATTCTTTTCCTGCAATCTCTCCTAGCATAATGGATTTACAACTACCATACCTTTTTTCTTTTTGTTTGATAATAGGTTTATATTTTTCAATCTTACTGCTTAAAGGTATAAACCATAATATATCTTTATCTTTGATTGTAAAATAGGTTGGTCTTGCATGACCATTCTCATGATTAATCATTAAACCCTTATCATTAATTTTATCAAAAAAAGCATCTTTAATATGATAGATATAACCTGTTTCAACTTTCATACAACCATCCCCTTCATTTAGAATTATATCATATACAAAAAGAAAACTCTATTTTAAATAGGGTTTTCACACATTTTCGGTCGGAATCATTTATGAGTCGCACCATCCGTAAGCGACTAACATTTCGCAATCGGAATCATTTATGAGTCGCACCATCCGTAAGCGACTAACATTTTCCTTAAATGTAATTTTACTATAATACAATTTATAATGAATGTCAAGTCCATTTTAAACATATTATAGTACTTTAATTATATGCTAAAAATTCAAGTTTATGTATTACTTTTTTATATTTTTAAAAAGAAAACTCTATTTTAAATAGGGTTTTCATACATTTTCAGCCGGAATAATTTGTATTCCGCACCATCCAAGAGCGGTTAACATTTTCTAAAAATGTAACTTTACTATATTATAAATTTATAATGAATGTCAAGTTTAATTACTCTTATTCAAGAACTGGTATTTTTTCTAATTTACGTAATCTTATACGAGCATTATTTTCTAATATTGCATTATTCCAATCTTTGTTGATACGTTCCATAGCTCGATTTTGTTTTAAATCAAAAAGCGAATTTAATACTTTTTGAATTGACTTACTATACTTTTCTTGTTTATATACATCATCAAGAATTGAATTATCTGTAATTTTTCGCACATTACCTAAACCTACCATACATAATATATCTTTTTGAAAACAAAATCTTAAATTTGCAGTATTGGTAATACCTAGAATATATTTTTGGGTATAATACTCACAAAAAAGACCATTTCCCATATATTTTAAGATAGTTATTAAATGTGCAGAAAAATTAAATTCTGCCTCTAAAAGTATATTTACCGCTTGTTCATCTATTTCATTAATGATAAATTCATCAGGAATGATTAGTTTTCTTAAAGAACAACAATATAAATTTCCAATTACTAAATCGCTTTCATTTAAATCTTTTTTTGCCATATTTTTCTCCCCTAAATTAATGTGCTTATTTACTTAACTTTAATACTTCGTCTTCAGCATAATCATAAATGATTTTAATCTCATCTTCTGGATATTCTTCACTTAATTCACCTATTAGTGAATTTATTATACCATAATTCATCCTAAAAGCAAGGTTAAAATACGATTAGAAACAAAGTAAACAAAGCAATCATTTAATAAAATGAAAATAAGTAAAATTACTAAATTTTTAAAATGTCTTAAAAAGTGATAATTTTTCTTTTTAATAGATAAAAAATAATTTTTAAGAAATAAACAAGCTTTTACAAAAAAGAAAAATAAGTAAAATAAATAGAAAAATTTAATGAATACAAAGTACAAACTAAAAATACCAATAGCATTTATTTTATAAATAGAAAAGAAAAGTGGAAGAATAAAACCAATAGAAATTCCTTCAAAAAAGATATAAAGAACAAGTAAAGGTAAACCTATAATACAAAATAAAGAAAATAAAATAAAAAATAAAAGAAGAAAATGATAAAAAATATTTTTAAGAGGAAATACATTATTTTGAAATAAATTGGTTAAAGATAAAACCATATTTTCTTTGGTAGAAGCCTCTTGTTGTAAATAAAATAAAATACCTGTTATCAATCCAAATAAAAATAAAACACTTATAAATACAAATAAAGTTTGATGTCTTTTTAGGCTTGTCCATATTGTTTTCATACGTATCACCTAATAAAGCATATTTACTAAATTAAAAAAATATGATAAATTGTATATGGTTTAGAGGTGAAGAATCATGAAAAAGAAAACAAGAAAACTCGTTGTATGGCTTATGGTATTTATTATGGTTGGTAGTGTTTTTGCAACTTTAATTGGTTATATGTTAGCAGCAAGATAAACCTAATCTTTTAGGTTTTTTTCTTGTCATTAAATAATTTCTATTATATAATAGAAGAAGAATAATAAGAGGATTGTGATTATATGTTCAAAGAATACGATTATGAAAAATTACCTGTAGTAGATATTGTAAACGCTATGATTTTAGATGCTGCAAGTAAAAATGCTAGTGATATCCACTTTGATCCTACTCCTACCGTATTAAATGTAAGAATTCGTGTTGATGGAGAATTAATCAATTATGCAACTGTACCTGAATCTGTTAAAAATCCTTTAATTACGAGAATTAAAATTATTTCTGGTATGAATATTACCGAATCAAGACTTCCTCAAGATGGTGCTATTAAAAATATAATCGAAGATGATGATTTAGATCTTCGTGTTTCTAGTTTACCTACTGTTTATGGTGAAAAAGTAGTTATTCGTATTTTAAATTATAAAATGAGTATGAATGGTTTAGAATCTTTAGGATTTTCGAATCAAAACTTAGAAAAAGTCAAAAAATTAATTAATGTACCCAATGGAATTATATTAATTACTGGTGCAACTGGTACTGGTAAATCAACAACTGTTTATTCTATGTTACAAATTTTAAATACCACAGAAAGAAATATTATTACAGTAGAAGATCCCGTTGAAATGAAATTAAGTGGTGTTAATCAAGTCCAAACAATGAGTGAAATCGGTCTTACATTTGCAAATACGTTAAGAAGCATTTTAAGACAAGATCCAGATGTTATCATGATTGGTGAAATTCGTGATGATGAAACCGCTAGAATTGCTGTTCGTGCCTCTATTACTGGACATTTAGTTTTATCTACAATACACACCAATAACTCTTTAAATACTATTGAACGTTTACTAGATATGGATGTTGAACGTTACTTATTAGGTTCTGCCTTAACTGGAGTTATTAGTCAAAGATTGGTTAAAAGATTATGCCCAAAATGTCGTACGTCAAGACCTGCTACCCCATATGAAAAAAATGTTTTTAAACAAGTTTTAGGAATGGATGTTACCGATATTTATACTCCTGTTGGATGTAATGAATGCTATCAAGGCTATAAAGGACGTATTGCTATTCAAGAGGTTTTAGTTTTAAATCAAGATATAAGAGATGCTATTACCAATAATATACGTAAAGATGAATTAAGAAAATTAGTTTATAATAAAGAAAATACCATTACTTTACTAGAAGATGGTCTTGCGAAAGTTATTGAAGGTTTGACGAGTTTTGAAGAAATATTAAGAGTTATCGATATTGAAGATGATTTAGGAACAGAAGATATTGCTATTAAAAATGCTTTAATAGGAAAAGATCCAACACCTATCCAAGAAGAAACAGAAATTGAAATATTATAAAAAAGCCTTAAGGCTTTTTATTTTGTTAAAATAAATTCAATATAAACTTAAATTTATCTAAGAAAAAATACACTATAAAGGCACTACTGACTAAGAATGGTCCAAAAGGGACTTCTTTATCTTTATTGAGTAACATAGAAGCAACAGCATATGGAAGAGCTAGAAAGGTAGAAAATAACAAAGCCATAATAGCATATTTAAAACCTAAAGCCATTCCTAGTAAAAAGGAAAATTTAATGTCCCCTCCTCCTAATGCTTCTCTTTTAAAAAGAATTGTTCCTATATACCCAATAAAAAGCATGACTAAAAAGGTAAGAAAGCCCCAAAGTAAATTTAGGATGGCGTTTTCAAAACCAAAGTAAATAATACGTAATCCAAATAGGAAAATACCTCCAATAACAAGAGGAGAATCTAATATGATCATATATTTAAAGTCAGTAATAAAGATTAAAACAACTAAAGAAGATAAAATAATCGATACAAAAAATTCATATTGAAAACCAAATTTTACATAACTAACACAAAATAAGATACCAGTAAGTAATTCATAAAGAATGTATTCTTTAGATATTTTTTTATGGCAATTTTTGCATTTTCCTCTTAAAACTAAATAGGAAAAAATAGGTATTAATTCATACCATTTTAATATATGTTGACAGTAAGTACAATGACTTCTAGGTTTAATTAAAGATTCATGATTGGGCAAACGAGTACCTACTACATAGTAAAATGAACCCATAATTGTTCCTAGTAAAAAGATAAATACGATCATAAACATACAAATCCCCTACTCTAAATTTCCCATTAAACCAAACATTGGCATTAAAACAGCTAAGATAATAATACCAACAACAATAGCTAGAAAAGCAATCAATATAGGTTCTATAAATGCTTTTAAGTTATTGACAATACTACGATGCATTTCTGCATAGTAATCACTTACTTTTTTCATCATTTCAGCAAGATGTCCAGTAGATTCTCCTGTAACAATCATATAGTAAGCAACATCTGGAATTGCCCAATGACTTTGAAAAGAGGTAGATATTTTTTCTCCTTTAATAATATTATCAACTGTTGAATTCATAATTTCTTTATAAATTTCATTATTGGTAATTTTACTTAATATTCCCATACTATCTGTAATAAATACGTTATTCGCTAGTAAAGATGAAAATGTTTTTGTAAAAATAGTTAATTCATTGTATATAATAATTTTTCCAATAATAGGCATATGCATTAAAGCATATTGAATATTTTTTCGAAAAGCTTTAATTTTGGTATAACATAAATATAAAATTAAAATAATGAGGGCAATACCTAAAATAATAGAAAGAATATTGTCTTTTAAGAAATAACTTAAATTAATTATTGTTAATGTTAAACCAGATATGGTGGCATTGGATTGTTCATAAATTTTAACAAATTCTGGAATAACATATAATAAAATAAAAGTAATAACTCCAATAGCAAAAACTAAAATAATGGTTGGATACGTAATCGCACTTATCATTTCTTTTCGCGTTTTATCAACCTCTTCATAATAAGTAGCCATATCACTTAAAGTTGATTCAAGTTCCCCTGTTGCTTCTGCTGCACGAAGCATATTAATTAATAAAGCTGGAAACATAGATCCTTGTTTTTCTAAGGCTTTGGAAAATGGTTCTCCCATCGTAAGTTCATAAACAATAGATTGAAAGTATTTACGATATTTTTTCTTTCTTTGAAATTGATTATTTAATATTTTGACAGCTTCTGTTAATGTAATACCACTTCTAATATAAGTAGATAATTGGGTTAACCAGAATAATAAATCTTTTGTTGACATTTTAACCGCCAGTACGCTGGTTTCTCCATATAAAAAATCAATCATTTTATTACTTTTAATCGAATAAACGGTATAATCTTCTTGAATTAAAAAGGTATTAACATCTAATTTCGAATAACCATTAATGGTTCCTGTTTCTAATCTCCCTTTTTTATTACGAGCAATATATTGAAATACACGGGTATTTTTGCTTCGTTCACTTCCTTCATTTTGTAAATCAACTAGTAAAGCTTGACGCATTTTTTCTAGTCGTTCATTTTGTTTTTTTACAATCCATAAGTTATTATAACGTTCTTGTCTCTTGGCTCTTTTTAAATCTTCTTTTTTCTTTTCTTCACTTTTTTCGTTACTTACGATTCTTTTGGTAGAAAGATAAGCACGATTTACTTTTTCACTACTACGATTAAATAAAGAAACAAATAAATCTATACAAAGAAATTTAAATCCACGATAAATAAAATAAAAAATATCTTTGATAATCAAAAAAGGCAACATAAGTGCAGTTGAACTCTTGCTATTTTCTTCCATTTTCGTTCTTGCCTCCTTTATTATTCTTACCTATTTTCCATTATAACATAAAACTTTATATTTGTTATAAAAATGTGCAACAAATAAATGAAAAAACATAAAATAGGATAAGGTGATGGTATGTTTAACTCCATTGGAATTACGAGAGGCTTATCTTTAACCAAAATTATTGGTGGTATTTCAAAAACGTTACAAATTGCCAATCAAATGATTCCTCTTTATCAAAAAGCAAAGCCAATGATCCAAAATGCTAGAGGAATTATGAATTTAATGAAAGATTTTGGTAAAAATGCTAAAAAAGTTTTAAATGAACAAGAAGAAAAACAAATACCACAATCAAAAACAAAACCAATCGAAATGAAAAAAGAAGAAAATACCTCTCCTACTTTCTTCTTATAAATATTTTTTAAGTAAATGTTTTTGATAAGATAACTTTACTTTTTTTCTTGCTTGTTTCCAAGTTAATTTATTTAAAATTGTTTGATACTCTTTCCATAAATAAAGGTAATATTCTTTATTTTTTTCTTGATAAAAACCAAAGTAGTCTTCTACTTTTTTGGTTTTTCTTTTTTCTCTTGTATAAGCATCTATGACATAGTAATGCCCTTTTTCCCATACAATTTCTTCTTTTTGGGCATAAAAACCATACGTTTTTAACGTTTTTCTTAATGTATATAAATCATTATTTGATTGGACAACTATTTTTTTAATAGAGGACGTACATTGTTTTACAATTTCTAATATGGTATGTGCTCCCATTCCCGCTATAATTAAGGTATCTATTTTTTTTTGATTGATTTTTTCAAGTCCATTGGATAAAAGAAGAGGAATTTCTTTTTCTAAATGCACTTTTTCAATATTTTTTTTAGCCATTTCTAAAGCATTTTGGTTTATATCACTTGCTAAAATTGTTTTGCAACCCTTTTTTTGCCACAAATAAATAGAAAGATAGGCATGATCACAACCAATATCGGCGACTTTATCCTCTGGATCAATTAAGGAGGCAATTTTTTTTAAACGTAGGGAAATCATTAATCCGATAAAAAGTCCTTTAATTTTTTAGCACGAGAAGGATGTCTTAACTTGCGTAAAGCTTTCGCTTCTATTTGACGAATACGTTCTCTTGTAACATTAAAACGTTTTCCTACCTCTTCCAAAGTATGACTAGTTCCATCAACAAGTCCAAAACGAAGTTCTAGTACTTCTTGTTCTCTTTCTTGTAATGTTTCTAAAACGGATTTAATTTCTTCTTTTAGAATTTCATTGGTTGCATACTCCTCAGGTGTCATAGAACTAGCATCTGGTACAAAATCTCCTAAATGAGAATCATCTTCTTCTCCAATAGGAGTTTCCAAAGATACTGGATCTTGACTAATTTTAATTACCTCTCTTACCTTTTCAACAGATATTCCCATTTTTTTAGCAACTTCTTCTTCCGTTGGTTCACGATTTAACTCAAGTGTTAATTGTCTTTGAATTCTAGCCATTTTATTAATTGTTTCGACCATATGCACTGGTACTCTTATAGTTCTTGCTTGATCAGCTAAGGCACGAGTAATAGCTTGACGAATCCACCAAGTTGCATAGGTTGAAAATTTAAATCCTTTATCATAATCAAACTTATCTACAGCTTTCATAAGACCAATATTTCCTTCTTGAATTAAATCTAAAAATAAAAGTCCACGTCCTACATAACGTTTGGCAATACTAACCACTAAACGTAAATTAGATTCTGCTAAAATATTTTTAGCCATTTCATCTCCAGCTGCTGCTCTTTTTGATAAGTCAAGTTCTTCTTCTGCAGACAACAAGCTAATACGTCCAATTTCTTTTAAATACATACGAACCGGATCATTAATATTAATATCTTTGGTAATTTCAGCATCATCTAAAATAATTGGTTCTTCTTTTTCGAGGCTTTTCTCTTCATTACCACTATCTTCATCTTCTTCTGCTACAATTTCAATACCATTTTCTACAAAAAAAGTATAAAGTTCATCTAAAGAATCATTATCAACCTCTAATCCTTTTAAACTTTCTGCTAATTGTTCAAAGGTAATTTTCCCATTTTCCTTTCCTAATTTTAATAGCTCTTCTTTTCTTTCTTCTAGTGTTTTAATTACTTTCATTTCATTCACATCCTTCTTCTATATCCATTTTTATTTCTGCTATCTTTTCTAATAGTTCTACTTTTTTATTAACATCCATTTCTTGTTGTATTTCTTTTTTAATTTTTAAAATCTCTTCTTGTTTAATTTTTCTTTTCATAACCCCTAAGAGTTCTAACATTCCTTCTTCACTAAATTCTTCTTCTCTTTCGTTATTTATTATATCCATAATTTCTTCTTTTAAATTTGTATTTTCCGCATAAGTAATAAAATCTGCTAAATTAATGGTTTTATGCGTTTCTACATAATACAAAATTTCATTGGCTATACTACGATATTTTTTAGTAGGAAATATCCCTAACTTCGTTTGATATAGCTTTACAAAATTTTTTTGATGCATCATATAATAAAGAATTTTTTCACATATTCGATCATAACTTGTTTTTGATTCTTTGACAATTGGTTTTGATGCCTCATATTTCTTTTCCTTCTTTTTTTCATTTTCACCCAGTTGTTCTTTTAATATCGCATAGGAAATATTATAATCATTACTTAATTTTTGTAAAGTAATTTCTTTTAAAATTTCATCATCATTATTTTTTAAACTATTTAATACCGCCTTTATATATTCAGCTAAATCACTGGCTTCATTTAAATTTTTATTTTGTTTAAAATATTTTAATTTAAAATCCATAAAAGAAATAGCATTTTTAATGGCATCTAACATAGCTTCTTTACCATTTTTAATGATGTATTCATCTGGATCTTTTTCACCACTTAATCGAACAACACTAAAATCCAAATGATTTTCTTCTAAAAGTGAGCCGATAGCATAGGTGGCTGTTTCTCCCGCTTGGTCATTATCAAGCATTAAAATTACTTTAGCATGTAGCTTTTTTAGGGCATTTATTTGTTCTTTTGTTAAACTTGTTCCCATAATCGCTACCACATTTTTAATACCAACGGAGGAAAGACGGATGGCATCCATATTTCCTTCCACAACTATGATTTGTTTCGTAAGACGGACACTATCTTTAGCACGATGATAATTAAATAAAATCATTCCTTTTTTAAATAAATACGTTTCTTTGGTATTTAAATATTTAGGAGTTTCTTCTTTTTTATAACAACGAGCAGTAAATCCAACAACTTGTCCATCTAAATTATGAATAGGAAACATAATACGATTGCGAAACACATCATAGTATTGACCATTCTTTTCTTGAATCAATCCTAAATCCACTAACATTTTTTCTTTATAATCTTTCTTTTTTAAGATCGAATACAAAACATTATTTTCTAAAGATAAACCAATACAAAATTCTTTTCGCGTTTCTTCTAATAAATTTCGTTTTTTTAAATAATGAATAGCTTCTACTCCTGCTTCCGTATTTAAATTATTTTGAAATAGTTTTAAAACAAAATCCATTAAAGCATATTCTTCTTGATAAGGAGTACTTTTTTTATGGTCTATCGGGGTTTGAATAGAGATTCCTACTTGTCTTGCAACAATTTCTACGGCTTCTATAAAAGAAACATTTAAGAAATTTTCTACAAACGTAAATACATTACCAGTTGCTCCACAAGAAAAACATTTATAAATTTGCTTTTCACTGGAAACACTCATACTTGGAGAATGATCTTCATGAAATGGACACACGCCAAAATAATTCTTCCCTTTTTGGGTTAAAGGAAGATATGAGGAAATGACATCCACTATGGAAGCACTATTACGAATATGATTTAATTCTTCTTGTGAAATAAAGGCCATAAAAAGAACCTCCTACTTATATATATTACCCCTTACCCCTCAATTTCCTTTTTTTTGAGTGAAAAAAATGCAAAAAATGACATTTTTTTTGTAAAATATACCAATTTTTACTCTTTTAAACGTTTTTTAACCATTTGTTTTTGAATAGCATTTAATAATACAACAACACTATTTGATAGTGCTAGAGCAATATATACCCCTTCATAAAAATTAATAAGTAAACTAAATGGTAGAATCGTACCTCCAAACAAAATACAATAAATGAAAGTTCTTTTTTTAGTATATGGGGAAAAACAAGATAAAGGAGCTAAAAAAACAATTACAAATAAAATAGTACTGGAAAATAAATTATTTAAAATAAAATTCATATCACTTTTTAAAAAAGCATAGAAAACTAAAGTGATGATATAAAAACCATAACTATAAAAAGGTATTTCTTTTTTATAGTAAGAATCAAAAAATAGAACACCAAAAGATAATAAAATGAAAAAGACATTTGAGGTAAAAATAGCACTTACATTATGACCAAAAATACCATCTAAATAAGAATATATAAACATATGACTTTCTTCTAAACCATTTGCATATCCATAATTATGTTGTAAAAACAAAAATAGAACAAAAAGTAATTTACCAAACACTAAAAAATTAAATTCTAAGTTTTTACGACTAATCAAAATCGTATTGATAAATAGTAATAAGGATAAAAAGAATAAAAAATAGCAAATATTCGTAGAAATGGGTAGGATTAGACTAAAAAGTAACCCATAGAATTTATTCGTATAAAAATGGGTTGTTTTAAATAAAAGATCAAATAAAGCCCCAATTCCTAGTCCACATAAAGGATATAATAAAATAAGTATTAACTGAGAAAAATTGGTATAATGGTTAAAATAAGGTACAAAAGCATTTTTATACCAACCATATAGAACAAAACAAAAAAGTAAAAGATACATCTTTTGTACTAAGCTAAGTTTTGTAATTTTATGTAAACGATTCATTCATTATCCTCCTTTACATATTGATAAAGTGGAATATTAGAAGGACAAATATAAGTACATAAACCACAATTCATACAAGTAATCTTACGATTTAATTGATAAGCCATTAAAGGATTAGCGTGTTTTGGACATAATAAAATACATTTTCCACATTTAATACATTCTCTTTTTTTACGCATTTGTTTTTTCATCATTAAAATTCCTTTTAAATCCTTAGTAACAATTAAATAATTTAAATCCATTTGTTTCCCTTGCATCATACCATTCACAAAAAAAACACAATTCGATAAATCTTCTTTAAAAAATTTAAAAAATAAATCCGTTACTTTGGTTCCAATTTTGGCTTTTATAACAATGGGTTTTTGACAACCATTTCCACTAAATGTAATAAACGTTTCGGTTAGTGGTTTTCTTCCCTTTATATTTAAATATAGTTCATAAAGTTCACTTACTTTTAAAAAAAGATAAGGTTCTTTCATATGTAAATATTTTGTTAAAAAGTATTCTTGTCCAATTAAATATAAATCTTCTACGAATTTAATTTCAATATTTTTATACATTCCAAGTATATTTTGATAAGCCATAATGGTTTTACTATCGGTATTTTTAAGAGCAATATAGGCTTTTGTATTAGGATAAATACTAAGGAGTGCTTCTATCATATCTACAAGCATTTTGGTATGATTTTGACCAATAATGGATTCATTTTCAATATAAGGTTCATCCTCTATTCCAGAAATTAATAAAAGAGAAGGATTTGATCGTTCTAGTTTTTCTTTTAAACGAGTATCCAATATACTTTCTAACATTTCTTCTTTAGATAAGGTACTAATTTTTTTACGAGTCGCTTTACCACCAACTTGTTTTTCTTGAAAATCATTTTCATAAACCAAACAATGTACCCATTTTCCACTTGGTAGTAGACAATCTTCAATCTTTTTTAATTTCCCAGAAATAGGAGCATAAAAATTAGGATATAAGAAAGATCCTTTTTTAATTTCTTTTTCTTTTTTTAAATCTTCTTTTTTACGAGGAAATGGAACATAAACAACATCAGGTGTTAAATATTCTACAACTTTTCCATCCACTACAATTGGTTCTTTATCTAAATGAATCAGTTTTGTCATGTTCCTTCACCGCTTTTTATTATACACTATTTTTTATTGAAAGTCTTTTAAAAAAGTAAATAAATTTTTAGAAACTTCTTCTGGTAAAATTTCTTGTAATTCTTCTAAAGAAGCTTGTTTCATTTTCATAACACTTCCATATTTTTTAATAAGGGCTTTTTTACGTTTCTCCCCTATTCCTTCAATATGATCTAAAACACTTCCTATGCTTCCTTTACTTCTTATCGTTCTATGATAATTAATGGTATATCTATGAACCTCATCTTGCATACGTGTTAAATAATGAAATAAATTACTGGTTTTATCAATATTTAAAACCTCTTCTGTGTCTCCTAAAATCAAATCATTCGTTCTATGATGTTCATTTTTTCTAAGTCCACAGACTTTGATGTTTAAATGAAGTTCTTCTAAAACCTCTTGACAAGCATGAATTTGATTAATACCTCCATCGACAATAATTAAATCCGGTTTTTCTCCTTTTTCTATAAGCATACGATAATATCTTCGATAAATAACCTCTTTCATTGTATGATAATCATCATTTTTATCAACTTGTATTTTAAATTTACGATAATCTTTTTTACTAGGTCTTCCATTTTTAAATACAACCATCCCACTAACGGAAAAATTACCAAATAGATTTGAGTTATCAAATAAATCAATACGATTTAAAGAAGAAAGACCAAGTACATCTTGTAATTCTTTATTGGCTTGTTCGGTTTTATATTCATCTTTTTTAATCATTTCTAATTCATTTTCTAAATTAATTTTGGAATTCATAACCGCCATTTCTAATAATTTCTTTTTAGCTCCTCTAGTAGGAACGACAAATTTTACTTGTAAAAGACTTTCTAAAAGAGAAGCATTCATATCTTCTAAAACAAGTATTTCTTTAGGAATTTCATGACGACTATAAAAATTCATAATGTATTCATCTAAATCATCAACGGCTTCACTAACAATTGGAAAAATATCACTTTTTCCTCCCACCATTTTTCCATTTCTTAAAAAGAAAATTTGAATACTGATATAACCTTTATCAAAATAATATCCAATGACATCACGATTCACTAAATCATGTAATTCCACTTTTTGTTTATTCATAATAATTTTGATATATTCTAATTCTTTTTTCATTTCTAAAGCCATTTCATAATTTAAGGATGCACTATATTCTTGCATTTTGGCTTCTAAACGATGAACTAACACCTTATCATTTCCATTTAAAAAACTCAAGATTTCTTTTTCCATCTCTTCTAATGCTTTTTGATCTAATGTTTTACTACAATATCCTAAACATTCATGAATATGATAATACAAACATAATTCTTTTTTTCTTCCTTCACATTTCTTTAAAGGATAAACACGATTTAATAGATTGACAATTCTTCTTGCTGCATAGGCATTCGGGTAAGGTCCAAATAACTTTTTATTATCTTTTTTACGTACATTTAAATAACGTGATACTTTTACTCTAGGATAAGGTTTTTTTATATATTCAATGTAAGGATAACTTTTATCATCTTTTAATAAAACATTGTATTTTGGAGTATATTGTTTAATTAAATTAAGTTCTAAGACAAAAGCTTCTAATTCACTATTTGCAACAATATAAGTAAAATCAGCTATTTCCGCAACCATTTTTTTAGTTTTACCTGTTTGCGTACGATTAAAATAAGAGGAAAGTCTTCTATGTAAATCTTTGGCTTTTCCCACATAAATAATAACATTATCTTGATTACGCATTTGATAACTTCCTGGTAAATGAGGTACTAAAGATAATTTTTCTTTAAACATAACCCTTCCCTCCTTTTATTCGTTTTTCTTTTTAGTCTTCCACTATAGTGGTTACATCATTCGTTATTCTTACTACAGATGTTGTCGTTTCTGTATGAGTAACAACTCCTAATTGATCCTCTAATTCTTCTAAACTAGCACCTTTACTATAATAAAGGATTAGATCTAAGCCAAAATCAAGATCTTCTTGATCAAAATGCATACTATTTTTCTTAACTGAACTTTCTTTTAAAGCATAATCAAATATAGGCATAGCTGCATCTAAAATGGTTCTATAATCTACTGCAACACTGGAAATAGATGTTATAGGGCTCATTAAAGAATTAAGAGTAGCATCTCCAAAATCTAAATCCGTTGGTATCTCTCTTAACCCACGAGAAAGTGTTTTGTTAATATTATCTATAGAAAAACGTACGTCTTCACGGAAGGTTTCATCGGTATTAAATTTAGTTAATAAATACGTTAAAGTCTCATCATCAATGTACTCAACCATACGTTTTGTAAGAGTAGCATCTAACAAAACATACGCTTTATTCTTAGCACTTAAATCCCATTCATCAATATAGGCAAAAGTTGTTTTAAACTCTTCACGATGATTTTGTAAAGGAGCAGCCATAACCGGTTTAATTCCTAAAAACTTTTCTGTTACCGTTTCTTCTTTTAAATAATAATTTTGTACACTACTTCTGGTAATTACATAAGTAACTGGAGAATAACGTACTTTATAAACAATAACAACCTCTAAACCAATAATGAATAGAAAAACAGCAAATTTTAAAGGTTTTGTGACAAAAGAACGAATCACCCTCCAAACTTTAATCCTTGTTGGCATATTTTTAAATTTCTTTTCTGGTTTTCTTACAAATAAAACTTTCCAAATAAACCATACTGGAGATGTAAGAATAATAACTATTTTTAATAAAATTTTTCCTACTTTTTTTAATTTTTCTTTCATAAACATCCTCTTTTCTTAATTTATATCTGTATTATAGCATTTTTTTCTTTCTAAATCTATGAAAAGACTTTATAATAATGAAAAAGGTGTTGGATATGAAATTAATAAATACATTTACCTATGAAATCAAAAAATCAAAGTTTATTGCTTACTATTATGAAATAGATCAAAAAGAAGAGGCAGATGAACTTTTACAAACTTTAAAAAAAGAACATAAAAAAGCTAGACACATTCCCTATGCTTATAAAATTGATACACTTATTCGTAAAAGTGATGATAAAGAGCCTTCTAATACAGCAGGAACTCCTATTTATAAATTAATTGAACAACTTGATTTAAACCATGTTTTCATTGCTGTTGTACGTTATTTTGGTGGTATTAAGTTAGGTGCTGGTGGTTTAACACGTGCTTACTTGAATGCTGCAAAAGAAGTAATAACTAAAAAAGATGACGAATAGTAGTCATCTTTATAATTCCTTTAAAATTCTTTCTAATTCTTCTTTGGTTTTAAAACCAATTTCTTTTTTTATCATTTCTTTATCTTTAAAGAAAACTAAAGTAGGAATACTCATCACACCATATTCTCTTGCTAATTCTTCATGGGTATCGGTATTAATCTTAATAATTGAAATACCTTCCATACTCTCTAAAACAGTACCCATCATCTTACAAGGTCCACACCAATCGGCATAAAAATCAACAATACAAATACCATTTTCTAAAACATCTTCTAATTTTTCATCTTCTAAATATTTAATCATTTTTTTCATCTCCTTTGTATTGTTCTACAATTTCACGAGCATTAGTAAACGTAATTTTTTTCTTTTCAATTAAAATAGTTGCATTTTCTTTACTTAAAACATTATATTTTAATAAAACCTCTAATCCATTTTGATTCAATTCTTCTTTATTTTGAGATGTAACAAATTCTTTGTTAATCGTAACGATTTCTTTGACAGCATTATAACTATTTTCTAAAGCTCCACTAGCAAAAGGTGTTTTTGTTAAAATAAAATTGGCAAACTTACTTTCTTCAATTAAACTACTCTTTACATTAAAAGTAGAAAGAGCAAATAAAGCAACAAAAATAAATAAATACATTTCTAAGAAACCAAAAATAGCTCCCAAAATTTTAGAAGGAATTCCTAAAATAATAGTAAATTTTAAGACGGTTTCAATAATACCAGAAATTTTTATAACCACTCTTAAAAGAATAGAAAGTAATGAAAATAAAATCAAAAAAGCAATTCCTTCATAAATTAAAACATTTAAGACATCCACTCCAACATGAAAAAAGGGAAAATGTAAATATAAAAACTCTGATAAAGCATTTTTAAAAGTAAAGGATAAAACAATAACTAAAATTGTACCAATAAAAGAAACAACACTTTTAATAATTCCTTTTTTAAAACCTAAAACTGCCCCTAAAAGTAAAAACAAAAGAATAACAGCATCTAAAACGCTTAACATATCATCACTCCTAACTTATTATTTACTATTATTATATACTAAATTTAATGAAAATAAAAGAAAATTATGCTAAAATACTTATGAGGTGAATACGTATGACAATCGTATTTAAAGTAAGTGACAATGTTGCTAAAAAAATGACTGAATACTATAAAGATGTAAGAAGAGAAAAAACTCCACCCTATGCGGTATTTCAAGCTATGGAAGCCGATACGATTATTACCCTTTATGAAAGTGGTAAAGCGATGTTTCAAGGTATTAGTGCAGATGTTGATGCAAACATTTGGGCAGATTTAGAACAAAAATTAAATCATCGTACGATTGATATTACAGAATCCAAAAAAGAAAAAGAAAAATATAAAGAAGAATTAAATTACTATTATAGTCTATCGACGATTGGATCTGATGAGGTTGGTACTGGTGATTACTTTGGACCTATTATTGTTACAGCAGCTTTTGTAGATAAAAGTAAAATTAACTTAATAAATGATTTAGGAGTCAAAGATTCTAAAAAATTAACAGATGACAAAATACTTAAAATTGCCCCTATTTTAATTAAAGAAATTCCATATGTAACACTCACTTTAAATAATGAAGAATATAACAAATACCAAAGTATGGGCTATAATATGAATAAAATTAAAGCTATTTTACATAATAAAGTTTTATATACCCTAACCCATAAAGATGACTATCCTTATCAAAAAATAGTTGTTGATCAATTTGTATATCCTAGTAAATATTTTGAACATATAATGGAATCCACTGAAAAAGTAACCAATATTACTTTTACAACTAAAGCAGAAAGTAAATGTGCTAGTGTTGCTGTTGCTAGTGTGATCAGTCGTTATTTCTTTTTAAAAAAGATGGAAGAATTATCTAAAGAATATGGTATGGAAATTCCAAAAGGTGCAAATGCTATTGTAGATACTGTAGGAAAAGAAATTGCTTTAAAATATGGAATAAAAAAACTAAAAGAAATAGCCAAATTAAACTTTAAAAATACCGATAAAATTAAAGAAACGATCAAGTGATGATCATTTCTTTTTTCTTTTTATTATTCTTTAGGGGCTAGAACAATACGGAAACCATTTAAACTATTTGCATTTCCAACCCAATGTGCAAAAGTAAATAAACCTGCAAGTGTATTTTCACTAATTCCACCACCACGAGAAAAGCATGGATATCCACCTCCTGCAAATCTTGCCCAATCTCCATAAAATGATCCTACATAATAATCAGAAGCTGATGATACAAATGGCCCCATTTCTCCAGTGGCATCACCAAGTATTCTTCGATTAAAATGAGCTTGATCTGCTCCATAATCGTATAAATCATAGTATTTAGGGTCTGTTAATTTTCCATTCAACTCACTCGATGCATAGGATGGTGTAGTACCACCTACTGAACTTGCCATAATACTAGCCATTTGATCCCAAGAACCACCTCTTAAATCATAAATTCCGGTTACGTTTTTAGTGGTACTTGCATCCCCACTATTACTATTAGGGAAAACATAATTTGTATTTAAATATCCTGTTCTATAACTTGTATTTGTATTGATTCCAACCTCAGTACATTCATTACTACTTGTGCATCTTCCATAGATACTTTGTGTTAAATAAGCAACAGCTCCCCACTCGGTATTTTTCATATTATGACTATCTAAATTTCTATTATATTCAAAGCTAATAGTATATGAATTTCCTAATGATTGTTCTCTCCAACTTGCAACATTAGGTTTTATTTGAACTTTACTACCACCAGCATCACTTGTTTCAAATTTTCCTACCCATAATCCTTTTGTATCAAAGGCAATAAATGCTGGATGTGTCATCCATTCACCTTCATTGCATTCTCCACTTTTACCAGACGCACCTTGAACATTATTAGCAAGCATAGGTGTTGCACATTCTTTATGTTTTTCATTACTTTCATCATTTGTTGTATTTACTAGTCCAAATTCGATTTCGATTGCTGTGGTTGGTCCTTTGTCTGTTAAAGTAGCTACAGCAGATTGATATTCTCCCATATCAAATAACTTATAACTATATTTTGGTATCCATACAAAATAACTTTCTATATCATCTTCTTTTATTTCTACATTGTCTTCTGGAGTTTCTACTCCTTCTTTTAAGATAACAGCATTTGCCCATTCTTTATTTTTATAGTTGTACCACTCTTCTGTTACTTTAGCTTTAGTGACTGTTCCATTTTCCAGATTAATTTTTACTGGAACTAACTTTCCTTCTTCATCTAATACTGGATCTGCTCCATTTAAGATTTGTTCTGTATAAATGGCTACTTGATTTTGTAAAGCATCTATTATAATTTTGCTTTTAAATGTTTTATTTTGAGCATCATTCCCAGCATTTATATCTAACCATAATCTTAAACTATGTTCTACACTGGTATGTGGTTCTAATGTTCCTTGGCCAATTTTATAAATGTCCCCAGTCTCTCCTTCAACTATAGTTTTTCTATCATTTGTTAATACGACTTTATCGTTTTCATCAATCTTTGTTGCAATGTTTGTAGCAGACATTGCATTTGCTTCTTGAATGATTTCTAAGTCGATATTATAATCGACTCCTACATTACAAGTATTCGTTAATTTAAAAGTATAGGGTTCTGTAGTTTCTCCCTTACTATCTTCCATTGGATAGGCATTTTTTAAAGTAATAGCATTTGTTACATCTTCAAGTTCAACATTAATACAATTGGTTTGTACTACATTCGTACTTTGTTGTTTGGTATCTTTTCTTATGTATGCATAACTTATACCTATGATAAGTACGAGTATTAAAATACTCGTAATACTAGTTATTAATGTTTTTTCTATTTTTTTAGTATTCATATTCTTTTCTCCTCTATTTTCTTAAAATTATTATACAACATTTTAGTTGTTTAATACAACTAAAAAAAACTTAGAAATTTTTATTCTAAGTTAAATTGTTTTTAATAAAAAGGCTTTTAATTCTATATAAGGATCACTTTGACCGCTTTTCATTCGATAATCACAATCTGCAAGTTGAATTAAAAGTATTTTTAATTCATTTTTACTATAATGCGTAACATCCATCATAGCTTGTTTTAATTGCCAAGATTGTAAACCTAATTTTTTTTCTATTTCGTTTAAAGAATAATTATTATCTAATAAATTGAGTACCATATATAAAAGACGATATTTATAAACAAGTGCCATAAATAAAGAAATAATTTCTGTGTGTTTGGCTAGTAAATCCTCTAAAATTTTTAATGCTAGAGGCATATTGTGTTTTATAATGGCATCTACAAATTTATAATTATTATCAATTAATGTTTTAGAGGTGATTTCTTTTACCACGTCATATTCGATCTTAGTTGGTTTTTCATAATATAAAAATAATTTTTCTAATTCCTTTATAATTAAATCAAAATTTTTTTGACAAGCTTGAACTATATAAGAAATAGAACGATCATCTATTTGATATTTTCTTTTGGTTATAATTTCTTTTACTTTTTTTTCTATATCTTGCGGATATTTAAAACCAACTGAAATAACGTTGTATTTTTTTGCAAATTCTTTATAAATCTTTTTTCGAGCATCAACGGGTGCATAAGAGGTAAAAATAATGGTTGTTAAAGAAACAGGATTTTCCATGTATTTTAATAATAGTTCTATATCTTCTTCTTTTGTTTTGTTGCTTGTAAAAAAAGATGCATTACGAACAAGAATATATTTTTGTTCTTGAAACATAGAAACGTAAGTAGCTTCTTCAATGATTTCTTCTAAATTTGTACTATTTAAGTCCATGGTAATGATTGGTGCATCTTTTTTAACAATTTTATTTATTTCTTCTTCAATTAAATGATAACTTTCACCATAAATTAAATACATAAAAAATCCTCCTAGAAATATTATACTAAAAATAAGAAAAAGAAAAAAGAAGAAAAATTCTTCTTCATCTATTAAAACATTATCGATAATGTACTTTATTTTATGTTAGCATTTCATTTATGTGTATCTTATCTTGTTTTATTTTAATTTCAATTGTTCCTGATGTTTGGGTATTGAAATAGGATATATTTAAGGCATCCAAACGATTTATTGTTTCAATAGACGGATGATGGTAAATATTATTACGACCGGATGAAATAATAGCATATTTAGGATTTACTTTTTTTAAAAAGGAAGTAGAAGAACTCGTATTCGAACCATGATGTCCTAGTTTTAAAAAAGTAGTAGCAAAGTTAATTTGTGGCATTAATTCTTCTTCTACAGTACTTGATGCATCTCCCATCATTAAAAATGTATAAGCATTTATTTTTATTTTAGCAACTTGACTATTATCATTTTCATTCTCATATAGTTTTGTTTTTAAAAGTGTTAAATCAAAATGTTTTGATGAATACGTATTAACTTGATGCGATTTTTTTACTAAATCTTGTTCATAGGTATTTTCCTCTCCCTTATTAATCATAACTTGTTTAAAAGGTATATTTTCTTGAATAGTGGATGCGTATCCTAAGTGATCATAATCCCCATGAGTTGCAATAAATAAATCAATTTTGCGTATTCTTTTACTTTTTAAAAACGTTACAATATTGTCTCCTAAATCAAATTCTTTTTGTTTTTGTTGCCAACTTTTTTTATTAAAACTTACCTGACCTCCACTATCAATTAAAATGGTCTCTTTTCCATAAGGGGAAATAAACAAAGTACTATCCCCTTGTCCTACATCTAAAAAATAAACGAAGTATTCAGGATTGAATTTATTTTTATTATATAAGAAGAGAAAAAAGAAAATAAAAGCTACTACAACCTTTTTTTGATGACTTAAAAAATAAAAGATAAGAAAGAAATAAAGAAATAAGACATCAATTAATAAAATTTTACCAACAATTAAATTAAAAGCAAATGTAGAAAAGAAAAGATTCATTTGCTCTAGTAAATAAATACTAGCATTAAAAATAGGTAAAAAAAGGGGAAGAAAAAAAGTTAGAAAAGATAAAGGAAAGACAATGGTACTAATAAAAGGAACAAAAATAATATTATTGAAAATAGAAAACAAATTAATTTCATAATTCATATAAATGGAAATGGGCATACTAAATAAAAAAGTAATACTGCTAATGGCTAGAATTTGTTTTCTTTTTTCTAATTTTTGAATGGTTTTATGACAAAAAATCAAGGAAAAAGTAACCACAAATGTATACCAAAACCCTACTGCATAAATATAAAAAGGATTAAAAAGGATTAAAAGAAAAGCCGTTAGAAATAGGACTTTTAAATTAGAAAGTTCTAATTTTAATTTTTTATTTAAATCTAATAAAAACATAAATAAAATAGCTCTTAGAAAGGAAACGGAACAACCCGTAATGAATAAATATACAAGGAGTAAAATATAAATAATTCCTTTTTTTCCTTTTATTTTAGCAAGTAGTTTATTCAAAAACAAATAAATAAACGATAAATGCATTCCAGATAAAGCAAATAAATGACTAACTCCATTTTTAATAATTGTATTATATTGTTCTTGATCCAAATTGGTTTTATCTCCTAAAATAAATGCTTGCATATAAGGATTATCTCCAAGAGAATGAATTCGTTTGGCTATTTTTTCTCTTATTTGATTGATCAAACCAATTTTAGTATTTTCAAGAGTTATTTTCGAAACAGAAAAACAAAAATAGATTTTTTCTCTTTTTAAATAGGTTTGATAATCAAAAGTATTGGGTATGGTATTTCCTATGATTTCTTTTTCTTTTCCCGTTAAATGAACAAGAACTCCTATTTTAAGATTTTTTGCTAAATCTTCTTTTTCTTGTTCACTTGCTATCGTATAAGTTGCTTTTACTTTTTCTTTAGCATCTACGAGCAGATTTAACTGATTTCCATCAATGGTATAGGATTTTATTTTTCCAACAATTGTTGTTGTAGAAGAAGGATATAAAGAAGAATAGGTTTTGATTTTACCAAAATAGAAACAATAAAAAAGGAGAAATAGAAAAAACAAGATATAAAAAGTATTAGATCGTAATATAATCTTTAATCTTTTCATAAACAGATTCTCCAATACCAGAAACATTCATGATTTCACTAATGTCTTTAAATGGTGTTTTTTCTCGGTAAGCAATAATACTTAAGGCTTTTGCTTCCCCAATTCCACTTAATGTCATTAATTCATCTTTTGTTGCTGTATTAATAGAAATTTTTTTGTTTTGATTTGTTTCGGTAGTTGCATCTTTAGGCGGAGTTGTCGATGTAATACTATATCGGGATGAGGAGTTGGTACTAAAAGTAGTAGAACTGGTTGAAACGCTATTTTGTTTTTTAATCTCACTTTTAGAAGAGACAACAACTACATCTTCACTATTTAATTTTTTGCTTAAATTCAAATTATCTGTTGTACCATTTGATTTTAATCCACCAGCAAGTTTAATTAAATCGTTTAAAATCATACCTTCTGTTACCTCATAGACACCAGGTTTTTTAACATACCCTTTAATGTCTACTTTAAATTTTGTACTTTCAATAGGTTCGATACTCATACTTGGACATTCTTCACAAATACATTCTTCTACTTTATTTTCTTGCTGTAAAAAATACCAAGCCGTAAAAATATTTGTACCAAATAGTAGAAGAAGAACTCCTAAATACAAAAATTTACTATGGAAATACTTAAAGATTTCATTCATAAAAAATTATCACCTCCTACTCTTATATTTACACCGTAAATTTGTAATTTCCTTTTTTTTGGAGATGATTTTTTAAAAAAAGTGTTTTTTTCATTAAATTTTACATAAAATTAGACATATGACTTTACATATAGTTTATATTTATAATTTAGCCATTTCTCTTTGAAAATTCATCGATTTATTTTCAATGGCTACTCGTTGTACTAAGAATAACATTAAAATTAAATTAATTGTATAACTACCACCATAACTTAAGAATGGAAGAGGAACTCCTGTTAAAGGAATTAAAGCTAAAGCTCCCATTAAATTAACAATAATATGTAAGAATATATAAATAAAAGTACCATAACATAAAATCATATTTCGTACATTTCCTCTTGCTTCTTTACCAATTTTTAAAATACGATATAGCATCAATATATAACCCATTAAAATAACTATTCCTACAATAGCCCCTAATTCTTCTACAACAATAGGAAAAATAAAGTCCGTATGAGCTTCTGGTAAATATAAATATTTTTGCGTAGAATTACCAAGCCCTACTCCAAACAAACCACCATTATGAATAGCAATATAGCCATTACAAACTTGGTATCCGGTCTTTTCTATATATCTAGAACAGGGATTTTTAAAAACTAAAAGACGAGAGATTTGCCCTTCACTTAATAAACTACTACCACTATAAAGAACAATACCAACAGCTAAAATGACCCCTACTCCTAAAACTTTTATAAGCTTTAGAGCATTTTGTTTAGCAAAAGGTAAAGATAAAAAGATAAAAAAGGTAATCCCTCCAATAATTAAAGCTCCCCCTAAATCGGGTTGACGAGCGACTAATATAAATATAATTCCTGCAAGACTAATAGGAATCAAATTATAGTATAAATTGGCATTTTTTCTTTTAATCGTTTTATGATAGAAAACCGCCATATAAATAATAATTGCTGATTTAGCAAATTCAACTGGTTGAAAATTAAAAAAACCAATTCGATACCAACTTTGCGCATTATTCGTAACAATTCCATAAAAAAATAAACCAACTAAAGAAGCAATAATAAGTAACATATATAATGGTGCAAAAAAAGAATAATACATCTTTTTTAATTTTAAGATAATAAATCCAGCACAAAAAGAAAATCCCACAAAAAGAAGTTGACGTAAGAAAAAGTAATAAGTTGATACATTATAACGAAGAACAGCAGATACTGAAGAGGCACTTAAAATCATAATTAAACCTAAAATGGAATATACAATCATAAGTGCTAGTAATGGAAGATCTATTTTGGATAGTACCTTTTTCATACGCTCACCTAAATTCATTCTATCATAAAAAAAGAAACCTGCGTAAAAAATATCTAAAAAGTAGACACATCTAGGTGTTTTTTGTAGCATTTTTTTACATTTTAAATAAACTATAGTAGATACATAAAGGAGGTATAATGTATGTATTATTACGGAAATAACGGCTACTATAATGCAGGTTATGGTGCTGGATATGGTACCGCTCCTTGTTGTCAAAATACTGGTTATGCTGGATATACTTCTGGTTACGGTATCGGCGGTGCTATATGGATTGTCCTATTTATCCTTCTTATCATCATTATTGGTGCTGGCTGGAATTGGGGCAACAATTATAACAACTAGGAAGTTTAATCTTCCTTTTTTTTGATTTTCTTGGTACAATATAGGTCGAAAGAAAGGGATTTTTATGAAATTACCAGAAATACATATCTTAGATGAAAAAGATAAAAGATTACGTTTAAAAAGTAAAGATGTTTCCTTCCCTTTATCCAAAGAAGATAAAAAAAATATTAAAGATATGTTAGAGTATTTAAAAATGAGTCAAATAGAAGAATATCGTGAAAAATATAATCTTCGTGCTGGTATGGGACTTTCTTATATTCAAATGGGAATTCCTAAACGTATTTTTGTTGTTGTTGATGAAGATGAAGAACAAGAAACATTTGAAAATTATGTTTTAATTAATCCAAAAATCGTTAGTAATAGTGAAGAATTAATTTATGTTGGTGAAGGAGAAGGTTGTTTAAGTATTAATCGTGAGGTAGAAGGTATTGTTCCAAGATATGCTAGAATTACAGTAGAAGCATATGATATAAATGGAAATCCTTTCACGATTCGAGTACGAGAAGAATTGTCTATTGCTTTTCAACATGAAATGGATCACTTAAATGGTATTTTATTTATTGATCATATTGATCCTAAAAATCCTTATAAAAATGCAAATCAAATGAGAGAAATATAAAAAAAGAAGAGTTTTCTTCTTTTTTTTTAGGCATTTTCTAATTTTACACTGACAATTTTTGAAACCCCGGATTCTTGCATCGTAATTCCATATAAAGTATCGGCATATTCCATCGTTCTTTTCTTATGGGTAATTAATATAAATTGACTATTTTTCTTATATTCTTGTAAATATTTACCAAAGGCATCAACATTCGCTTCATCCAAAGCTGCTTCTACCTCATCTAAAACACAGAAAGGAACCGTTTTAACATTTAATATCGCAAATAACAAAGCAATGGCTGTTAAGGTTTTCTCTCCTCCACTTAATAAACCAATCGAATTTAATTTCTTTCCTGGAGGTTCAGCAATAATTTCAACTCCTGTTTCTAAGATATTTTCAGGATCTGTAAGTTCCAATTTTCCATTTCCACCTTTAAACAACTTTTTAAAGACTTTTTGAAATTCTTCATTAATTTGATGGAAGGTTTTAGTAAATCTCTCAATCATAATGCTATCCATCTCTTCAATAATCGTTCGTAAATTAGTACTAGCAAGGAGCAAATCTTCTTTTTGATGCGTTAAAAAATCATAACGAGTACTTACTCTTTCATATTCTTCTATGGCAAAAACATTGACCTCTCCTAATTTTAAAATAGCACTTTTTAAACTACTGACTTTATTTTTAGCAATTTCTGGATCCATATCCAAATGATAATTTAATTTTGCTTGTTCATACGTTAAATTATAACTTTCATTTAAAGAAACAAGTAAATGATCTAGTTGAATATCAAATTTTCCAATCGCAACCTCTTTTGTTTTTAACTCATTTTGTAACTTATTATAAACACTATTTTTTTCACGATATTTTTGTTCTAATTCTTCTATTTCACTATTTAAAGCATTCTTATTTTCTTTTAATTCTTGTAAATTTTGTTCGACAACGACTTTTTCTTGTTCTTTTATAGAAAGTTGTTCTAATAAAGTAATTAATTTTTCATCAACAGCATTCCTTTGTAAAGCTAGGGAACCCTCTAATTCTTTTTGTAATTCTTCTTTCTTTTCTTTTTTATTTACTAAAACCATATTCTTTTCATTATGACTCTCTTTTAAATTTAAAATCGTTTTGGTATACATTTGTTCTTTTTCTTGTATTTCTTCTAACGTTTTATCATACGTATTTAATTCTTTTTTTAAAGCATCTATTTCTTCTTCTAACGTTTTACCCTCTTGCATTACTTTTTCTAAAGCCATTTTATCTTTTAAAGAACTATGATCTGTTTTATATGTTCCACCTGTTAAAGACCCACCTGCATGCATAATTTCCCCATCTAAACTAACAATGCGATATTTATACTCTAATGATTTTCCTAAAGCATTTAAACTATTAATATCTTCTACAACAAAGACATTTCCTAATTGATTTTCAATAATGTTTTGAAATTTTTCTTCGTATTGAATTAAATTCGAAGCAATTCCAATAAATCCCTTTGTTTTTTTAGCAATTTGTATACTACTTTCTGGTACATTTCTTTCTTTAATAATATTTAATGGGAAAAAGGTAGCACGCCCTAATTTGTTTTCTTTTAAAAATAAAATACAATCTTTTGCCACTTTTTCATTTTCAACAACAATAAAATGACTACTAGCCCCTAAAGCTGTATCAATAGCATTTACATATGTATTTGGAATATCAATTAATTTTCCAATCGTATTATATACTCCTTTTAATCGTACATTATTTAAAACATTTTTAACAGCAGAAGGCATCTTTACATCATTTAAAATATTATTTTCTAAAATTTCTTTTTGATTATTACATTCAAATAACTTATGAATTTGTTCTTGTAATTTTAAAGATACTGAATTTCTTTTTACTTTTAATAAACTACTTTCTTCATTACAATCTTGTAATTCTTTTTCCTGTTTTTCTAAACTCGTACTTACTTGTTTCATTTGCGTTTCTAAAAGGGTAATTGCTTCTTCTAATTTTAAAACCTCTTCTTTTAAAACAACAATATTATTTTCGACCTCTTTACTATTACCACTAAATTTTTGTCTTTCCGTATACATTACTTTTTCATTTTGTAAATTAACAAATTCGCGGGTTACATCTAATAATTTTTGATTTTGTTCACTTATTTTTTCTTCTAAACGAATATTTTTTAATTTTAAGGTTTCTAAAAGAGAAGCATCTTCTATTCCCTTTCCTTCTTCTTGCATTAATTCTTTCTTTACTTGTTCCATTTCTGTTTGTAATGTATGATATTTTTCTTCAATCGTTGTAATTTCTTCTGTGATAGTAGCAATTTCAATATTTTTTAATTCTTCTTTTAAATCTAAATACTTTTTAGCATTTTGACTTTGTTCTTTTAACGGCTCTAAATTTACTTGTAATTCTTCAATAATTAAAGTCACTTTCTCTATATTTTCTTTCGTTTTTTCTAGTTTTCTTAATGTTTCATCTTTTCTTTTTTTGTATTTTAATACACAAGCTGCCTCTTCAAAAATAACTCTTCTTTCATGCGGTTTACTATTAACAACAGAACCAATACTTCCTTGACTAATAATGTTAAAAGAATCCGTTCCAGCTCCCGTATCTAAAAATAAATCCGTAATATCTTTTAAACGGACTTTTGCTCCATTAATAAAGTATTCACTTTCTCCACTACGATATAAAACTCTTTTAATTTCTACTTCTTTAAAATCACATTTTAAGTAGTTATCTTGGTTATCAAATGTTAAAGCCACCTCTACTCGATTGGCTTCATTTCTTGATTTTGATCCTGCAAAAATAACATCCGCCATCGAAGAACCACGAATATTTTTAGCAGATTGTTCCCCTAAAACCCAACGAATAGCATCTACAATATTGGATTTACCACTTCCATTTGGTCCTACAACACAAGTAATATTCCGATCAAGACTAATATTTGTTTTTTCAGCAAAAGATTTAAAACCACTTGCATAAATATTTTTAAGATACATTTTTTTTCCTCCTAACGACTTGCCTTTAAATATGCATCCTTTGCTGCATTTTGTTCAGCTTCTTTTTTACTATTTCCTACCCCTTTACCATAAATCATACCATCAATTTGTAATTCAACCTCAAATCTTTTTTTATGCGCTGGTCCTTCTTCTTTTACCACAACATATGTTAAACTTTTTTGATCGGTTTGAACCATTTCTTGAAATAAACTTTTATAATCAAATTTAAATTGTCTATTTTCTTTTATATAAGGAACAATTAAATCCAGAACAAACTTTTTAGTTATATCTAAGCCATTTTCTAAATAAATGACAGCTAGTAAACTTTCAAATACATCAGCCATAATTGTAGCATTAATATCTTTTTCTTGTCCATGACCAACTAAAATATAGTTTTCAAGTCCTATATCTTGAGCATAGATAAAAAGGGCTTCTTCACATACATAGTTGGCTCTTTTTTTCGTCATTTCTCCTTCATTTAAATTGGTTGTTAAATAAAAGTATTCACTGGTAATTAATTCTAAAACAGCATCTCCTAAATATTCCAAACGTTCATAGTTTTTGGTATTATGCTCATAAGAAAAAGAACTATGGGTAAGCGCCATATTTAATAAGTTTTCATTTTGGATTGTGATTCCATACGTTTTTAATTTTTCAATCATTTGTAACACATCCTCTAAATCTTCTAAAATATATTATAGCACGATGCATCCATTTTGTGTTAAGAAACAAGCAATTCTTTAAGAAAACAATTATAATTTTTTTATTACTATTACGGGAATTATTACCTTAACAATTTCTTCAATACTTTTCATTATTTCTTCAAATACAATGTTACTTGCATAATTATATTTTTTTCTATAAGAATCCCAACGATTTTTAATAATTTCACTATTTTTTAATATGGTAATCGTTTCTTCAATATTTCCATCATATTTTCTATTAGAAAACGTTTTCGTTATTGCCTTACGTAAATCTAGAATATTAACATCTTTCCATCCTTTAGTATATATTAAAAATAAATCATAGTAATCTCTAATTCTACTATTAGCTTCAGCTCTTCTTAAAATTGTTTCTAACTTTTCTGCTATTATAGTTTCTAAATTATATGACCATACATTTATATGATTATCACCTAATATTGGAAGATATTTATATACTATTGGTTGTGGCGTAATAGGATCACCTGTAGCTATATCAATCTGTAAGTTTTCTCTAATTGTATCAACTTTAACATTTAGCACAACTCTAAATCCTCCATATTGATCTTCTTCACGTATATTACCAATTTCTACAAAACTTATTACAGCACCATCACAAATATCTATTGCAATAATTGATTGAATCATTTCTTCAACATTTTCTTTAGTAAAATTAGCATCTTTAATTGCAGTATCTATATCTTTTGTTGAACGACTTTCTACTCCAAATAAAGTGCTTAAATAAAAACCACCTTTTAAAATGAAATTATCTCGATATTTGCTTACTGCTAATCTTTCTATAAATCTATCATACATATATAAACGAAGTAATGTATTAAAATCTAAATTTCTTTTTACTGCTATATTTTTTAATTTATCTTTTATTTGCATACTATTCATACATCATCGTCACAAAATCCATAACTTCTTCTTTTATGCCAAAAATATCAGCATACTTTGAAAGTTTAATTAGATCATTGTCCTTTCTTTTAAGATATTCTTTAACTGCATATTTTACATGTTCCAAATCCATTCTTTTTTTTGAACGAATTATATCACAAATACACCTTTCCATATCATAAGCTTTCACTTTATTTCCTTGTGGTGTTTCAATCATAATTATTCCTACTTCATAATACTTGTCATCAACATAAAAAACATTATGTTTTTTTAGTTTTGGGTTATTATATTTTTTTGTAACAGTTATATCAAAAGAACTATCTGGTGTTTTAATTGAAAGATTATGAAAATAAAGTGCAGTCATATGTGAATAAATTATCTTCGGTGTACTAATGCTAAGTACATAATATACATCTTCGATTTTTGATATATCTATATATACACCTTTAGCAACTTTTTCTATCATATTTTTCTTTTTCATAATTGTTAAATAATTTCTATTTATATTAAAAATTTTAAGGTCATTTACTGTAATATAACCATTATTTTTTTCCATAAGTTTTTGAATAATTTCAATATTACTTTCATTGATAAATTCTTCTTTTGTCATATGATCCATACTATCACCACATTGTTCATTCATACGGATATTATATTATTTATCCGTATGAATGTCAATATTGTTTTTGAGCCAGTTTTTTCTCTTTCTTCAGGTGATTTGTTTTTTTTTACTTTTAGTAGTTGTTATATTATTCATTTTAAAATAAAAAAGCACCAACCTGTTAAAGGTATAGTGCAAACGAAATCGTGAGTGCTATTTAATTTGGTAGCACTTACATTTTGATTATATTATAGTTTATATATTTTTTCCAGAAAAATAAACCTTTAATCTTCTGCTTCTCCTTTTTTCACTAATTGTCATATAATTCATACTATCATCTCATTGTTCAATCATACGGATAATATGCTATTTATCCGTATGATTGTAAATGCCCTTTATTTTTATTTTCATTATGGTGTTAAGACAATACGGAAAGAAATATGTGTAGCACCTCCACCATCACGACGACCACCGAAATTAAATATTCCACAAATAGTTCCATCGCTCATATTACCACTTCGTTCAAACCAAGGAGCAGTAGAATAACCAAACGCAGAATCATCATCATGCCAAGAACTTATAGTTCTTGTTTGAGTACCATATTTTTTTCTTACAAAAGGTCCCATTTCTCCAGTTGCATCACCAAGTATTCTATAACTGTAATTTGTTTGACTTGTACTATAATTATAAACATCATAATACTTTTTATTGCTTTCTAGATTATCAAATGGAAAACCACCAGTACTAAATCCACTTTGAACAAACAAATATCCACTATTACTTGCATCCTTCATTACTCCCATGACATATTCCAATGCTCCACCACTCATATCATATATGCCTGTATAATTTCCTGTTGTACTAGCAACTGTACTTAAAGAATTTTTATAATTAAAAGTCACATCCCCATCTGCTCCTAATTGATTTGGATATTCACGTTCATTACAAGCATTTGGGTGGTCTGTACAAGATTCATTTGTTCCAGTATACCCAGTAGTAGGTTCATTTTTAGCTGCATATCCAGTCATATAATTACCATTATTGTTGAGTCTTACACTTTGTTCGCTACCATACTTACTATGTTGTAGATAAGCAACTGCACCCCACTCAGTATTCTTCATCATATGACTATCTAAGTCTCTTTGATATTTATAACTTGCATCAAAGGCATTTCCAATTG
>CANRCV010000008.1 GCA_947629205.1 uncultured Bacilli bacterium
AATCAACAACCCATAAGAAGTTCATTTTTTCTTTATCAATTAAGTTTAAGTCATTCGCAATCTTCAAACGTAAGGCACCTAAAGAATCATAGACAATCTTTTTCTTATCGGCAACAATTAAGATTAAGTCGTTATTTTCGACATTATAAGTTTTACGGATAGCTTCTAGTTTTTCATCCTCTAAATTCTTAGCAATAACCCCATTAAATTTATCATCATCGTATTTTAACCAAGCAAGTCCTTTAGCACCATAGATTTTTACAAAATCCGTTAAATGTTCCACATCACTTCTTGAATATTTATCACCGTTATTCTTAACGATTAAACATTTAACGATACCACCCTCTTCAATAACATTACGAAATACATTCATATTGGTATCTTTTAAAATATCCGTTAAATCTAATAGTTCCATAGAAAATCTCGTATCCGGTTTATCAGATCCAAAACGATCCATGGCTTCTTTATAAGGCATTTTTGGAAAATCCGGTAAATCAATATCTTTTACTTTTTTAACAACATATTTAATCATACCTTCTACTAAAGTCATAATATCTTCTTGGCTTGCAAAACTCATTTCTAAGTCAATTTGGGTAAATTCCGGTTGACGGTCAGCTCTTAAATCTTCATCACGGAAACATTTGGCAATTTGATAATATTTTTCAAATCCTCCAACCATTAAGAGTTGTTTAAAAATTTGAGGGCTTTGTGGAAGCGCGTAAAACGTCCCCTTATTAACGCGTGATGGTACAATATAATCTCTTGCTCCTTCAGGAGTTGATTTACAAAGAATTGGGGTTTCGATTTCTAAAAACTCTTTGCTATTTAAATATTCTCTTACAGAAGAGGTAATTTGATGGCGCATTTTAATCGTTTTTTGTAGTTTTTCTCTTCGAAGGTCTAGGTAACGATATTTAAGTCCAATATTTTCATTTACTTCTTTATCTTCATAAATATTAAATGGTACTGGGTCTGCTTCACTTAAAATTTCTAAATTCTCAACCATAAGTTCTACTTCTCCAGTAGGAATTTTTGGATTTACCATATCAGGTGTTCTTGCAATTAACTTACCCGTTACTTTAATACAGTATTCATTTTTAAGACTTTCTGCTAAAGCAAAATCATCTTTTAAGAAACTACGATTAAAAACAACTTGTAAAAAACCAGAACGGTCTCTTAAATCAACGAATATAACACCTCCCATATCACGACGTTTATTGACCCAACCATAAACGGTGTATTCTTTATCTATATCTTTAATACGAAATTCTCCATTATTAAATTGTTTCATTTTTATCTATCCTTTCTTTTTAATACTCACAATTTCCCGGTGTTCTTGGATATGGAATAACATCACGAATATTTTCAACACCTGTTAGATAGATTAATAATCTCTCAAATCCCATACCAAATCCGGAATGAACACAAGTTCCATATTTTCTTAAATTTAAGTACCAATCTAAACTCTTGGTATCCATTTGTAATTCGTTCATACGAGAAAGTAGTTTTTCATAATCTTCTTCTCTTTGACTGCCACCCATGAGTTCTCCAGCACCAGGTACTTCTAAATCAACAGCAGCAACCGTTTTGCCATCACTATTTTGTTTCATATAGAACGCTTTAATTTCTTTCGGCCAGTTTTTAATAAAAACCGGACCATTAAAGTATTCTGTTATATATTTTTCGTGTTCTTTTGCGATATCTCCACCATAACTTGGTACAAAATCCCATTTTACATCCGCTTTTTGTAATAATTCTATCACATCTTTATAATCAATTCTTGTAAATTTAGAAGCAACAAGTTTGTTTAGTTTATCTATTAGTCCTTCTTCTACAAATTGATTAAAGAATTCCATTTCTTCTTTACAATGTTCTAGACAGTAGGAAACGACATATTTTAGCATATCTTCCATAACATCCATATCGCCTTCTAAATCACAGAAGCACATTTCTGGTTCAATCATCCAAAATTCAGCAGCATGGGTTTTGGTATTCGAGTTTTCAGCACGGAAGGTTGGACCAAACGTATACGTCTTTTTATAGGCCGTTGCAAAGGTTTCGGCTTCTAATTGGCCACTTACGGTTAAATTGGTCATCTTTCCAAAAAAATCTTTTGCATAATCTGGACGATCTTTCATTTTATCTAATGGAAGCGTTGTTACTTGAAACATCTCCCCTGCTCCTTCACAATCACTTGCGGTAATTAATGGAGCATGAAAATAAACAAATCCTCTTTCTTGAAAATAGGTATGTATCGCGAATGCTGCAACACTTCTTACACGAAAAACGGCTTGGAATAGATTTGTACGAGGTCGAAGATAGGCAACTTCTCTTAAAAATTCTTTTGTATGTCTTTTTGGTTGTATGGGATAATCCTCAGGACAAACCCCTAATACTACAATTTCTCTTGCATTTACCTCATAATCTTGTTTTCCATTTGAAGGAACCAACACTCCTTTAATATGAAGAGCACTACCGACTAAAACCTTACTAATTTCATTAAAATTAGAAAGCGTTGTATCATAGACAATTTGTAAATGGGAAAAACAAGTTCCATCACTAAAATCAATAAATCCAAAATCTTTTTGACGTCGATGATTTCGCACCCAACCATCGAGTTCAATTTCTTGATTTTCTAATTCTTTAGCATTTTTAAATAGGTCTTTTAAGTCCATAAAATCCTCCTATCTTGAAACGATATAATCAATGATTTCATTTTCATCGACTTTTTCTTCTTCTTTAGTTACATTATCTTTTACGGTAATTAAACCTTTTTGTAAATCTTCGCTATTTAAAAGAATTAACAGTTCTGCCCCATTTCGGTCGGCTTCTTTAAATTGACTTTTTAAACTTCTTCCTGTTGTGTCATAATCAACACTTACTCCACTTAAACGAAGATCTTGAGCAAGCATAAGGGCCTTTATTTTTTCTTCTTCATTTACATATAAAATATAGCAATCGATTGGTCGTTTTTTATTTTCTTCAAAAGCATCCATCGCAAGCATGACACGTTCAAGACCACACGCAAAACCAATACAAGGAGTAGAAGGTCCACCTAAAGTTTCGACTAAATCGTTATATCTTCCTCCTGCGGCAATGGTACTAGCACCTCCTAGTACTTCTTCACTACTTACGATTTCAAAAACGGTATAATCATAATAGTCAAGTCCACGTACTAAATGTTCATCGACTTCATAATCGACATCCAAAAAATTTAAGTATTCTAGTACTTTTTTAAAACGACTCGTAGACTCTTCACTTTGATAATCTAAAATACTTGGAACATTTTTTAAAATAGTAGAATCCCCATCCACTTTACAATCTAAAATACGTAAAGGATTGGTTTCATATCTTTTTTTACAATCTTCACATAAATCGTTTAAATGTGGTTTTAAGTATTCTTTTAAAGCTACTTTATACTTTTCTCTATCTTCTTTAGAACCTAAATTATTGATTTTAACATTTAAATCTTTAAAACCTAATTCTAAAAACATGTGATAAGGCATGGAAATAACCTCAGCATCTATAGCAGGGTCATTGCTTCCTAATACCTCTACTCCAAATTGGGTAAATTCTCTATTTCTTCCATTTCCCGGTCTTTCATAACGATACATTGTTCCATTATAGTAAAGTTTTCTAGGCATATTAGAGCCATACATCTTATTTTCAATAAACGAACGAACCACTCCTGCAGTACCTTCAGGTCGAAGAGTTAGTTCTCTATCACTTCGATCTTTAAAATCATAGGTTTCTTTGGTTACGATATCGGTTGTTTCACCAACCGTTCTATGAAATAACTCACGAGATTCAAAAATAGGTGTACGAATATAATCGTAGTTATAAAATTCACAAGTATACTCAATTAAACGATTAATCTTTTGTAGTTTTAATGCCTCCTTATCAAGTACATCATAAGTTCCTTTTGGTTTTGTTATCATATTTTTTTCCTCCTAAACATAAAAAAACCGAGTATCGTAAGGACGAGACTTTCCCGCGGTGCCACCTTACTTTACTAGGTACTCTTCATTGATTTATCACGAATTACTCGCGTTCTACGTATTATTAAAGGTGTCTTTTCAAAAAATGTTCTTTAGGCATTTTCAACTTTCTAGCCCTCTCTTTTAAAGAATGGATTTTTTTACTTTTTCTTTAACGTAGAAATTGAATATAGTCTTATTTTATTACGAATTGAGTGGTAAGTCAACTATATATTTTGTCTATTCTTTGGTTTTTTACTAAGCGTATACTCTCTTTCTTCATCATAAGAAACCCCAGTTGACCAAGCAAGTGGAACCTCTTTTAATGTACTATAGGGTTTTATTTTTTGACTTTCTTCTAAATCAAAGTATGTTTTTTGAATATCTTCTTGTTTTATTACTCCTTCTTTAAAATCTGGTAAAATCATATCTAAAAATTGTTCTTGCTTATTGTTCACTATTGTATCCTTCTTTCTTATTTTTTTATACATTCTAGTACAACTTCTTGATCACTAAAATGTTGTTTTTCGGTTCCAATAATTTGATAATCTTCATGTCCTTTTCCTAAAATCATTAATAAATCATTTTCATCTAACATAGAAATTCCTTTTTCTATGGCTTCTTTACGATTATAAAGTACTTCGTGATTTTCTTTTTTAACACCACTTAAAATATCTTCCATAATTTGTTTTTCATCTTCGGTTCTGGGATTATCATTGGTAAAAATGACGTAATCAGAGTTTTCTTCTGCAATATGCCCCATAATCGGTCTTTTCGTTCGATCACGATCTCCTCCACAACCAATAATCGTAATCATTCTTCCTTTTTTATATTCTAAAGCACTTTTTAAAACATTTTCTACCGCATCTGGCGTATGGGCATAGTCGATAAAAATACTATTAGAACCAAACTCAAGTTTTTCCATTCTACCACTTGGAGCATCTAAAGTCTCACTTAAACTTAAAATACTTTCTAAATTAAAGCCCATTTTGTAGACTAAGAATACAGCTGTTAAAAAGTTATAGACATTGTATCTTCCTACCATTTTAATAGATGTTTTATATGTTTTTCCTTGATAAGAGAATTGAATATTTGTTTTGGTATGGCTAAAGTCTAAGTCTTGTATTACAATATCGAAGGTAGTATCCGTTCCAATTAAAAGAGTTTGATTATCTCCACATATAAATTCTTTATAATACGCATCATTACCATTTAAAATAGCAACTTTTTCATTTCTTGTTTTTAAAAATAATTGTTTTTTAGCATGACAATAATTTTCCATCGTTTTATGATAATCTAAATGGTCTTGTGTTAGATTGGTGAATGCAACCTCATCAAATAAAAGCCCATACACTCTATTTTTATCTAAAGCATGACTACTTACCTCCATCACCACACTATCACACCCAGCTTCTTTGGCTTCTAGAAGCATTTCATATAATAAATCAACATCTGGAGTAGTGTTATTAAGTACTTTTTTTGTATCTTTGTAATAAAAACCAATTGTTCCAATATAAGCAGGTGTTTTTCCTAGTTTTTGAAGCATTTGATAGACTAAAAAGCAAGTCGTTGTTTTACCATTGGTTCCTGTTACTCCAATAAACGTCATATCACTAATTTTAGGATAGATATTTTTGTATAAATATTCATTTAAATAGTCTCTGGTATCTTTTACAATTTCTGTTTCTACGGGGTAGGCACCTTCCTCACAAATAATTTTTGTTGCCCCGTTTTCAATTGCATTTAAAATATAATCATGGCCATCTCTTGCTACGTTACGAATGGCAATAAACGTATCACCTGGTTTTACTTTTCTAGAATCCGTCTTTAAATCCATATACATTCACCTACTAGTATTATAGCACAAAAGACTAAAAAAGGTGCTAATAGATAATACTTAACGATTATACTTTTGATTGAATTTCTCTACTTGACTTAAACGCTTTACTTTTTTTAAAGTAGGAACTTCTTGCTCTTCTTTTAAATAGTTTAAATCGGTATAACCAATGTACTCCTCCGGCATATGAGGATACATAGTAATAATCGAGTTTGTATTAGCTATAAATACAACCTTAAAGTAATTTGCAGGTCCTTCAGTGCAATACCCACAATTATCATAACGAAATATTGTGTAATAACCACTTAAGGATTGTAAAACAAAATGTTGTGTTGGCAGTAATTCTTTTATAATTGGATAAATTTGTTGAAAAGAAAATTCAGGATAAAATTTAGCTGTCTCTTCACTAGAATCATAGAAATGTTTTTTCATATGTTTTAAAAATCTTTGTTCACTATAATGATAAAGTTGATGCAAGTAATAAGAATGTTGGTATTCTTTTTTTTCTACCGGTAGACCAAGTTTATTCCATAAAAAGATTTTATCTCCTGTCTTAGTTGAATATTTTTTAAAATTTTCTATATTCTTTTCTATAAATAGATTGTAAGCTTCTTTATATTTCTTTTGAGCACATAATAATCTTAACCAAACCAAAACATAATTTTCATAATCTAAAACATCAAAACGTTCCTGTTCTTTAATAAGATTTAAAACTCTTTCGGCTTGTTCTAATAAATTTAATTTGATGAATAGACTTGCACCTTGAAATAACCCAAGAGGGTCTTTAGGATAATTTTTTAAATAAAGTTCCACCTCATGTAAAGCTTTTTCATATCTACCTTCTTCTTGATATTTCTTTATAAGAGCTAAATGTTTGATACTACAATATTTTTTCTTTTCCATCTACCGTATCCCCCAACTTTTTTTATTTTTCTTTAGAATCTAACCAAATGGTAATGGGTCCATCATTTAGAATATGTACTTGCATATCTGCACCAAAAATACCAGTTTGTACACCAATATATTTTCCTAATTCCTCATTAAAAGTATCATATAATTTGATGGCACTTGCTCCATTCATTGCTTTTATATAGGAAGGACGATTTCCTTTTTTTGTATCTGCATATAATGTAAATTGACTAACGGATAAAATTTCTCCACCACATTCTAATATACTTTTATTCATAACGCCTTTTTCATCATCAAAAATACGTAAATTTAATATTTTTTTCACCATATAAGAAATATCTTGTAATGTATCCCCTTCTGTAAATCCAACCAATAAAACAAGTCCTCTTTCAATAGAAGAAATCATTTCATTATTAACACGAACACTACTTTGTTTGCATCTTTGTACTAAAACACGCATTACTTTTTACCTGCTTTCTTAATAAAATTTAGAGAATATAAACTATCTAAAAAGTCTTGTAATTCAGTAGCATTTTTAACTTTAATAGTCATAGTATACAAAGTATAATCAATATTTTCATTTGTTGTTAAATAAACGACATTAATATTTTTTAAAGAAGCTTTATTAATAATATCACTTAAATAATTTTTATCATTTAAAGTTTCAATAACAATATCCGTATAATACTCATTATCTGTATTCTCACTCCATACAACTGGAATTAATCTTTCACTTTTATTTAAAATATTAGGACAATCCATACGATGAACAGAAATACCTTCTCCTTTCGTAATATACCCGATAATCGCATCTCCCTTAACTGGTTTACAACATTTTGCCAGTGTTACTAAAATATCATTGTATTCTCCTACGACAATATCATTTTTGGTATTACTTTTGATTGAAGGGCGTTTTTTATTCGATACTTTTTCAATTAAAGCATCGGTTACATTTTGTTTTTCTTCTACTGTTAATTTAATGATATAGCCAGCTGTATAGCGAAAAGAACCAATAGCTAAATAAATATCATCCATATCGTTCATTTTTAAATCTTTTAATATTTTTGCTAATTTCTCTTCACTGAAAACCTCACTAAAGATTAAATGTTGTTTTCTAAGTTCACGATCCAATATATTTTTACCATTTTCAATATAATCTTCACGATCTTGTTTACTAAAATAGGATTTAATTTTATTCTTAGCTCCATTGGTTTTTACAAAATCTAACCATTCTTTACTTGGAGTGGAATTTTTATTGGTATTAATTTTAATAACATCGTTATCTTTAAGTTCATAAGATAATGGAACAATTTCATCATTAACAATCGCCCCAACAGTTGTATCTCCTACTTTTGAATGAATTCGATAAGCAAAATCAACTGGAGTTGAACCTTTTGGAAGTTCTACTACATCTCCACGTGGTGTAAAAACGTAAATGGAATCTTCCAATATATCGGCATTTACAGTTGCTGCAAAATCTAAGTCATCCGTCTCTTTATACGTATCTATGATGTTTCTAAAAATTTCTAATTTTTGTTCCATCATATTTTGAATTTTTTGTGTTCCTTTTTCTTTGTAAGACCAGTGAGAAGCAATTCCTTTTTCAGCAATTTCATCCATTTCATGGGTTCTTACTTGAATTTCAAATATTTTGCCATCTATACCAAAAACACCGGTATGTAAACTTTGATACATATTTTCTTTTGGCATCGCAATATAATCTTTAAAACGTTTTGGTAATGGATGAAATTTAGAGTGTATTAAACCAATGGTTAAGTAGCAATCACTTTCTTTTTCCACAATCACACGTAAAGCTAAAATATCATAAATTTCATTCCATTTTTTTCCTTTACTTAACTTTTTATAAATGCTATAAACACTTTTAACACGACTTTTAATTTGAAATTGAATGCCATGTTCAATTAAAATGGTTGAAATACTATCTTGCATAGCTTCTAGGACTTCTTGTAATTCTGTTGTTGATGCATTTAATTGTTTTAAAATATCTTCATAAACCTCTGGTTTTAAATACTTTAAACATAAATCTTCTAATTCACTTTTAATGGAATAAATACCTAAACGATGAGCAATAGGAATTAAAACATTCATCGTTTCATTTGCTTTCTTCTTTTGTTTTTCTGGATTTACTGCCCAAATCGTACGCATGTTGTGTAAACGATCCGCTAGTTTAATAAATAAAACACGTACATCTTCAGCAAGTCCAACAAGCACTTTTCTTAAATAGATTGCTGAAGATTCTTTATCATCTGGTAATTCTAGTTTATTAATCGTACTAATACTTTTTACAATTTCTAAAATTTCTCTACCAAAATGACGTTCTAATTCTTCTTCCGTTGTTTCAGCATTATTAAAAACCTCATGTAAAAGAGAGGCCATAATCGTAACTTTATCAACATGTAAATCACTTAATATTAAAGCAACATTTAAAGGATGGGTAATATAAGGTTCATTGGTAAGACGCATCATTCCCTTATGTTTTTCATAAGCAAAATGATAGGCCTTTTTAATATCTTCCAAATCCTGTTCACTGAAATTATTTTTTAATTTCTCTAGTAGATCTTCAATTTTTGGTTCCATCATAAAATCGTATCCTCTTTATCTTCTTTTTCTTCTATTTTTTCTTCTTCTATTTCATACGTTTGATTTAAGTATTCCATAATTTCTTTTTCTTCTAAAAATAATATATCATTTACAATATCATATAAAGTTAAATCACTTTCTTCTTTCCATTTCCTACTTTTTAAACATTCCCATATTTCTTTTTCGGTGACAAATGGAATATGATGTAATTTTAATTCTTTTACTTTTGATTTTAAGGCTGGAGTTACACGATCATATAATTCTTTTAAAGATTTAAAATTTTCATTAACCATATTTTGCCTCCTTAAACATATATTTCTATTATAAAGCATTCTTACAAATTTTTAAAGGGGCGAGGTTATGAAAAATAAATTTTTAAAATCAACACTCATTTTATTATTGGGTGGATTTGTAACAAGAATCCTTGGTTTTATCATAAAAATCGCTTACACAAGAATTATATTAGAAGAAGGCGTTAGTTTGCATTCTCTTATCATGCCTACCTATTCTTTATTAATGACTATTGCAACACTTGCACTTCCCCTAGCAATTTCTAAACTGGTTGCTGAAGAAAAAATACGTAGTTTAAAAATTGTTTCTTCTTCCGTAGCTATTATTATTGTTGTTAATACTCTTTTAATGTCTATCATGTTTTTAAGCAGTAAATTTATTGCTTTTCATTTACTTAAAAATAAAGAGATCTACTTATTACTTCTTGCTTGTACCATAACTCTACCCTTTGTTAGTTTAACAAGTATTATAAAAGGCTATTTCTTTGGTAAACAAAAAATGTTTCCTTTTATTTTATCGAATACTGTCGAACAAATCATTCGTCTTATACTCATTGTTTGTTTCTTACCTTACTTTGTTAAAAAAAGTATTTTAATGGCTGTTGCCGTTTTAATTCTATTTAATATTGTAACGGAACTAGCATCTTTATTTGTCTTTTTCTTCTTTCTACCCAAAAACCTTTATTTATCAAAAGAAGACTTAAAACCAAATCTTTCTACTATAAAAGAGGTATTAGAAATTAGTTTACCTACTGTATCTTCCCGTTTTATTGGTAATATTGGTTTTTTCTTTGAACCCATTTTATTAACCAATATTTTACTATTTATGGGCTATTCAAGTGAGTATATTATGATGGAATATGGTTCCTATAACGCTTACTGTATCTCCCTTCTTACTATGCCTTCTTTTTTTGTATCTGCCCTTTCTAGTGCCCTACTTCCAGAAATTAGTAAATTTCATCAAAAAAAGAATCAAAAAATGTTAAAAAGAAGATTTAATCAAGCTTTATTTATTTCTTTTCTATTAGGTTTATTTTTTAGTCTCTTTATTCTTTTTTATAAAGAAAAACTTTTATGGATTTTATACCATACACAAAGTGGAATTGACTATATTCGCGTTCTTGCTCCTTTTTTTGTTTTATTTTATTTAGAAAGCCCAATTATTAGTACTTTACAAGGATTAGGACTTGCTAAGTATACAATGAAAATTACTTTTTGGGGGATGATTCTAAAAACCGGTGTACTCGTTTTCTTTTCCTTCTTTCGTATTGGTATTTATGGTTTAATTTTATCCGAGATTGTAAATATTTTATTTGTTGTTTTTATGAATTTATACAAAATAAAAAAGATCTTTTCCACCTAAGACCTTTTATAAATTACTTTTCTTCTTAAAAGCATAGAAAACATCCTCTATGTTTAAATTTTTTCGTGCTAATTCTTGCATCAACCATCTTTTATCTTTTTTGATAAAGGTAAGAGCTTTTTCTTGTAAAGTACCATCGACAATAATAGGCATAGGATAATTACTTTTGGTATGAAAAGGATTGTATTTAAAAATAGATAATTTTCCATTTGGTTCTAAAAAAGCATACTCAATTTCATCAATACTTTTAATTTCTTTTTGGCGCATACTTAGTAATAAATCATCCATACTATATCTTTGACGTACCATTTCTTTATAATTGACATTACCATTCGCAATAATTAAAGAAGGTTTTCCCCCAAATACATTACGAAATAAACGAGATTTAATACTAATGAATGCTAAAGTAATTTCTAAGACGACTAATAATGTAATAGGAATAATGGTAAAAAATATTGAATCATTACTGTTTTCAATACTAATTGCTACTAATTCCGCAATTAATATGGAAACAATTAAATCAATAATCCCCAGCTGCCCAATTTCTCTTTTTCCCATAATACGATAAGCAAGAACGATAAAAAAATAAAAAAAGGTTGTTCTAAAAACGACTGTGAGTAATTCCATAAATTCACCTTCCCTTTTTATTATGGTTTTTTTCATAACTTTTTAAACAAAATCATAACTTTTATTAGGTGATTATATGAAATATGTAAAAGAATATGGGTTTTCATTATTAAAATTTTTAGGTTTTTTACTAGGAGGTAGTCTTCTTTTAAGTATAGCGTATTATTTATTTATACCAACCAATATTATAAATTTTATAGCATTTCTTTATATGTTCATTGTTTTCTTCTTCTTTGGAGTTGCTGCCGGAAAAAAAACCGAAAATCATGGATTTCTAGCTGGTGTTAAAATAGGAGTTCTTTTCTTACTTGTTTTATTTTTTCTTAATGTACTCTTTTACCAAGAAGGATTTAGGCTTTATCGTCTTCTCTATGCTTTTTGTCTATTACTTGCTTGTGTTATCGGTTCTACGATTGGTATTAATACGAAAAAAAGTAAAGCGTAATCTTTACTTTTCAACAAATGTAAAATTATCTTTAACACTTACATAAGAAGAAGGATTATATATTTTTTTAGTAATGGGATTACTCATCGTTGTTAAAGATGTTTTTTCATATAACTCTTCTAAAGTAATTTCATCATTTATACAAGAGTCATTATAGTAACAATCTTTTGCTGCTTCTACAATGGTTTCCACTGTATTAATTAAAAGTCTTTCATTATGTTTTTTCACAACTTTATAAGTGGTTGGTAAAGCAATCATTAAAAAAGATGCTAAAACGGTTATATAAATACATATTTTATTTTTTTTCATAATTCTCTCCATAATACTTTTTAATAAAAGCATCTCTATATTCTAATAATTGATCTTCTTGAATCGATGTGCGAATCTCTTCTGTTAAATGAGTTAAAAAACGAATATTATGAATAGACAAAAGACGAGCTCCAAAAGTCTCTTCTACATGAATTAAATGATGAATATAGGCTTTCGTATAATGCTTACAAGCATAACAATCACATTCCGTACTAATGGGAGTAAAATCTTTTTTATATTTAGCATTTTTAAGATTAATTTTTCCAGTTGGAGTATAAGCATGTCCATGTCGTGCTAAACGAGTAGGACTTACACAATCAAATAAATCAATTCCACGAATAACACCTTCAATAATATCAATTGGTTCTCCAATACCCATAGCATAACGTAATTTTTCTTTTGGTAAATACTTAGTTGAATAAGAAAAAGCTTTATACATATCTTCTTTACTTTCATGATCGTTGGCAACTCCACCAATACTATAACCATCAAAACCAATTTTTACCGTTTCTAAAGCACTTAATTTCCGTAAATCCTCATATGCCCCACCTTGAACAATACCAAATAGCATTTGATTAGGATTTTGATGCGCCTCTTTTCCTCTTTTCGCCCAGCGAATTGTTCTTAAAACACTTTGTTTTAAGTATTCAAAAGATGCACTGGCTGGAGGACATTCATCAAAACTCATAGCAATATCACTATCCAATTTATTTTGAATAGCAATTGATTTTTCAGGGGTTAAGAAAAGTTGATCACCATTAGAATGATTTTTAAATAAAACCCCTTCTTCGGTAATGTTTTTGGGCTTTGCTAAAGAAAAAACTTGAAAACCACCAGAATCAGTTAAAATCGGTCCATCATAATGCATAAATTGATGTAATCCTCCAGCTTCATTTACAACATCCTCACCTGGTTCTAACCATAAATGATATGTATTGGATAAAATAATTCCGGCATTCACCTCTTTAATTTCTTCTGGAGAAAGAGTTTTTACGGTAGCATTTGTTCCTACTGGCATAAACATTGGAGTTTCATAAACTTGATCTTTATAAAAAATTTGACCAAGACGAGCTTGGGAATTTTTTTCTTCTTTTTTTACTTTGAAATCGAGTTTCATACTATGTTTTCCCTAACTTTCGTTATATAGCTCTACCGCCATACACATCTTTTTCTAAATTTTGTTCTAAATCTCTTTTTATTCGTTCTAATATTTGCATTTTAAGAGTTAAAAAATTAAGTTTTTGTCCTTCTTCTAAATGCATATAACCAAAATAAGAATTCCAAACAAAACCAACAACATTTCCAAATTGATCACATAAACCAACTAAATCAATCGTATTATTACCAATTAGAATTTGATCACGAAGATAAAATAGTTTTTGATTATTAATTGTTTTTTCATCGACAACCATTTTTTTACTTCCCTCTAATTTTGTATAGTTTCTAAATTGATTTTTTTCTTCATTTAATACCCCTAAAGAGATATAATTCTTCTTCATTTTTAATCACCTTTTGCTATTATAACACTATTTAATAAACATTGCATCTCCAAATGAGAAAAAGCGATATTTTTCTTTCACTGCCTCTTCATAGGCTTTTAAAATATATTCTCTTTTGGATAGGGCACTTACAAGCATTAAAAGAGTACTTTTAGGCAAATGAAAATTCGTAATTAAACCATCAATTGCTTTAAATTCATATCCTGGATAAATAAAGATATCGGTATTTCCACTACATTCTTTAAATATTCCATACTTAGTTTTAATGGTTTCAAGTGTTCTTGTGGAAGTCGTTCCTACCGCAATAATTCTTCTATTTTCTTCATTTGCTAAATTTAAAATATCGGCTGTTTCTTTACTCATTTCATAATATTCACTATGCATTTTATGAGATTTTATATCTTGAACCTCAACTGGTCGAAAAGTACCTAATCCAACATGTAAAGTAATTTCGGTCACGATTACTCCTTTCTTTTTAATATCTTCTAATAATTCTTTGGTAAAATGAAGCCCCGCTGTTGGAGCAGCAGCACTTCCACTATTTTTAGCATAAACGGTTTGATAACGATTCTTTTCTTCTAATTTTTGATGAATATAAGGTGGAAGAGGCATTTCCCCTAGTTTATCTAATAGTTCTAAAAAAATACCTTCATAAAAAAATTGAACCACAACCATGCCATCTTCTTTTTTTTCTTTGACCTCTGCTACTAATAAATCATGACCAAAAGTAATTTTTGTTCCTATATGTAAACGTTTAAAAGGACGTGATAAACATTCCCAAGTATCTTTTTTTATTTCTTTTAAAAGTAAAAGTTCTATCGTTGCTTGGGTATCTATTTTAGAACCAATTAAACGAGCAGGAATGACTTTTGTATTATTTAAAACCAATACATCCCCTTTTTTAAGTTCGTCTAAAATATCTACAAAATGTTTGTGTTCAATAGCTCCTGTTTTTTTATCCATCACCATAAGACGTGAAGAACAACGTTCTTTTAAAGGGGTTTGAGCAATTAAATTCTCTGGTAAATCATAATCAAAATCTGCGGTTTGCATCTAATTCATCTTCTTTCCTTTTAAATTTATAAGACCAATTTAAAACTTCTTTATCATGTTTAGGATAGTAATCAAAAAGATTGAGTTGGGATAAATACCCCATTTGCATTAAACTAGAAATTAAATCAAGTTGTTCTTGCGTACAATTTTTACTATGATAAACAACCATACATTGTTTTTTAAGATAATCATAGATATCAAAACGAAGAAGTGGCCATAAAAACATTAAAATCTCTCCCATTTCACTTTGATCTTGTTTTAAAGAAAACATTTTTTCACATAGTTCTTTATCTCGAATCATACCTAAGTTTAATAATTGATACGCAAGAGCTCTATGCCCTCCAATACTTGGTACTAATTTGTATAAATCATGTGTAATAAAACACGGCTCTAAAGATCGTTCTGGTATAAATGGTTCTATTTTTAAGTCTTTATCACTGGAAAAATGTAAAAATTTTGCTCCAAAATCAAGAGTAACATATTTATCAAAATAGGAAGAATATTGTTTTAAAACATAAACTCTTTCTTTTTTTATTCCAGTAAGCATAATCGTTTCATTTAAACCAAAATGAAGCAAAGAATATTCTAAATTGCCAAAAACAAAATCAAAATAAGGAGCAAAATACGTATAATCTTTACTAAAATTTTCAAATTCTTTTAAATTGTCTAAACTTAAAGAACAATACTCTTTACAAATTTCTTTACATTTTTCTTCTATTTCATAGTAAAGACAACTTATTTTACTACCATTAGGAGCCAGTATTTCTGCAATCATGATTTAATCACCTTTTACTTTTTTTTATTTCTTGATACACCAATTGAAAATAAGTCTTGAATATTTTGGTAAGCCTCTTCAAAATTATCCATAGCTAATTTTAAAACATGAATGGATGTATTTTCTAATTCCTTACACAAATCAAAATAAATTTTTTGTTGATTGGCACTATTTTCAATACTAAAGGCTTGATAATTATGATGTGCTTCTCTTTCTAATCTTTTTCGATACAATTCAATATTTTTTAAATATAAAACAATAAAATAGATTTCATAATCCAAATTTTGTAATTGTTGAGTTAAAGACTGATAAACATCCGTAAAAGAATATTCTTTATATCCTAAACGAGCATAGACTTCTTCTGTAAAGAAAGTTCTATCAAAAATCATATTCATAGGAATATCTTGCATTACTTTTAAATACTCTAGTAAAGCATTATACATTTTGGTACTATATTCTTTACCAGTTTTGGTTTTATCACTTTGACCGGATAAACGATACAAATTAGAAGATGAAATATTTTCACGTAAATAATTAGTTAAAGTTGTTTTTCCTGTTCCTTGTGGACCTTCTACAATAATTAATTTTTTCTTTTCCATACATTATTCCCCCATATCTAATTTAAAACAAAGATTCATTATGACGTATTTTTAAGTGGTCATAAGCTTTTTCTGTTGCCATTCTACCTCTTGGTGTTCTTTTAATAAATCCTTCTTGTAGTAAAAATGGTTCTACAACATCTTCAACTGTGGATACCTCTTCACCAATAGAGGTAGCAATTGTCTCTACTCCTACTGGACCACCATTAAATTTGGTAATTAAACTTGTTAAATATTCTATATCAATAGAATCTAAACCATATTGATCTACTTTTAAACGATTTAAAGATTCTATAGCAAGTTCTTTTGTAATATGCGTATGCCCTTCTACCAAAGCAAAATCACGTATTCTTTTAAATAAACGATTAGCAATTCGTGGTGTTTTTCTACATCTCTTACTTAATTCTTCTGCGGCATCCTCATCAATTGGCATATCAAATACACGACTGGTTCTTTTAATAATTTGTTTTAATTCTTCAGCATTATAATATTCTAATTTAGAAATAATGCCAAAACGATCTCTTAAAGGAGAAGATATATCACCCGCACGAGTCGTTGCTCCTACTAAAGTAAAGGGAGGCAAATCAATTTTTATATTTCTACTTTTTCCATCTGTACCAATCACTAAATCAATTTCAAAGTCTTCCATCGCTGGATATAAAACCTCTTCAATAAATTTAGGCATACGATGAATTTCATCAATAAATAAGACATCTCCTGGTTCAAGTGTTGATAAAATAGCTGCTAAATCTCCCGTTTTTTCAATAGAAGGTCCACTTGCTGTTTTAATGTTACTTCCCAGTTCATTAGCAATAATATGAGCAAGTGTTGTTTTTCCAAGACCTGGAGGGCCATATAATAAAACATGATCTAATGGTTCTTCACGTAATAAAGCTGCTTTAATAAAAATACGTAAGTTTTCTTTAATTTCTTTTTGACCTACATATTCATCTAAACTTTGAGGACGAATATTTTTTTCAAAAATATCTTCTTGTTTTTCCTCTCCATCCACAATTCTATCTTCCATAAAAAACTCCTTTCTATTTTAATAATAATTTCAATGCTTCTTTTATTTGTTCTTCTACTTTTAATGAAGGATTCACTTTCGGTAGAATTTTTTTAATATCACTTGTTTTATAACCTAAACTTTCTAAAGCCTCTACAACCTCTTCTAATCCAGTTGATACCATTTCTTCATTCTTAACTAATTTTCCTTTTAAATCCAAAATAATTTGACGTGCTACTTTTTCTCCTACTTTTGGAAACTTGGTTAAATATAAAATATTTTCTCTTTCAATGGCATCCATAATTCCTGAAACACTTCCTAAAGAAAACATAGGAAGAGCAAGTTTTGGTCCAACTCCTTTTACACTAATTAATTTTAAAAACATTTCTTTTTCTTCTATGGTATTAAAACCATATAATGAAAATTCATCTTCTTTAATATAAGGATATATATAAACTTTTTTTTCTTCTTCTAAAGGAAAACTAAAAGGATTTGCTACAAAAATTTGAAATCCAATCCCATTATTTTCTAATGTAATATAATTTTTTTCTGTTTCCTTTACAATTCCTGTTATAAAACTAAACATCTTAACCACCTTAAAAATATTGTAGCATACAAGTGTACTACAAACAAGAAAAATTCATAGAAGAAATTTTTTTAAAAAAAGAAAACAAAGGCACTATTTGTTACTCTTTTTTAAGTGCCAATTTGTTTTCTTCTTCCTTTTGTAATTGTAAAAAATTTTGATTGGAAACCATTAAATTTTCTTTTTTAAATAAATAGAATAACTTTAATAAACGTAAATATGCTTTTTTATCCTTCCCATCTTTTTCAATTAAACATTCAAAATTATCCCAAGCTTTGATCACTCTTGCTTGATTTTTACTTATATTCATTTGAACATATAAATATTTTTTAATTTCTAAAATTTCTTGTGGGAAAATATCTTTTAATTGTAATGTTTTTTCTGTTTGTATCTTTTCTTCTTTAATTAACAACCTTGTATTTAAAGTTTTTATTGCATTATAATAATTTTGATAAATTGTATTATTTCTTACCTTAGAAACGCCATTGTTTTCTAATAAAGTCGTTCCATTTAATAAATAGATAGCTTCTTTTTGTTTTTCTGGTAACTGTCTAATTTTTACTTGCCACTCATCCATTGTAATCTCTGGATGTTCACCCATTAATTTTTCTAATTTGTTTTGATAATGATAACTACTTTTTAAATAACTTAAATTTTTTACAGCATGCTTATAATTCATATAAATTATATTGTAATTATCTGTAGGAATACTATTATTTTCAAGTAATGTTTTACCATTGACAAAATAGATGGCTTCTCTTTGTTTTTCCGTTAACGTCTTAATTCTGGCAAGCCATTCTTCTATCGTAATTTCTGGGTGTTCTTTCATTAATTCCATTAATCTATTGGATACATTTATAGATGGTGTTTTTGGTTTTTCCACTAAAAACATTTTATTTAAGTTGTGAATGGCTAAATAAAAATTATTATGGAATTCTTTGTATTTTTCTTTAGGAATAAGATTGTTTTCTAACAAAGTAGTTCCATTGACAAAATAGATGGCATCTCTTTGTTTTTTCGTTAATCTTTTAATTCTTGCTTGCCACTCATCCATTGTAATCTCAGGGTGATCACTCATTAATTTGGTTAATTTACTTTGATAAGCTTTTTTATTTTTAAACTTATTTAAATTTTGAATAGCTAAAAAATAATTTTGATAAGTAGCTTTATAAGTATCCTTTGGAATACTATTATTTTCAAGTAATGTTTTACCATTCACTAAATAAATTACATCTTTTTGTTTATCTGGTAACGTATTAATTCTTGCATGCCATTCCTCTATTGTAATTTCTGGATGCTTTTTCATTAACTCAATTAATTTATTTGATCCTTTACTAGATACATTTCTTGGTTTTTTTTCTAATTCATTTTTTAAAGCAAACATTTTACATAAATTTTGAATAGCTAGAAAATAATTTTGATAAGTAGCACTGTAATTGTCTTTAGGAAAAGCATTATTTTCGTGTAATGACTCTCCATTTACTAAATAGATGGTTTTTCTTTGTTTCGGTGGTAATAATTTAATTTTTTCTTGCCACTCTTTCAATGCTATTTCTGGGTGTCTTTTCATTAATTCAATTAATTTATTTGATTGAGTTTTTGATTCCATTTTTGATTCTATAACACGTTTTTCTACCACAGGAGCAGGTTTTGATTTTTTTACATAATTAACCACAATTCTTTCACGTGTTGGTGGTGTATTTTGAATCCTTGTTGTACTATGAACTTTAGAATCTTTAGTTGCTTCATCTAAATAATCTTTTATTTGTTTAGAACGATATGGATGTCTTAATTTACGTAAAGCTTTCGCTTCTATTTGACGAATACGTTCTCTTGTTACATGATAATAATTTCCTATTTCTTCTAAAGTATGTGTTTTTCCATCTAAAAGTCCAAAACGTAGACAAATAATATTTCTTTCTTTTTCTGTTAATGTTTCTAAAACTTTTTGAATATCACTTTTTAACATATTATTAATTGAATATTCTTCTGGTTGTTCAAAAGTATCATCTGGTAGAAAATCAAGTAATACACTTTCTCCATCATCCCCAATAGGTGTTTCTAAAGAGATTTGATTCACAATTTGAGAATCATTTAAGCGACTTTCTACTTGGTCTTTTGTCATACCCATAGCCGATGCAATTTCCTCTGTCGTAGGTGTTCTTCCTAATTCAACTTTTAATTTTTTTGTTAAACGTTCTATTTTGTGAATGGATTCATGGACATGAACAGGTATTCTAACAAGTGTTCCTGTATTAGCTAAAGCTCTAGTTATGGCTTGACGAATCCACCAAGTTGCATAAGTAGAAAATTTATAGCCTCTTTTATAATCAAAATAATCTACAGCAGTCATAAGACCAATATTTCCTTCTTGAATTAAATCAAGTAAAGAAAGACCAAATCCCACATAATGTCTAGCAACACTAACCACTAAACGTAAATTACTTTCAATAATTTGTTTTCTAATCTCTGTATTTCCTTGTTCAAGCATTTTAAAATATTCTTGTTCTTGTTCTTTCGTTAGTAATGGTTTTTGACCTATCTCATGTAAATACATTCCTTCAGCATTACCCATAACTACTTCATTTTCTTTAAACTCTTCATCACTTTCTTCTTCCATTAAATCATGCATAGATTGATAATTATTTATAAATTCTTGAAAGTTTTTACTAGTAGATACCATTTCTTTTAATTCTTGAAAATCTTCTTCATTTTTATAATTTGAAAATATTTTTTCAAAAAGCGGTTGTTCAAATAAAACAATACATTCATCAATATTTAGTTCATATGAAATCGAATCTAAAAAAGAAAAGAAAGGCATAATTTGTTTTATAAGATCCTCTACTTCGCTTGTAAGAGAAATCGATAAAGATTTAATATATTGAAACATATATTCTAAATTCATATTTTCTTTTACATAATGATGGAGTTCTTTCTCTAAAGCCTTTTGAAAATGATTGCTTTTTTTGGCTTTATTGATCATTGTTAAAAAGACAGAATCTGGAATATTCATAAAAGAATATTTATTTTTTATTTCTAATTCTTCCCTACTAAAACGCATAACCTTTCACCTTGTTTGTTATTATACCGAAAATGCTATTTTAGTGCAAGAAAAAAAAGACCTATCCTGCTAAAAATTGTAGCAAAATAGGAGATAAAATAATTAAAAGCATAATAGGGACAAAAAACAAAACAGAAAGAACACTAATTTTAGTAGGAAGTTTAGCTATTTCAGCTTTAATCGTAAGCAAGCGTTTTTCTCGTAAATAATCCAATTGATTTTGTAAAGAAGATAGAACACTATTTCCAAAAATACTACTTTCTGTTAAATTTAAAATAATGGTATTAATCGTATCACTAGGAATTCTTTCTTTTAAAGCAATTAAACTTTCCGTAAAACTCTTGCCCATTCTTACCTCATGTAAAGCTTTTTTAAATTCTAGTGATAATTCACTATCAATATTCTTACTCGTTAATTCTAAAGCTCCTTTTAAATTGGAGTTAGATTCTAATGTTAAACAAAGAATTTCAAAGAAAAAAATCGCTTCCTCTTCTAATTTTAAACCTCTTTTTTTAATAGGATAATCAAAAACAATCTTTTCTAAAGCGTAATAGAATAACAATGTCAAAATGGGAGCCAGTATATACCCATATTTCATAGAAAAGAAAATACCAAAAAGCAAAATAGAAAACAAAAGACGTAAATTTAAAAAAGCAAACGTACTATTTTTATTGTCTTGCCCTAAATAATTCATTTTCTTTTCTATACGATTGACTGTTTTTTTAGGATAAATTTTATAAGCAATAGCATTTCTTTTTTTCATTATATTTTCACCTTCAATACTTTTTTAACAATTACAATATAGAGAATATATAAAATAAGAATAAAACTAAAGAGAACCCAACCTAAAAAGCTTTGAAATAAGGGAGCAAAATAAGTAGGATTTAAAAGTAAAATAATACCAATAAATACAAAGGGTAAAAAAATTAAAATACGAAAAACAAATACACTAGCTGATGTTAAACTATGTAGTTCATCTTGCATTTTCTTTTTGGTAAAGAAAGACTTTTCAATTGTTGAAAAAACCTCTACAATATTGCCTCCTGTTTTATTTAAAAGAGTTAAGGAAGAAGCAATATATTTTGTTTCTTCTAAAGAAATACGTTCATAAAAACGACTAAAAACATCTTCTAAACTTAATCCATAGGTCATATCTAAATAAATTTTTTTAAATTCATCTGCTACTTGTCCTGTTAATTCATTTTTAACTGTACTAATGGCTTGCATAATATTTTTACCTGATTTAAAACTATTATTCATAATAATAATAGCTTTTAATAAATCTTCTCTTACTTGTTTTTTTCTTTTTTGAAACTGTATATTTAAAATTATATCCGGTAGAAAAAAACCAAAAAGAAAGGCAAGAAAAGCAATAGGAGTAAAGAATAAGTGACGTAAGATAATAAAGAAAAGATAGAGAAAAAAGAATAAGAATCCTACTAAAAATTTAATACTGATAATATCCATGGCTTGTTTTTCTTTATCTTTAAATGAAATATATTTCTCATACCTATTTTGATAACGAGTTAAGACGGAAGATTTTTTTAAAAGAGTAGAAAATTTATGTACTATTTTCCATAAAAAATGAAAAAAACGATCAAAGAAGGAAGGCTCTTCTTCAGCTTTAAAACATAAACTAAATCGATCAAATCTTTTCATTAATTTTATACTTTGTAGTTCATTATATAAAACAAACAAAATAATTCCTACACCAATCATAAAAGAGATAAGTATCGAAATACTAATTAAGGAAATAGTAGGCATAAAAATTCTCCTTTCTTTTTTATTTTTCTTTTGAAACTCCAAAAATATCTTCTAAATCATTTATTCCTCGAGCTGTTAATTTTTTATAAACATTTGGTGTTTTTCCATAAAGACCAACAAATTCTCCATCCACCTCTTTAGCTCCGGTAATTCCAACTTGTTCAAATTTAAAGATATCACTAAGTTCTATACGATCCTCTTTAAAACCTTTAATTTCACTAATAGAGGTAATTTTTCTTTTTCCATCACTCATTCGTTCAATATTGACAACTAAATCAATCGCACTCGCAATATATTCACGAATGGCTTTAATAGGAATATCCAAACCACTCATAAGGACCATAGTTTCAAGTCGATTTAAGGCATCTTGTGCACCATTGGCATGAAGAGTTGTAATCGATCCATCATGTCCGGTATTCATAGCTTGTAACATATCAAAAGCTTCTTTTCCACGAACCTCACCCACAATAATACGATCAGGTCGCATACGAAGCGAATTTCTTACTAAATCACGAATCGTTATTTCACTATCTACATCATAATTCGATACTCTTGTTTCTAGAGAAATAACATGTTTTTGATGTAAATGTAATTCTGCAGCATCTTCAATTGTAATAATTCTTTCATGAGAATCAATAAAACCACTTAAAATATTTAAAAGAGTTGTTTTACCACTACCCGTTCCCCCACAAACAATTATGTTTAATTTTCCTTTAACAGCTGCTTCTAAAAAACGAGCCATATAAGGAGTAAGAGTACCAATACGAATTAAATCTTCAATACTAGCCATCGTTTCTTTAAATTTACGAATCGTAATAACAGGTCCTTTTGTTGATAAAGGAGGAATAACAGCATTAATTCTAGAACCATCTAAAAGTCTTGAATCCACCATTGGATTTGCATTATCAATCGTTCTTCCCAGTGGTTCAATTAAACGTTCAATGGTTCTAATAATATGATTATTATCAATAAAAGAAATACTTTCATCTTTAATCACTTGTCCATCAATTTCAATATAAATTTCATTTGGACTATTGACCATGATTTCCGTAATATTTTTATCTTCTAAAACCTCAGTTAAAGGTCCATATCCATTAATTTCATTTTCAATTAAATTATACAAATGACTTCTTTCTAAATTCGATAAATCGTATCCTTCAATTACTTTTTCAATTTCATCATTGATAAATTCATTTAAGACTTTATCCTCTGGTATTTCTTTATCAATTAAATTTTCTACAATCGTTGTACGAAAATAATCCAATAACTTTTTATCTGGAAAGATTTCATAATCTGTAATAGAGGAAAGTTTGGTATTCTTTCTTTCAATATTAAAAGCATCAACTAAACTTGTTTTAGGCATCATCTTCACCTTCTTGCCTTTTTACTTTTTTCTCTTCTAAACTATCTAAAGCAATATTCATAAATGTTTCATAATCTTTATTAAAGGTTGTTGGCATTTTATTTTGTAATGTTAAAATTTCTCCATTCATAACATACTGATCTATATTTTTAATATAAAAATTAGATGAAATCGTATAATCAATATTCGCTTTAATAATATTTTTAATATCAAATAAAGAGAAATAATCTTTATAAGGATTGATACTATAATTTAAAATAATTTTATAATTCGTAACTTGAGTATCTTTAAAAATACTCATAATAGATTTCATATTTTTTAAATCTAATGGATCATTGGTCATTAAAAATAATATTTCATCCACTTTATCTAAAGTAATAACATTCATTTCATTTAATATATGCGTTGTATCAATTAAAACAATATCATAATTAGACTCGGCTTTATCAATTAATAAATCAATATATTTCGCATCTATTTTTCCTGCTTGTCTAGGATCTTTTGGACATGGTAATAAATCGATATAGTCATCATATTTGGTAATATAATCTGAAAAATCTTTATAACGATTGTTATTATAATCATCGACAAAATTAAAAATGGTTTTTTCAAAAGGACGATTTAATCCCATCGATAATCCACCACTTGATAAATCTAAATCAACCAGTAACACTTTTTTTTCTAAATGTTCATAAATTCCGGCTAGATTAATACAAGTAATAGTTTTCCCAACTCCACCTTTAGCAGAGAAAAGACATATTGATTTTCCTTTTGATCTAGACATAACATTCCCTCTATTCTTTTACTATTTTTATTTGATTTTGCTCTTCCATGGCTTTTAATTTAACTTGAATCTTATAAGTTTTGATACCAATAATTTGACCAAAAATACTTTCTTTTTCATATGTTAATGCTACACTTACCTCATCTTGATTTTTTTTAATTTTTACGCCTTCAATGGGCAATTGATTCTGCATAAGTAACTCTTTTATTTCTTCTTCATACCCAACTTGTTCTTTATCTTTATACGTTGTAATTAAAATCGATTTTAGAGTACTATTGGATTTAATCTGTTCTTTTATTAAAATACCTGTATCGACAACAAAAGCTAAGAACAATAAAACAAGAGGAAGAAGTAATACGAATACAATCAAAGTCTGCCCTTTTTTATTCATTTAAAATCACTCTTTTCGCCGTAGCTTCATAAGGATTTTTTAAAAGAAGATTAAGCCCTGGAGTAAGAATTTCAACATTCTTCTTTAAAAAAATAGTTTTGTATTTTTCCCCTGTTTGTACCTCTACAGTAATGAAATCTTTTTCTAATTGTAAATCTTTTTTTACCTCTTCTAAGCTTTTCGACTCTACAGCACTTACAACCTCTTCCATTTTCCCTTCTAAATTATTCTTGATATATAAGATTTTTCCTAAATCAATTACTGCAAAAAGCATAAAAATAAAGATAGGTAATAGAAGGATGAATTCAATTAAGGCTTGTCCTTTTTGATTTAGAATCACTTTTATCACCCCTTTATTATGAATTTATTATACCATAAAAAAAGGAAGATGCAAACTATTCCACATCTTTCTCCTTACAATAGGCTTCTCCTGGTTTTTCTCCTTGTACATATTCTTGATCCACTAACGAACAAGAAGTTTTGGTAATAGAATCCTTTAAATAACCACCAAAATAAGAAACAATTGCTACGGTAATCACACTAATAATACCAACAATTAAAATATACTCTACTAAGGCTTGTCCTTTTTTTTCATGAAGGTTCATACATTCACCTACTCTTTATCATAAATATATAAGAAAAAAGCGGTAAAGTCAAATTAAATTTTATTTCAAAACTCTTTCTCTTTTTACGGAATCTGTATCTTCTATAAATAACTTAGCATACTCTTCTTTATTTTCAATAATGGCATTATAACCAGTTTCTTTATCGATAATTCCTAGATTTACCAATTTTATAAACATATCAATATCTGTTTCTATTATTTTCTTCATATTTAAACTCATATCAAAACCTCCATAAAACTATATTTAGTTTAACATAATCATTTTTGATTATCAATTCAAAAGTATTCTAATTTAATAGATTTATGATATGATGTATTAGGTGATACTTTTGAAATTACAATTAGATAAAAATTTGTTTGAAATTAAAATAGCAACAAACTTTATGGATCGTGTAATGGGATTTATGGGTAAAACAAATATAAATTATGGTATTTTATTTCCTAAATGTAATAGTGTTCATACCTTTTTTATGAAAGAAGAAATTGATATTATTGGTTTAGATAATGAAAATACAATTTTATTTATAGAACGAAATTGTTCTAAAAATAAAATTATTAAAATCAATCATAACATAAAAAAAGCAAGTATTTTAGAATTACCTAAAAATACTAGTTTTTCTTTAAATGTTGGTGATACAATTCATTTTATTCAACCATAAACTCTTTTTAAATAATATTCTTACTCTTTAAATTCAAAGATATAATCTAGAATTTGAACCTCATCCCCACGTTTAGCTCCTAATCGTTCAAGTTCTTCTTCAACACCCATTCCTTTTAATTTTCTTGCAAAACGAAGGACGGCTTCATCTTCTGTAAAACGAGTCATACGAAATAAATCTTCTATTTCTTTTCCTTCTAATACCCATACACCATTATCCTTGTGAATAGTATAGGGTTTTTCATTTTGAAATTTATAAACAATATAATTTTCAAATTCTTTTTCATCATATAATTGTTCATCATCTAAAGTATCTAAAAGATTAGCTAAATAAAGGAGTACGGGTTCTAAACCTTCTTGATGCAAGGCACTTACCTCAAAAACAGTTAAATTAGGATAAGCTTCCTTAAATTTTTTTAAATTTTCTTTTGACCCTTCTATATCCATTTTATTCGCAAGAACAATTTCTTTTTTCTTTTTTAATTTATCACTATAATTTTCAATTTCTTTTCGTATGGTTTTATAATCATCAATTGGATTTCTACCTTCTAATGCACCCATGTCTAAAACATGAACTAATATTTTCGTACGCATAGCATGTCTTAAAAATTGATGCCCTAAACCCAATCCTTCACTAGCTCCTTCAATTAAACCAGGTAAATCAGCCATAACAAAAGAACGATTATCTTTTAGTTTTACAACTCCTAAATTAGGAGATAATGTTGTAAAGTGATAATCTGCTATTTTAGGATGAGCTTTACTAATTAAACTTAAAATAGTACTTTTTCCTACACTTGGCATACCAATTAAACCAACATCTGCCATGACTTTTAATTCACATTTAATAACTCTTTCTTCTCCAGGAGCCCCTAGTTCACTAAATTTAGGAGCTGGTTCATTTTGAGTAGCAAAAGCTTTATTGCCTCTTCCCCCTCTTCCTCCTTTGGCTGCTACAAATACCTCTTTTGGTTGGGTTAAATCCGCTAAAATGAGATTTGTATCAGCATCATACAAAGTGGTTCCTTCTGGAACTTTTAAAATGATATCAGTAGCATTTGCTCCATTTTTACCACTTCCTTTACCATTCACTCCTTTATCTGCTTTTACAATTTTTTTATAACGTAAATCCAGTAAGGTTTTTAAACTTGAATCTACTTGAAATAGGATGTCTCCACCTTTTCCCCCATTTCCTCCATCTGGTCCACCCATTGGAACAAATTTTTCTCTTCGAAAAGAGGTACATCCATCTCCACCTTTTCCTGCATATAATTTTATAACAACCTCATCTACAAACATATCGATCCCTCTTTGTAGTTCTAGTTTATCATGAAACGAAAAAAAAAAGAAGATTTAGTTATAAGGAATTTTCTAAATCTATCTTTTTTTCTAAAACTCTTTCAAATTCTTGAGGTGTTAAATCTAATCCTAAGTTTAAACGTTCTTCAAAAGGAAGAATGAAACCATCTATTTGATCTTTTAACTCTTTAAATTCTTGTTTTGTACATATTTTTTCTAAATAGTATAATGTTGGACTTTTAAAAGTATGCCATAAAGTATATAATTTATATTCTTTAATTTTCCAAAGTATTTCTAATTCTTCTACTTGCATCCTTTTAGCTAATTGACTAGACATTTGATAAGAATAAAGATAAGCTAGTCTTTCTGTTACATCAAAAATATAATATTTATTATATATAGCATATAAATATTTTAAAAGAACTATATCTTTTACTTTTAAAAATGGACTAAGGGTGTGTTGAAATTCTTCAATATATTGACATCTTTTAAAACATAATTTTAAGATTTTAGCAGTTAAATCATATTCTTCTTGAGATATTTTTCTTTCTTTTACATGATAGAGTTCATGTAATAAATCACAATTAAACGCTATATAATTTTGTATTTTATCTCGACTAGAATCTTTTTGACGTTCTACGTATTTTTCATAATTAATAACAATTGTTTTAACAGCAGGGCAGTAAAACATAAACCCTTTTTCTTTCGTATATTTATTTGATAATAGAATATCGATATTTTCAATATAGGAACTTAAATTTTCTTGTTCCATAACTTTTCTTACCAGTGCTTTTATATAATCCTCATGAATCACACCCGAATCTTGATAATTATCCGCTATAAAACGAATTAGTTCTTGATCAATATGCATAGACATTCCTTCTTTGTTGTATTAATGTAACACAAAAAGAAAAATTTGCCAAGAAAAAACTAGATTTTTCTAGTTATCTTTTTAAAGAAGCATTTAAATCTTTGCCAAAAAGAATTTCTTTTGCTTTTTGTTCTTTGGCTTCTAATTTTTTCATTTGTTCTACATCAAAAGCATATGTTGATTGTAAATGTATAGGGACTAATTTATATTGTTCTAAATGATTTAAAGCTAGAGTAACTTCTTCTTTCTTTTTAGAAACAGCTTGGTTCTCTATATTTTCGATTTCAAAAGCAAATTCATTGTATACAACTAAAACGCGAATTTGTTTTTTGATACTAGCAAAGGAGATGGTTTCACTTTCATTTAATTTTTCATTTACAGCATTTATAATTTGGGATAACAACTGTAAATAACGATAATTAACATCTAAAGATAAATTGCCCACTTTTTCAAATACGTTTAAATACCCATTTTGTAACACATGCACTTGATCGGTAAAAAGCATCCATTCGGTTTTGGAATTAAGATTATAACGATTTTGAATGACCATTTTTCGATGATTTTCAATTTCTTTATTGTATTGAAGCAATAAATTCATTAATTCTTTATCATATTTTGCCATACACTATTTCCTTTCTAATCTTTATATTTTGCATCGACATAGTAAATGGGACGATTTTCTTTTTGATATTGTACCTCAAAATCTGTTAAGACATTGGGTATTTTTCTTTCATCATGATGTAAATCTAATGAAACACAATCAAATGTATACCAATAGTTACTTAAATTTTCAAGAGAACTGGCAAATAATATTTTATTATCGGTTTTTAAAACAATATGTTTATTTTTTTTAAAAATACGATCATAAAGTTTTAAATAATTTAGAGAAGTAAAACGCTTTTTTTCATCTTGTTTTTTAGGCCAAGGCTCTGAAAATGTTAAATAAATGGTGGTAATTTCTTTACCAAAAATATCTAAAATTAAACTAGCATCTACACAAATAATTCTTAAATTTGGCAAATGTTTGGTTCCAATATTTTTAACAGCTGTTGCTGCTTGAGAAGAATCGAGTTCTATTCCAATATAGTTTTTATTAGGATTTCGACGAGCCATTTCCATGATAAAAATTCCTCTACCCATTCCAAGTTCTATACAAATAGGATTTTGATTTCCAAATACTTGATGCCATTTATTTTTATAGGCACTAGGATTTTTGATTACATAAGAAGAATTGTTTAAAATTTCTTTAGCTCCTGATACTTTATTATAACGCATAACGATTCACCTTCTTATTTTATTCTATCAAAAATAAGTTGGAATGTAAAACGCTATTAAAAGGAAATTTTTGAAGAAATGTAGTCTTTTATTTCGTTCATATCTAACTCTATTTGTTCCATTGTATCTCGATTCCTTAACGTTACAGTATTATTATTTAATGTATTATCATCTATAGTAATACAAAAAGGGGTTCCAACAGCATCGCTTCTTCTATAACGTTTTCCAATTGAACCAGATTCATCATAAGCACATTGAAAATAACGACATAAATCCGCATATAGGCTTTCAGCTTTTTCACCATGAATTTTTTTAATAAGTGGTAAAACGGTTACTTTATTAGGAGCTAGAGCTGGATGAATTTTTAAGACTTCTCTTTCTTCTCCATCTTCTAGTATTTGTTTTTCATAAGCATTCGTAAGTACGGCTAAAAATAAACGATCGACTCCAACAGATGGTTCAATCACAAAGGGTAAGTATTTTTCGTTTGTTTCAGGATCTAAATATCTTAAATCCGTCTTTGAGTGATCCATATGCACTCCTAAATCGTAATCCGTTCGATCCGCAATTCCCCATAATTCTCCCCAACCCATTGGGAATAAAAATTCAATATCGGTAGTGGCTTTACTATAGAAAGATAATTCTTCTTTGGCATGATCTCGAAATCTTAAATTTTCTTTATTTAAACCTAACTCTTTTAAAAAATCCATACAATAATTTTTCCAATAACCAAACCATTCTAAATCGGTATCTGGTTTACAGAAAAATTCTAGTTCCATTTGTTCAAATTCACGGGTTCGAAAAATAAAATTTCCTGGCGTAATTTCATTACGAAAACTCTTACCAATTTGTCCAATACCGAAAGGGACTTTCGCACGCATACTTCTTTGCACGTTTAAAAAGTTAACAAATATTCCTTGAGCTGTTTCACCACGAAGATAGACTTTACTTTTAGAGTCTTCTGTAACCCCTTGATGGGTTTCAAAAAGTAAATTAAATTTACGAATAGGAGTAAAATCACACGCTCCACATTTAGGACAAGGAATGTGTTTTTCTCGAATAAAACTTTCTAGTTTTTCATTATCCCAACCATCTCCGGTTTCTGCCCCATTCGTAAAATCTTCAATTAACTTGTCTGCTCTTTCACGACTTTTACATTTCTTACAATCGATTAAAGGATCTGCAAATGATGCCACATGTCCACTGGCTACCCAAACCTCTGGATTCATAAGAATTGCAGAATCTAGACCATAATTGTATAAATTTTCTTGGATAAAACGTTTCCACCAAGCATTTTTAATATTGTTTTTTAACTCTCTTCCAAGTGGTCCATAATCCCAAGTATTAGACAACCCTCCATAAATTTCACTCCCTTGAAAGATAAATCCATATTGTTTACAGTAGTTTACTACATCATCCATTTTTATTTTTTCCATTTTTTTACCTCCTAAAATTAAAAATACTAAAGAACACTGTAGGGACGAAAAAATATTCCGCGGTTCCACCCTACTTATTCTTTAGTAGAATCACTTTTTTTATATAACTCCGAGCTTTCCCATCACTCATCAACGTTTGTATATTTAAATTATATGCAATATTTTATCGAAATGCAAGATTTATTTACATAGCCAATAATTTATTTAAAAATTTTTTACTATTTAAAAATAATCCAGTATAACGTTCATAATAACGATTGATAAAAAAATTAATTTCTTTTACAATTTCATCACTAATTTTTAAATTACGAATCGAATCAATAGCAACGTAATAATACATACGAATCAATTGAATTGTTTTTGGACTAACTAAAATTTGATTGGTATAACAATTTTTACAAACAAAACCACCAACATCAGCATCAATAGTCACAATCTCTTTTTTACTACCACATAGAATACAAGCATCTAATTCTAGTCCTACTCCTAAAAAGGGTAAGTATTTCAATTCTAAAATATTGGTAATGATTAAAGGATTCATATTCTTATTTATTTTTTTAATTCCAGAAAGTAATAAATCATACAAAATAGAATTCATACTTTGTTTATAAACTTGTGTTGTGAGTTCCATTAAATAATTCAAATAACTAATTAAAACAATATCACTTTTGATTACTTTAAAATCATCTAGTACATCGACATCTTTTAAAATGGATAATTTATCTTCTTTATAATAAAGATAAAAAGAACCATAAGTAAATTTTATGGTTAAAGCTCGAAGTCGACTTTTCATTGATTTTACCCCTTTACACATAACACCGATAATTCCATATTCTTTTGTAAATAGTTTGATAATCTTGGAAGTATCGCCATAGGGAGTTTCACTAATGATGATTCCTTCTACTTTCACTAGCACGTTCTTCACTTCTTTTCTTTGCGTACTCTAAATAATCTTCTACTTTTCCACTTTTTTTAAACTTATTCCAAGCTTCTTTTTTATTCATTTTTATCCCTCAATCTTTCTATTTGTATATTGAGGTATTTTTCTAAATTTTATTCATTTTCATCAAAACCAAGTTCATGTAAGACTTTTTCTTTTTCTCTCCATTTTTTAATCGTTTTCACATGTAAGTCCAAATAAACACGTTTTCCAAGCCAAGATTCTATTTCTTTTCTAGCTTCACTTCCAATTTGTTTTAAACGTTCTCCATTTTTACCAATAACAATTTTTTTAATGGAATCTCGTTCCACAATAATTTCTACACCAATTAAAGTAATTTTTTCTTTTTCTTCATAATACGTTGTAACACATGTTACACAATGAGGAACCTCTTCTATCGTGGCATCTAATAATTTTTCTCTTACAATTTCACTCATCATAAAGTATGGAGAATTACTTGTAATCATATTTTCATCAAAATACTTAACAGAATCAGTCAAATACTTTTTAATTACTTTAATTAAAATATCCATATTTTCTTTATTTTTAGCACTTACTGGTACAATATCTGCAAAAGGATATAAATCTTTATACGTATCAATAACTCCTAAAATTTCTTCATTTTTAATTTTATCAATTTTATTAACAACTAATAAAACCGGTAGATTGGAATTTTTTAAAATTTCCATAATATATTCGTCCCCTTTACCTAAAGAGGTAGAAGCATCTACTAAAAATAAAATGGCATCGACATCATATACTAAAGATAAAGCTTGTTTATTTAAGAATTTTCCTAATTTACTTTGTGGCTTATGAATACCTGGAGAATCTACAAATACAATTTGGGTATCACTTTCATTATAAATTCCTTGAATTAAATTTCTTGTTGTTCCTGCTTTATCACTCGTAATAGCAATTTTCGCATTTACAAGAGAATTTAAAAGCGTACTTTTTCCTACATTAGGTCGACCAATAATACTGACAAATCCACTTTTCATACAACCAATCCCTCCTATAATCCAAACACTTTCATAAAATAAGGTCCAAATACAAATAAACTAATGACAATAGCTACTAAACTTAAAATAAAACTTGCTGCACTACCACAATCTTTAGCAATTTTAGCAAGAGGATGTATTTCTAATGTGACTAAATCCACTGCTGCTTCTATAGCGGTATTCACAAGTTCCATTGCTAATATAGAACCTAAAGCGATAAAAACAATCGCCCACTCAGATAATTTAATACGAAAAATAATTCCTAAGCAAATGGAAAAAATAGTGGCAATCGCATGTATCCATAAACTTTGTTCATAACGATAAGCATACACTAATCCTTCAATAGAATACTTAATACTGTGAAAAAAACGTTTCACTCCTTTTTGCTTTATTTCATCTCTTGATATTTGAGGCATTTAAAATCAACTCCTGCTTTGTAAACATATTATTTTCTTCTTCTTTGGTTTGATGATCATATCCTAATAAATGTAATAAACCATGAACAACTAAAAAGGAAAGCTCTCTTTTTTCTAAATGTTCATATTTTATAGCTTGTTCTTGCATTCTAGGAATACATATATAGATATCTCCCAGTACTCTTGTGTTTTCTTTTAAAAGAACAGAGTTATCTTCAAAAGCAAAAGAAATAACATCCGTTACTCGATCGATTCCACGATATTCTCTATTTAACCTTTGTATTTCTTCTTCTCCTACAAACGTAATCGAAAATATGGCTTTTTTTACTTTTTCTTCTTTTAACGTATTATGAATGACTTTTTTTAAATACGAATAATCTTCTTGGTATCCATAAACGTTATTAATTTCATACTCCATTAAAACCACCCTAATCCAATAACGTTTGCAAAATAGAATAGAACTAAAAAAAGTATTAAAATACACAAACAATTATAAAATAAATCTCTTTGAAAAAATTTGGGTAAGTGTTTTTTAATCGCTGTAAGACCAATAAAGAGTAAAAATCCTATAATGCTTCCTACTACATTTAAAAGAATATCATCAATATCAAAAGAACGTCCTATTTGTAATTGCACTAATTCAACGGTTAAACTCGATAGAATACTAATAAATAAAATGTGTGATACTTTATTTGCTTTCACATAGCCAGATACAAAATAACCAAATGGGATAAAAATAATTATATTTCCTATTACATTATAAATAAAGTTTTTGCTTCCTATTTCATATCGAAATATTTCTGTAAAAGGAACTAAATTAAATCCACTATTTTTATTAATCTCTGTACTTGTTAATAATTGATACAATAAAAGAATATAAATAATAAATAATAAATTTAAAAATTCTTTATAAAAAACAAATTTCTCATGATTAATAACAATATAAGAGACGCGAATCGCAATCAAAATCACTAAAAAAATCACAAGCATCGGCCATATTTCTTGAATAGCATCTGTTAAAGTATCTACAATCATTCATTTCCCTCTTTTTCTATAGATATAGAATATTCTTCCACTTTGGCAATATTTTCAATCACCGAATAAAATATATCTACATCTATTGTACTATCATTTAGGGTATTTTTCAAAACTTTTCTCGTTTTTATGCTCTCATTTTCTAAAAATTTGGCTTTTATTTTTTCATCAGCAAGTTCTAATGCCTTATTTGTCCCCGTTTCTAAGTCATATTCCTTTTGGGTTTCTTTTGTTTCATATTCGGTATCAAAGTAAATAGTAAAATTAAAAAAATGAAATAAAACACGACTTTCGGTTTCATAAGTGGAAAGACGACTACGAAAGATTTTATACTTACCGGTTTCATTTTCAATACTTAAATTCCATCGTTTTTTTCCAGTTTTTTCTTTTGTTGTATACTGAATTGGCATGGAAACACTTGTTTTATAAAAAACCTCTGCATAGATACTACCTTCTGCACAAACTTGATTCACAATATTTTCATTAAATGTAATTTCTCCCGTAATCAAACGTTCATTTTCTACTACATATTGTCCTTCATGTACTAAAACCTCTCCTTTAGTACTCATAATACGATCAATTACTCCACTTTTACTAGCAACAATATGACAATATGGTTTTTCTTGCTTTTCGGGATTTAGAATTCTTTCTTCAATACGTACAACATAGCGCATTCCTTCATTTTCGATTTCAATCCATTCTAATTGATCTTTATAACGATTAATAATTTTTTCTTTGATACTTTGTAACGTATTATAATCTTTTTTGAGTGTCCATACATGTATTTTTTCTTCCTCTAAACTTTTTGCAACTAAATTTCTTATTTCCTTATTCGAATGAATCACGTCTACTTGGACAATAAAACGACTAAAAAAATTAGTAAGGAATAAAAAAGAAACAATCATAAATACTTTTAGAGGAGGCATTAATTTTTGTATTTGAAATAAACCAGTATCTTTTACAAAAATAAATTTCGTCGTTACAATCTCTTTTTTAATTCTTTCTTGGTCCTCTTTTTTTATTTTTAAATAAAGATCATTATGATCGGTATAAATATCATAAACATTAATATGACTTTTATATAATTTCATAAGAATACGATTTTTAAATTTTGTCCTACATTTGATATAAATAAAGTGTTCCATCTAATGATCCAACCTCACTTCTTCTACATTCCCCTCAATTAAAATTTCTCTTTTTTCGAGTCTTTTAACCGCAAATTGGCTTCCCTTTATAATTAGAAGGAAGGAAGGCATAGACAAATGAATTTCTTCTTCAGTTAGTTTTAAAATATCAATATAATTAAAAACATGAATTTTATTTTCATACAAATCAATATAATACTCTTTATCCATTAAAAAATTTTTCATTGTTTTATAAAGATGCATAAAACCACCTATAAAACTATATGAATTTATCTATAAAAAAAACAATAGAATTCACACCTATTGTTTATGAGCCATTTGAAAAGGATCATTTAGAGAATCAATCGTTTCTTTAAATTTTATTTCTTTTTCTAATAGTTGTTGTTCTCTTTCTTTATGTAAATCAACATAATTGGTTGAAGAAATATCTAAAGGTATTCCTGGTTCATTTAGAGAATACACAAAAGATTTTAACTCAAAATTATGATTCATACGAAAAGCAATTGTATCAATAAGGGGATACTCATTTCCTTGGTTTAATATGCGAATTTCATCTATAACGATAAATTCTCCAGGACGACTAGGATCTTCTTTTAAACTTTTAAATTTTGGTCCATAATATTTATTGGCTGTTATAAAATAAAATTGAGAATTAATAATGGCCAAATTTTCAAAAGAAGTAAAAGTAAAATTACTTAAATTTTCTTGTATTAATTCTACTTTAGTACCATTTACTTTTAAATGCGTATATCCTTTTTTATTGTTTTCCAATGTTTCAATAATAAAATCTGTACCAACACGGGTAATATGACGATTTTCTTCACGAAAAATTAAATATTTTTCAATATCGGTATCATATTTAGCATAGAAAGCTTCTTCATACTTAGTATTTATTAAGCCTTCACATAAATAAATTCTTGTTTTAGGAACATAAGCACTATAATGATGTTCCAAGAAAAAACTATGAATGGTTGCTTTTGCAATCGCTAGTCCATTTAAAAATTCAGGATTCTCTTCAATTTCAATTTTTTGAATCCCAGTTCTTAAATAGGAACGATCTTTATTAAAAACAATTTCTTTCATCTTTCTCTCCTATTGTTATTATAACGTACTTTTTATAAAATGAAAATAAAAAAGGTTCTTTTGTTAAACCTTCATTAATTGATCCTTTACTTTTTTAGAAACAAGACTCATATCAACACGAGAAGCAATTGGTTGTAATTCTTTCATAATAAGTCCCATATCTTTCATACTGGTAGGATTTATTTTTGAAAAAGCAGCAGAAATGGCTTTATCTATTTCTTCTTCACTTAATTCTTCTGGTAAATATTTTTTTAAAAGTTCAATTTCTTTTTTTAACGTATTTGCTTCTTCTATTTTATTATATTTTTCAAATTCTGTAATAGAATCCGTACGCATTTTTACTTGTTTTTTAACAACTGCTATAACATCCTCATCTGTTAAATCTTGTTTTTTATTAATACTTTCTAATTGTAAAGCACTTTTAAGCATTCTAAGAACTCCTAAAGAAAACTTATCTTGTTCCTTCATAAATTGCACTAAATCTTTATTAATTTGTTCTTGCATTTTAATCACCCTTAATAATTTTTATGCTTACGAGCATTTCGAATCATTTCTTTTTTTGCTTCTCTTCTTTTAACTCCTGGTTTTGTATAGTGTTTCTTTTTCTTTAGCTCAGAAGGGACACCACTTTTAGCAACTTTCATTTTCCATGTTTTCATTGCTTTATCTAAGTTACCATTTACCACTACTTTTGTCATACAATCCCTCCTTTCAAAATTACACTACACTGATTATAGCACCAAAGTCCTTTATTAAGCAAGAAAAAAAGAACACTTGTAGCATCTTTTCTCTTAGAGTAACTTATAAACGAAAAACCTAACCCTTTGAAAGAGTTAGGAACAACTGACTTAGAGCTTCGAAAGATTTCTAAGTGCAAGTCATTATTATTATATTATAATTTTGTAATTTTATTCATCAGGGAATCCCATAATTCCTTTTATTTTTTTAATATCAATTGATTTTATTTTTTTACTTAATTTATATATTTCTTTAAAAACTTGTTTTTCAAATTGATTATATTTTTTATTATCTAATAAAATACTCATACATTTCAATAACATATAAAAATTAGTCGACTTATCTTTCATTACATAGGTACTATCTATATTCTTAAAACTTATAAAAAATCTACTACGAAATGTATATAATTTATCATTATGTGCGCAAATATTTCTAGCTAATGTCAAATTAATAAGAATTTGTTCTAACACCTTATCTGATAATTTAAAATATTTACTAATTTGTTGACGAACATTTTGTTTTAACCAAATATAATACCTACTTATTTCCCCAAAGGTTAATACTTTTACTAAAACAAAAGGTGGAATATAACCATAAGTATCCTTATAATGTGTTATTGCAGGATGTTTACCATAGTTTTTTTCTATTTCATCACTAATATGTGCTTGTAATTCTTTTATTTCTTTCTCTTTAGCTTTGCTAGTAGCATCAAAACAATTAATTTTCAAATAATCTTTAATACCATAATTTTCTGCAACTATATTAGCTAAAAGAGATTTAATAATAATTTCTATTTCTAGAGCATATTTCAAAAAAATTGATCTTAAATTTTTATCGAAATCATATAAGGAAAAAATTTCTTCAAAAGTAACTCCACTAATATACTGATTATTAGTTTTAAAGGCTTCTTTATATGTATTAACAATAGAATAATATGTATATCTTTCAAATTGTTCTTTTGCCTTTTTCTTATTATTAACAATTACTCCTTTTAATAATAAATGATTCAACAATTTGTCATTACTTTTATATTCTTTCATTTTTTCCTCCATAAAAAATGACTTGGGGCTTCGAAAGTATCCCAAGTGCAAATCAATTATTATTATACTCATATATAATCAATTGTCAACTACCCCGTAACAAGATTATCGGGGCTTGAATAGGTATCACCAAAATTTAGAATTTTTCATCCGATTTATATAGCAAGTCGTATTTATCTTTTCCCTGATTTTTAACATATTCTCGTATAACATCTTCAGTTCCGTGCTTACTGACAGTTACAATCCAATATCCATCACTCCAAAATTCTCC
>CANRCV010000009.1 GCA_947629205.1 uncultured Bacilli bacterium
CGTGATTATTTTAACAAATTAAAATAATCTATCGTTGGTTTGTCGTGACTCTGTCACTTTTGTTTGACAAACCTACAGAGTATTCTAAAAAAACAGAAAAAAAAGAATAGATTGCTCTATTCTAATTTCGTTTTTAAAATTAAGCTGCAGGTGTATATAATGTAGATGCAGGTTTACCATCAAGATTTAATGATACTGTAATTTGGCTTCCAGCATCTGCAGATTGATCACCAGTATTTGGATATTTAACAATTAAATAGTAATATTTAGATTGAAGATCTTTAGTATTAATTGTTCTTTGTGTTAAATCACTTTGATATCCTTCAGTATCTAACTCATCAGTACCACTATTTTTATCAATTGTTTGTTTAGTTGATTGTTCTTTTTTCAACTTACCAGTAGCAATTTTAGTAGCACCTAAGCCACCTTGTTCTGTTCCATTTTGTAATTTAGTAGTAATTGCATTACCAGAACAAGCTGTAGTTTCTACTAGACCATTATCACTTTGATCAGCATACCAGAACATAGTTTTACCAGTTGCATCAGTTTTTTGTTGTAATTTACAAATTGTTGTTTTTTCTGCTTCTAATCCATCATATTCTTTTGGTACCATCCAAAGTTCCCATTCCAAATCAGTTTGAGTATTATTAGTATATTCGATTTTTAAATTATAAGTTGCTTGATATTCATGTTCTGCATCTTCTTGTCCTTCTTCTTTACTAATGGTTACTTTAGAACCAAATACTGCAAGTCCTCCAGGGTAATTTAATAAATCAAATTTACTATCAGCACTTGCAAATGTAATTGTAGCACCTTTTAAGTTTGTTGTATTAGTTTCTACACTATCACCAGAACCTTGTGCAGTTGTTTGTGCGGTAAAGTATGCAAATGTTGCTCCTACAACAGCTACTAATAATGTTGCGATAGCAATTACTGTTAATAAAATAGTATTTCTTTTTTCCATTTTTTCTTATCCTCCTTACAATAAAAATGTTATCAAAAATATGAGACGATTGCAATACCTTTTTAAAGAATTTTACAAAAAAAATGAAAAAAAGATAAAAAAATAGTTTTATCTTCGATTTTGATTCCTTCCAAAAAGTAAAATTAAACGTAGTATTTCAAGAGCACTCGTTAAAACTCCTGCTACATAAGTTGTTGCTGCCGCAGTTAACATTTCTCTTACGTTTTCTTGTTCTTCTTCGTTTGCTAATTCTAATTTTTTAATTTCTTGTTTGGCACGATTACTAGCATCAAATTCAACAGGAAGCGTAATTAGTTGAAAAAGTAATCCCATTCCTACTAAACAAATACCTAACCAAATCATTTCCATAGCTTCCATTAAAAGGCCTAAAAATAAGACAATATAGGAAAACATGGTTGCAAAGTGAACAATGGGAAAAATAAGGCTTCGTATACGTAAAGGCGTATAATTTTCTTTATCTTGAATAGCATGCCCACATTCATGTGCTGCAACTGCTAAAGATGCAATACTATCTCCATGAAAAATTTCACTTGAAAGTCTTATTACTTTTCTTTTAGGATCATAATGATCCGTTAGTACTCCTTTTGTTTCTACAACATAAATATCTTTTAAATTATTTTCATCTAATAGTTTTCTTGCTACTTCAAATCCAGCCATTTTTTTACTATTTGGAATACTTTTATTTTTTCCATAACTACTATTCACATAAAAACTAGCAAGAGCTGGCAAAAGAAGCATACAAAGATAAAGTATAAAATCCATATTCTACCTCAATTCATAAAGGGTTCCATCTTTTGTATCTTTTAAAAGAATCCCTTGACTTTCTAATTCATTACGAATAGCATCTGCAAGTTGATAATCTTTATTTTCTTTTGCTTTTCTTCTTTCTTCTATTTTTTCTTCAATATAATGAATATCTGTTATGGTATCTTCTTTTATTAAATTTAAAGATAAAACTTGATCCCAAGAAGAAATTAAAGCTCTTTTTGTTCCATCACTACAATTACTCTTTAATAAATCATATAAAAGAGTAATCGCATTTGATGTATTTAAATCTTCTCCAATAAACGTTTTAAATTTTTGATCATATTCTTGATATTCTTCTTCTATTTTTTCTTCATCTTTTTTTAAAGATTTGATTTTATTTTTTAATTTTTGATAAGCAATTGTAGCATTTTTAAGAGATTCATAAGAGAAAACTAAAACTTTACGATAAGAGGTATTTAAACACATAAAACGATAAGCAAGTGGATCATACCCTTTTTCTTTTAAAACAGATAAAGTTAAAAATTCTCCTTTGGATTTACTCATCTTTCCTGTTGCATCATTTAAATGTTCTCCATGTATCCAATATTTACACCATGAGTGATGCAAGTAGGATTCACTTTGAGCAATTTCATTCGTATGATGAGGAAATATATTATCAACTCCACCACAATGGATATCTAAATATTCTCCTAAAAATTTAAGACTGATACCAGAACATTCAATATGCCATCCTGGATACCCAACTCCAAAAGGAGAGTCCCATTTTAATTCTTGACTATCAAATTTGGATTTCGTAAACCAAAGAGCAAAATCCGTTTGATTCTTTTTAGAGGCATCCATTTCAACTCCATCACGTACTCCAATTTCTAACTCTTCTTTTTTATGATTCGTTAATTTATAATAATCATCTAATTTTGATGTATCAAAATAAACATTTCCTCCACTTTGATAAGCATAACCATCTTCTAAAAGTTTTTCAATCATTTGAATATAAAAATCAATATTATCCGTGGCTTTTGATACAATTTCTGGCCACTTAATATTTAAATCTTCTAAATCTTTTTTAAATGCTTCTGTATAAAATTTAGCAATTTCTAATACGGTTTTATGTTCTCTTTTTGCCCCACTGACCATCTTATCTTCTCCCGTATCCGCATCACTTGCTAAATGGCCAACATCCGTAATATTCATAACCCTTTTGACTGGATATCCTAAATAGTTTAATGTTTTTTCTAAAATATCTTCAAAAATATAGGTTCTTAAATTACCAATATGGGCATAATGATAAACAGTTGGTCCACAAGTATACATTTTTACACAATCTTTATCATATGGAATAAATTCTTCAATTGTTTTGGTTAAAGTATTATATAGTTTCATTTTGATCCTCCTCTAATCGTTTTAAAACCTCTTCTTTTCCTAAATAATAGAAAAGAAGACTTAAATTCAAACCTTTTGTTCTTCCCGTAATACATAAGCGAAGAGCAAAAAGCATTTTACGATCCATTTCTTTTAAACAAGATAGAATATTTTCTCTAGTCCAATTTTCTATTTGTTCTAAGTTTTTCTTTATTACCTTTCTTTCTTCTTTTGTTAATAAAGAATCAACTTCTTCATTTTTTAATAAAGTATTGACTAGAAAGAAAGGGATTTCTTCTAAAAAAGAAATTCTTGGCTTTAAAGAAAGTAATAATTCTTCTTTATGTAGGATATTATAATCTTCTATATAAGGATATGCAAGAGTAAGATAGAGTTGATTATCCATTTTTTTAATATATTGTTTATTAAACCAAATTAATTTTTTTAAAGAAAATATACTATTCTTTTTTCTTATTTGTTCTATTTCAAACTCTTCTTCCATTTCTTCTAAAGTAAATAGTTCTTGATTCTTTTTTGCTTGATATCCAACACTATATAAATAATTTAAAATTGCTTCTGGTAAAAAACCTTGTTTTAATAAATCTTCAACAGAAATACTTTCTTTTTGGATTAAAGAAGGTAAATGAAGAAAACTAGGTATAAAAGCATTTAAATGATTAAGTAGTGCTATGTCTTTTGGAGTACTGGTTAAAAAGGTATTTTTACGAATAATAGTTGTACTATTTAATTCGATTGCATCAATAAGACTTGCAAAGAAAAAAGTAGGAATATGATTACTTTTTATTAAAATAGAATTATCCATACTATGATTTGGAATAGTAACATCTTTATAAACCTCATCATAAAAACTCGTTTGTCCTTCATGATCAAAATTTGCTCGTATCGTATATTTTTCCTTTAAAGAAACTTTTCTTAAAGCTTCATCTTTAGGAAAAGAAACACATTCTTCCTCTAGAACAGATACTTTTTTTTCTCTTGCTTCCATTCTTTGATGATTTAAACTTTCTTTACTACAAAAACAGTAGTACGCTTTTTGTTTTTTTAGTAACTTTTCAGCATAATCCAGATACGTTTGTAAGTGTTCACTTTCGATATAACAAGATTCATAAGAAAGTTTAAATTGTTTTAATAGATCATAAATCTTTTGTTCATTTTCTAAACTATAATTTTCTTGATTGGCATCTTCTATAACTAAAATCAAACTTGCTTTTTTCTTTTTAGCAATTAAATAAGAAAATAAAGTAGTATGTAAATCATTTAAGGTTAATACTCGATTGGGAGATAAGTGAACCATTACTTTTTCCATAAGACCTTATTCCTTTCTTTTCTTTTATAAGTATACCATTTTTCCCAAAAGAAAAATAGTATAGAAAGCGTTCTATCCTATTTTTTCTTAACAAAAATATTTATGCTTTGACCATAAATAAAGATTGTAATAAATTGAATTGCAATTTTTTTATTACAAATTTACTATAACAAAGTTATAAAGGAATTTCAAGTTCAATTTCATTATTATATTTTAAAATTAAATGATTCATATTTCTTAAACCATATTTTTCCCACTGGGCTTCTTGTAAAATCTTTTCTATATCAACATTTTTATTAGTTAAATGTTTATTTAAATATGTTATGATTATTTCTTTTGTAAAAGCATCAAAAGTAATTTGATCTTGAAAACGACCTAAGAATTCTTTGGAAAATGTATCATGGATGGTATGATTTTCTTTATGAATAAAACCAACACTTTTTCCTTCTACTACATTACTGGTCATAAAAATCATGGTATTTGAAAAATCAATTTTTTCTCCTTTTGCACTTGTAATAAAACCTTCATCTAAGATTTGTAAAAATAAATTTAAGACTCTTGGATGGGCTTTTTCTATTTCATCTACTAATAAAATAGAATAAGGATTTTCTAATATACTACGAAATAAATAAGCATCCTCATACCCGACATACCCTTGTGAGACTCCAATTAATTTATTAACGGAGGTTTCTAAATTGTATTCACTCATATCTAGTCTTAAAAAATTACTTTTTTTGATACTTTCTGCTATTGTTTTCACTGTTTTGGTTTTTCCAACACCACTAGGTCCATTTAATAAAAGAGCAAGAGGACGACTACTTCCTTGTAATTTAATCCATATATTTTTTAAAATTTGTTTAATGGCTTTATTCTGTCCAATAATTTGTTCTTGTAAGTTTTTTTGAATCGTTTTAAATAAAGCTTCTTTATTTTCCAGTAATGGAATATTTGCTTTCTGTTCTAAAGTGAATAAAATATCTTCTTTCGTCATACAATCTTTTTGCTTTTTCATTAAATCTTCTTTTTTTAAACAAAGCAAATTTTCTTGTTCTTTTAGTCGTACTGCACTTTCATAGTCATTATTACAAATAGCTTTTTGTTTTTCTTTTTGAAAATAACGAATTTCTTGATTCATCTTATCTAATTTCATAAACGGAATATCTTTTACTTTCATACTTGCACACACCATATCTAAAAGATCAATAGATTTATCTGGATTACATTTATTTTTAATATACTTATCGGCATAATAAACTATATCCACGATATTTTGATCACTTATTTTAATATGATGATGCAATTCATATTCTTTTTTAATTCCTTTTAAAATTTCTTCTGTTTTTTTTATATCTGGTTCTTCTACTTGAATTTTATAAAACCTTCTTTCTAAAGCTTTATCTTTATAAATCGAATTATAATATTCATCCATCGTTGTAGCACCAATACAACGAAGTTCTCCTCTGGCTAAGTATGGTTTTAATATATCAGCAGCGTTAATTGCTCCTTCAGCCCCTCCCGCATTAATCATGGTATGTATTTCATCAATAAATAAAATAATCTCTTTATTTTCTAAAACCTCTTTAATAATTTTAGTAAGACGTTCTTCAAATTCTCCACGGTACTTTGTTCCAGAAACTAAAGAACCCATTTCTAGCATGACAATCGTTTTATTTAATAACTCTTTAGGAACTAAACCTTGATTTATTCTTCTAGCTAGTTCTTCTACAATAGCTGTTTTTCCAACACCTGCTTTACCTATTAATAAAGGATTACTTTTTTTCTTACGAAGTAAGGATTCAATAACCAAAGAAAGTTCTTCCTCGCGATTTAATACTTTTTCTTTACTATCCACACTCGTATTTAAATTGGTTCCAATTTCAAATAAAGTTAGTTTTCCTTTCTTTTCTTTAGAAAAACTATATTTAAACTCATCATAAATTTCTTCTAAATCAATATCCATACCAACTAAAATACGTATAGCTACCCCTTCTCCTTCATCAAGTAAACTTAAAAATAAATGTCTTTCTGTTACTTTTCCTTTATTGTTTTCAATAGCATCATTCGTAGCGGATTCAATAATTCTTTTCAAAAGAGGAGTATATAAAACAAAGTTCGTCTCTTTCGTTGCGGTTCCCACAATATGAATTAATTCTTCTTTAAAACGTTCAAAAGTAAGACCATAAAGTTTTAATTTACGACTGACATCATTGTCACTTTCTAAAATCGCCAGTAATAAATGCTCACTTCCTACATAAGGATGTTTTAAACTTTTACGAAACTGTTCTGCTTTTTTAAATAATTGGGCTATTTCTATTCCATAATTTTCAAACATACTTGTCCTCCTACTTTTATTCTATGTTTATAATGATAAAATTAGTTGATTTTTATACAATCTTTTATATCTTTATTTGTCGTGGAATGACAAGTTTTTCCTACTTTTGTCGAAACGCTTGAAAATGAAAAAAAATGATTTATAATAACTCACCGTTACCGAGAAAAGGTGGCGTTTACTAACAATTTTTATCTTTTTATGTTTTTTGGGGGGGTTTTGGTTGTATACATTTCTCAAAAATCTATAAATGGAAAGGGTTGGTAGTTATGAAAAAAGAAGAGTTACATTTTTGTATACTAGTTCTTCTAGTAATTATCGTTATGTTATTCGTAATAATACTACGTTTAATATAACCAAAAAACGCTATATTACGAAAGTAATATAACGTCTACTCAAAAAGTAGGCGTTACCAATTCGGTAACACTTACATTTTGATTATATTATAGTTTATATATTTTTTCAAGAAAAAATCTTGTTTGATATAAATTTACATTCTTTTTTAAAGAAAAAGTATATAGAATGTAAATTTTTTCTTTAAAAAATAAAAATAATATAAATTATATTGTTATTATATTGAATATTTATTCTTTATTTATATTTTTTCAAAAAAAAATTAGTTTATTTCTAAACTAATTCTAAACGAACTTGTAAAGCGTCGTCCCCGATTCTTTCTTTTAATTTAATAATTCTCGTATAACCACCATTACGATTTTCATAACGTTTTGCAAGTTCATTAAAAACTTTATCTACACATTCTTGATTATTATAAACAAATGCTAAAGCTTTTCTACGAGAAACTAAAGTTCCACGTTTTCCATAAGTGATCATTTTATCAACAAATTTTCTTACTTCTTTGGCTTTGGCTTCTGTTGTAATAATTCCCTCATTCATAATGGTATCTACAGTAAGACCTGCAAATACACTATGTCTTTGTCTTGTTTCTCTTCCAATTTTTCTATATGCCATACTTTACCTCCTTATTCGTGAAATTTAAGTCCCATTTCTTGAACTTTATCTAATACTTCTTTAAGTGATTTTTTACCTAAATTTCTAATTTTGGTTACTTCTACTTCTTTTTTAGAAATTAAATCTTGAACGGTATGAATACCAGCTCTTTTTAAACAGTTATATGCTCTTACTGAGAATTCAATCTCTTCAATTGGTGTTTCTAATGTTTTAGTAATGGTATCAACCTTTTTCTCAGCCATTAATCCAGAAATATTACTAATAGCATTTAAATCTGCAATAATATTGAAATGTTCAATTAGAATCTTAGCAGATAAAGCCATACATTCTTCTGGAGTAATGCTTCCATTGGTATTAATATGCATAATTAATTTATCATAATTTTCATTATGTCCAACACGAGCATTTTCAACCTCATATGCTACTTTTTCAACTGGAGAATATAATGAATCAATTGCAATAACTCCTACTTTTTTATTTTCAAGTAGTTGTTGATTTTCTTTACTATCTACATATCCTTTACCAGTAGAAACCGTCATTTCCATATCAATTTTTCCACCTTCAACAAGGTTACAAATGACTAAGTCTTTATTAATTACCTCTAAATCAGCATCAACATCAATATCTCCTGCAAGTACTGGTCCTGGAGTTGATTTAGATAAATGAATAACTTTATCCTCTCCAGTATGATTTTTAAGTACTACACTTTTAAGAGCTAAAATAATACTTGTAACATCTTCATAAACTCCTTCAATTTTTTGAAATTCATGTAAGACACCATCAATTTTAACACTAGTAATAGCACAACCTGGTAAGCTTGATAGCATTACACGACGAAGCGCATTTCCAATCGTTGTTCCAAATCCTCTTTCTAAAGGCTCTAATGTGAATTCTCCATAATGAGAATCTGCTGCATATTCTGTTATTTTGTATTCTGGTTTTTCAAATTTAATCATTTCTATCTTTCCTTTCAACCATTAATTTCTAGGACGTTTTGGTGGACGACATCCATTATGAGGTACTGGAGTTTTATCATTAATACTTATAACTTCTAATCCAGCCGTTTGTAAAGAACGAATTGCTGTATCTTTTCCAGTTCCTAAACCAACAACCTCAACATCAACTTTTACAACACCTGCATTATCGTGAGCACTTTTAGCTGCTGCTTCTGCAGCAAGTCCTGCAGCATAAGGAGTTTTCTTTTTAGAACCTTTATAACCAATGGTTCCACTTGATGCCCAACTAATTACATTTCCATCTTTTTCTGCAATTGTAACAATGGTATTATTATATGTACATTGAATATGAGCAACTGCTTCAGGAATATTTTTCTTAACTTTTCTTTTTCTTCTGTTATATGCCATGATTTACCTCCTATTTACCTACTTTTTTCTTATTTGCTACTACTTTACCTTTACCTTTACGAGTATGAGCATTTCTATTTGTTCTTTGTCCTCTTACAGGTAATCCTTTTTTATGTCTAATTCCTTGGTAGCAATTAATTTCCATCTTATTTTTAATAGACATTTGTACATCACGACGAAGATCTCCTTCTACAATGTATTTGTCTACTTCTTTTCTTAAACTAGTAATTTCTGCATCTGTTAAATCTTTAATTTTCTTTTCTGGATCAACACTCGCATCTTTACAAATGGTTTTTGCTAAGCTTCTACCTATTCCATAAATTGCTGTTAATCCAATGCAAATGTGTTTTTCATTTGGTAATTCAATATTTTTAATTCTTGCCATAAATTCCTCCTATTAACCTTGAACTTGTTTGTGTTTTGGATTTTCACAAATAATCATTATTTTTCCTTTTCTTTTAATTGTTTTGCATTTTTTACATATTGGTTTTACTGATGGTCTTTTTTTCATTTTTTATACCTCCATTATCTTTTATTCCATGTTATACGCCCACGTGTTAAATCATAAGGAGAAAGTTCTATTGTTACTGTATCACCTGGTAAAATACGTATCATGTTCACGCGCATTTTACCAGAAACGTAGGCTTCTACAGTATGTCCATTTGGTAGTTCTACTATGTAGTCTCCGCCTTTTACAACATCTACTACTTTTCCTTCCACCTCAATTTTATCTTCTCTAGGTTGTGTATGATTTTCTAGTTTTTCATGATTTGTTTTCATCTTTTTTTTCGCCATATTTATTCTCCCGTTAATATTTCATAGCCATCTTTTGTCACCAGAACTGTATGTTCAAAATGAGCTGATGGACTTTCATCTTCCGTTACAATGACCCAATCATCTTGATCTGTTAGGCATACCTCTTCTTTACCAAGGGTTAACATGGGTTCAATTGCAATCGTCATTCCTTCTTTTAAAGTTATACCGGTATTTGCTATACCAAAGTTAGGAACATCCGGTTCTTCATGCATATTTGTACCAATTCCATGTCCTACTAAATCTTTGACGACTCCTAAATGATGAAGACGTGCAAATTTTTCAATGGCACAACTTATGTCTCCTATTTTAGCACCACTTTTTACTTTACTCAAGCCTTCTTGTAATGCTAAATACGTATTTGTAACTAAATCTTCAATCTCTTTTGGTGCAGAACCAACGATATAGGTTCTTGCCGCATCACTTTCATATCCTTTATATCTTACGGTAAAGTCAATAGATACAACATCGTGTTCTTTTAACTTTCTTTTACCAGGAATTCCATGTACTACCTCATCATTGATGGAAATACATATACTTTTAGGAAATCCTTCATACCCTAAACAGGAAGGATAAGCATCATGTTTCATAATAAAATCATGAGCAATCTTATCTAACTGTTCGGTACGAATCCCTGGTTTAATATGTTTTTTTAATTCTTCATGTGTTAAATAATTAATATGTCCAGCTTGACGCATAAGTTCAATTTCTCTTTCACTTTTAATACTAATCATTTGATCCCTCGATTATTTTTGTTACCTCTTGTTGTATTTCAACTGGATTTTTTGTTCCATCCACTACTTTTAATTTTCCTTTTTCTTGATAAAAGTCCAGTAATGGTGAGGTTTGTTCTAAGTACGTTTTATAACGAACTTGAAAAGATTCTGTATTATCATCTTCTCTGGTAATTAAAGAAGAGGCACAAGAATCACATATTCCTTCTTGAATTGGTTTTAAAGTATCAAAGTAAATATTATAACTTGCCCCACAGTTACTACAAATTCTTCTTCCTACAATTCTTTTTTCTAATATTTCTTTTTCAACTGCTAAAGAAAGGACAACATAATTGGTTAAGTTCATTTCATTAAACAAGGTATCTAAATAGGTAGCTTGTTCTAAGTTTCTTGGCATTCCATCTAAAATAAATGGTTTGTCTTTTAAACAACTTAACTTTTCTTTAAAAAGAGGAAGAATAATATCATCACCAATTAATTTTCCTTCTCTCATTAAAGAAGCAATTTCACTATTTTTTTTGGCTTCTTCTCTTAATAAATCTCCAGTAGAGATATGTTCATAAGAATAAGTATCCATTAAATAACTACTAATGGTTCCCTTGCCTGCGGCAGGAGGAGCGATTAAGATGATATTTTTCATCTGGCACGTCTCCTATTTTTATAACTTCTTGTTACCAATCCACTTTCAATTTGTTTATAGGTTTCAATAGCTACACCTACAACAATTAATATCCCCGTTCCTCCAATAGATACATAAGAAGGAAGGCTTGAAATATTTCCCATTAAAACAGGAAGACCAGATAGAATAACTAAGAAGATAGAACCAACAACAGTTAATTTACCAAGAGAATTCGAAATGTATTTACTGGTTGCTTCTCCTGGTCGAACTCCTGGAATATATCCTCCACGTTTATTTAAATCTTTACTCATTTCTTCTGGATTCATCATCATAAACGTATAGACATATCCAAAAAACATAATTAAGATCACATAAAGAATAAATCCAGTTGGAGTTGTATAAACAATATATTTATCAATAAAATCAATCGCTGCTTGATTTTTAATGAGTCCTGCAATCGTTGAAGGAATTGTTAAAACAATAGAAGCAAAGATAACAGGAATAACTCCAGCACTATTAATTTTTATTGGTAAAAAGGAACTTTGTGCACCATATGCACTAGTCGTATGATTCGCATATTGAATTGGTATTCTTCTTTCTGCTAATGTTACCCAAATAATACCAACTAATACAAATAAGTAAACGATTAAGAATAGAATAAATAATCCAATTCCTAATACCATTTGGTACGTTCCATTCAAAATGAATGTTTCAAAAGCTCCTACAAAGATTCTAGGCATACTTACAATAATACCAGCCATAATGAGTAAGGATGAACCATTTCCAATTCCTTTCATCGTTATTTGATCTCCTAACCAAAGTAGGAATGCTGTACCAGCTGTCATAACTAAAGAGGTTTTAATCATAACCATTACATCATTGGTATTTAAATAAAATATAGAAATAACATAAGCTTGTACAAAAGCAAATATAATAGCTAAATAACGATTAATTTTATTAATTTTTTGTCTTCCTACATAACCTTGTTCTTTTAATTCTTTAAAGTAAGGAATTATGTCCATTTGTAATAATTGTGTAATAATACTTGCTGTAATATAAGGACTAACTCCTAAAGCAAAGATAGAAAAACTTCTTAAACCTCCACCACTCATTAAGTTAAATATTTCTAAGAAACCTAGTGTAGACATCTCTAGTTTATGTGCCCAAGGAATGGTAATTCCTGTTCCTAAACAAAAGATTCCTAAAGCAAAGAGGGTGAAATAAATTCTTTTTCTTAAATCTTTGTTTTCTTTTGCAAACATTTTTGCTACAAAGCGAAACATCTAAATCACCTCAGTTTTGCCACCAGCAGCTTCAATAGCACTAACAGCTTTACTAGAAAAACGATTTGCTTTTACAGTTAATTTTTTTTCTAATTTACCATTTGCTAGTACTTTGATACCACTTAATTGTTTTTTAATAATTCCTCTTTCTTTTAAAATTTCTGGAGTTACTTCTTCTCCATCTTTGAAGAAGGTATTTAAGTCACTTAAGTTAATTGTTGCATATTTTGTTTCAAATCTTTTATTGTTAAATCCTCTTTTTGGTAATCTTCTATATAAAGGAGATTGACCACCTTGGAACCAAGAAGAAATAGATACACCGCTTCTTGATTTTTGTCCTTTTTGACCATGAGTAGAGGTTTTACCCATTCCTGATCCTGTTCCACGACCAACAATTTTTTTAGATTTTAATTCTTTTGTTTTTGGTAAATTTTCTAATTTCATCTTACAACTCCTCAACTTTCTTTCCACGAAGAAGAGCAATCTTAGCAGGAGTTCTTTCACTCTTTAATGCTTCAAGCGTTGCTTTTGCTACATTAATTTTTGTATTAGAACCTAAAGATTTAGAAATAACATCTTTTACTCCAGCAAGTTCTAGTACACTACGAGCAGCACCACCAGCAATAACTCCTGTACCTTTTACAGCTGGTTTAATTAATACACTTGCTCTTCCTACTTTACCAGTTGCTTCATGAGGAATGGTTCTACCATCAATAATGGCAACTTTCGTTACATTTTTATTAGCCATCATACTCGCTTTAGCAATAGCAGCAGGAACCTCATTTGCTTTTCCTGTTCCAATACCAACTAGACCTTTTCTATTTCCAACAACAACAGTTGCAGAAAATCTAAAATGTCTACCACCTTTGGTAACTTTTGTAACTCTTCCAATAGAAACAACTTTTTCTTCTAATAATTTTTTCTTATCGTTTTCTCTGGAAAATTTTTTTTCTTGTGTTTTTACACTTTTATTATTATTTTCTTCTTTCATATGATGACCTCCTAGAATTCCAATCCGTTTTCACGAGCTGCTTCTGCAAGTGCTTTTACTCGTCCATGATAATTGTTTCCACCTCTATCGAAAACAACCTTCGTAATTTTTGCTTTTTTACATTTTTCTGCAATATCTTTTCCAACTAAAGTGGCTGCTTCAATATTGCCCCCATTTTTAAGCTTTAGAGCAATAGAGGAAGAAGAAACGAGTGTTTTTCCTACAGTATCATCGATTACTTGTACATAAATAGCACTATTAGATCGAAATACATTTAATCTTGGTTGTTCACTTGTTCCACTTAATGTTTTTCTTATACGATTGTGTCTTCTTACACGTACATCATTTCTTGATTCTTTTTTTATCATATTCACTCCTCCATTAAGCCGCTTTCTTACCTTCTTTACGACGTACATATTCGCCTTTATAACGAATACCTTTACCTTTATAAGGTTCTGGTGTTCTTACTTTACGAACATTCGCCGCAAATTCAGCTACTTTTTGTTTATCAATACCACTTAAAGTGATTTCTGTATTACTCACAAGTTCTGCTTTAATTCCTTCTGGAACAATCATTTCCACTGGATGTGAATAACCAGCATTTATAACAATTTTATTTCCTTGTACATTGAATCTATATCCAACACCAACAGCTTCTAAACCTTTTGAAAAACCTTGTGATACACCAACAAGCATATTATGAATTAGAGAATTTGTGGTTCCTTGCATAACATTAGCACGAGGAGTAGCATTTATAGTCTTTGTTATTAAAGTATTTTCATGTACCTCAACTTGAACTAAATTTGAAAATTGCAAAGATAACTCTCCTTTAGGACCTTTTACAGTGATTAGGTTTTGATCTATTGTTACAGTAACTCCATTTGGAATTTGTAACTCTCTATTTCCAATTCTACTCATATAGTTTCCTTACCATATATAGGCAAGTACTTCGCCTCCTAATCCAGCATTTCTAGCTTCTTTATCTGTCATAAGTCCTTTACTTGTAGAAATGATTGCAATACCAAGACCATTTAATACACGAGGAATTTCATCACATTTGGCATAGACACGAAGCCCTGATTTACTAATTCTTTTAAGACCAGTAATAACGCGTTCTTTTTTCTCTCCATATTTTAAAGTTAATGTTAATTTATCGCCTTTAATATCTTTTTCATAAGTATAATCAGCAATATAACCTTCTTTTTTAAGAATTTCTGCAATTCCTAAAGTCATCTTTGTACCAATAACAGTAACTGTATCATATTTTAATTGATTTGCATTACGTATTCTTGTAAGCATATCTGCAATTTTATCTTGTACCATCTAAAATTCCTCCTTTCCTACCAACTTGATTTCTTAACGCCAGGTATTTGGCCTTTATTTGCTAATTCTCTAAAACAAATACGACATAATTTGTATTTACGAAGAACACCATGAGGTCGTCCACATCTTTCACATCTTGTATAAGCACGAACTTTAAATTTAGGTGTTCTTTGTTGTTTTACTTTTAAACTTGTTTTTGCCATAAACTCTCTCCTTAATTTTTAAAAGGCATACCGAAAGCTTTTAATAAACTTTCTGCTTCCTTATTTGTTTTTGCTGTTGTAACGAATACAATATCCATTCCTCTAATTTTTAAAATGTTATCATATTCAATTTCTGGAAATATTAATTGTTCTTTAATTCCTAAAGTATAATTTCCGTTTCCATCAAAAGAATGATTTGATATTCCACGAAAATCTCTTACACGAGGTAAGGCAACTTTAATAAGTTTTTCCATAAAATCATACATATTTTCATTACGAAGGGTAACTTTAACTCCAATCGTTTGACCTTCTCTTAATTTAAAACCAGCGATTGATTTTCTAGCTTTGGTTACCACTGGTGCTTGACCAGTAATGGTTTTTAAATCTTCTAAAGCAGCCGTAATAAATTTTTCATCACGTGCTCCTTCACCTACGCCCATATTAATGACAATCTTTTCTAATTTAGGAACTTGCATAACAGTTTTATAATTAAATTCTTTCATTAGGGAAGGAATAATTTCTTTTTTATATAATTCTTTTAATGTACTCATATATTCTCACCTATTCTTCTTTCTTCGTTTCTTTCTTAGGTTTTTCTTCTTTTTTAGAAGGTTTTTTTGTAGCTTTATCGTCGACTTTTTTTACATTGGATACATGAAGGGGAGCAGGCATTTCTATAATGCCACCCTTATCATTGGTATTGTTTGGTTTTTGATGTTTTTTTACAATATTGATTCCGTCTACTACGACTTTATCTATTTTTTTAAGGGTTTTAATAACAGTACCTGTTTTTCCCTTATCCTTACCAGCAATAACTAAAACGGTATCTCCTACTTTTATTTTCATTGTAATCCTCCTATAAAACCTCTGGTGCTAAAGAAACGATTTTTGCAAAATCTTTTTCTCTTAATTCTCTAGCAACAGGTCCAAGTACTCTTGTACCAACAGGTGTTTTATCATCTTTAATAATAACGCAAGCATTATCATCAAATTTAATATAAGATCCATCTTTTCTTCTTACACCTTCAACACTACGAACGATAACAGCTTTTACTACTTTTCCTTTTTTAAGATTGGAATTTGGAATAGCTTTTTTAACTGTTCCAACAACGATATCCCCAATGTTTGCATATTTAACTTTTGATCCACCTAGTACACGAATAACAAGTAGTTCTCTTGCACCAGTATTGTCTGCAACTTTTAATCTTGATTCTTGTTGTACCATAAGATTACCTCCTAAAGGATAACAGCATCAATTAGAATCTCAACAAGTTCATATCTTTTTGTTTTTGATAATGGTCTTGTACTTCTAATTCTTACTGTATCTCCTACTTTTGCACTATTTTTTTCATCATGGGCAGCGTATTTTTTACTTGATTTTACTCTTTTTCCATATAATGGATGTCTTTTATATGTTTCTACTAAAACGGTAATGGTTTTATCATTTTTTGCAGAAACAACTTTACCAACAAGTTCTTGTCTTTTTTCCATTATTCGTTACCTCCTGTTTCTTTATTTTCTCTTTCTTTTAAAACAGTGAGCATTCTTGCAACATCTTTTCTAAGTTCTTTTAATTTAGAAGGTTTATCAAGTGAACCAGTTGCATTTTTTACTCTTAAATTTAATAATTCTTTTTTTGTTTCTTTTACTTTTTTAAGTATTTCTTCATCTTTTAATTTACGAATTTCACTAATCTTCACTTGTAACACCCTCTTTCATTACAAATTTAGTTTTAATAGGTAGTTTATGAGAAGCAAGACGTAATGCCTCACGAGCAACCTCTTCACTAACTCCACTAATTTCAAACATAATTTTACCTTCTTTAACAACTGCTACATAATGTTCCACATTTCCTTTTCCTGTACCTTGACGTTGTTCTAGAGGTTTTCTTGTAATTGCTAAATGAGGGAAAATGTTAATATAGACTTTTCCTCCACGTTTCATATAACGAGTCATCGCAATACGAGCAGCTTCAATTTGTCTTGCCGTAATCCAATTTCCTTCTTTAGCCATAAGTCCATATTCACCAAAGTGAAGTGTGGTGTTTCCTTTAGCATGTCCATCGTATGTTAATCGATGTGGTTTTCTATATTTCGTTCTTTTTGGCATCAACATTTTGAACACTCTCCTTTTTTACTGATTTTTTAGGAAGTATTTCACCTTTATAAATCCAAACTTTAACACCGATTTTTCCATAAGTTGTATCTGCTTCACTATGGGCATAATCAATATCAGCTCTTAAAGTATGTAGAGGAACAGTTCCTTCTACATAGAATTCTGTTCTTGCCATTTCAGCACCAGCAAGTCTTCCAGAAACCATGGTTTTAATACCTTTAGCTCCAGCTTTCATTGTATTTCTTAAAGCTCTTTTTTGTGCACTTCTAAATGGAGCACGATTGGCAATTTGACTTGCAATATTATCTGCAACTAATTTTGCCACTAAATCTGGATTTTTTACCTCTACGATATTAATGTATACTTCTTCATTTGCATATTTTGACAAAGATTTACGAAGACGTTCAATATCTTCTCCACCACGTCCAATAATAACACCTGGTTTTGCAGTATGAATCGTCACCTCACATTTATCTTTTTTTCTTTCAATGGTAACAGAGGCAACAGCGGCATCCTTTAGGTTTTTTTGAATATATTCACGAATTTTAATATCTTTATTTAAAGTAGTACCAAATTCGCTTTTTTTACTATACCATTTAGATTCCCAATCTTTATTGACTCCAAGTCTATATCCTATTGGATTTACTTTTTGTCCCATCTATTTTGCCTCCTTTCCGTCACTTACTTTAACTGTAATATGACTTGTTCTTTTATCTCGTCTATCTACATTTCCACGACTTGCAAATTTAATTCTTTTATATACAGGACCTGGATTAATGTAGCATTCACTTATAAATAAATCTTGTTCATTTGCTCCAGCATTATTGACTGCATTTGCAACAGCACTTTTAAGTACTTTCATAATAAGACGACTTGCTTTTGTATTCGTAGTTTCTAATATTCCTTCAGCAGTTAAAACATCTTTTCCTCGAATAAGATCAAGTGTCATTCTTGCTTTTCTTGGTGCAATTATTGCACTTTTATGTATTGCATAACTTTCCATTTATAAGCCTCCTACTTTTGTCCTGCGTGTCCACCAAATTTACGAGTTAAAGCAAACTCTCCTAATTTGTGTCCTACCATTTCTTCTGTTACATATACAGGAATAAATTCTTTCCCATTATGTACAGCAAATGTATGTCCTACAAAATCTGGAAATATTGTGGAACGACGAGAATAAGTTTTAATTACTTCTTTTTTATTATTACTATTTAATTCTTGGACTTTTTTAAGTAATCTATCAAAAACGTATGGTCCTTTTTTTAAACTTCTTGCCATAGTACCCTCCTACTTTTTCTTTCTACTAACAATAAGTTTGTTAGAAGCCTTTTTATTTTTTCTTGTTTTATATCCAAGTGCAGGTTTACCCCAAGGAGTAACTGGTGTTTTTCTACCAATAGGAGCACGTCCTTCTCCACCACCATGAGGGTGATCGTTAGGGTTCATTACACTACCACGGTTGGTAGGTTTAATTCCCATATGTCTTTTTCTTCCGGCTTTACCAACATTCACAAGTTCATAATCTTCATTACCAACAACACCAATCGTTGCCATACAAGTTCCTAGAACTTTTCTTGTTTCACCAGATTGAAGTCTTATTAATACATATTTTCCTTCACGACCAAGTATTTGAGCAGAAGCTCCAGCACTACGACATAATTCTGCACCTTTACCAGGTTTTAATTCAATACAATGAATAACGGTACCAACAGGAATGCTTTGTAAAGGTAGAGCATTACCAACTTTAATATCTGCTGTATCCCCACTTTCAATAATCATTCCTACTTTTAAATCTTTTGGAGCAATAATATACCTTTTTTCTCCATCTTTATATGAAATTAATGCAATATTGGCACTACGATTTGGATCGTATTCAATAGAGGAAACACGTCCAGGAACTCCAGCTTTATTTCTTTTAAAATCAATTAAACGATATCTTTGCTTAGCTCCTCCACCAATATGACGAACAGTTAATTTTCCTTGATTATTTCTTCCACCGGTTTTTGTTTTTTTAACAGTTAATGTTTTAAGAGGTTTTTTACTTGTTAAATCTTCATTTGCAAGTGTAGTCATTCCCCTACGACCATTGGTCGTTGGTTTATAATTTTTTATTGCCATTTTTAATTCCTCCTATAAATCTATCGTTTCGCCACTTTTAAGTGTTACGATAGCTTTCTTATAAACTTTAGTTTTACCAGTGTATTTTCCAACTCTTCTATCTTTTGGTTTCGTTATTAATGTATTAATTTTTTCTACATGTACACCAAATTGTTCTTCAATTGTCTTTTTAATTTGTGTTTTACTTGCTCTTTTATCTACTTTAAAAGTATAAATTCCATTTTGAGCATTCATGGCACTTTTTTCTGTAACAACTGGTGCAAAAATAATATCGGGGTTAGTCATTTTTTAGTACCTCCTCAATGTAATTTATAGCAGCTTCATCACATACTAAACAATCAGCATTACAAATATCATAACAATTGATTTCATCAGCAAGAATTGCATAAGTATAACCTAAATTTCTGGTTGCCATATAAAGATTTTCACAATCTTCTTTCGTTACAAATAATACCTTTCCTGCTAATTTTAATGTATCTAATAAAGCTTTTATATCTTTTGTTTTTAAACTATCTAAGTTTAAATTATCAATCACAACTAATTCTTTACCAGTAAATTTATACGTAAGAGCACTTTTTAAAGCAAGAACTCTTTCCTTTTTATTTATTTTAAATGTATAATTTCTTGGAAGAACCCCTAAAGCAATTCCTCCACCTCTCCATACTGGTGAACGATTAGATCCAGCTCTGGCACGTCCAGTACCTTTTTGTTTATAAGGTTTTCTTCCACCACCAGAAACCTCTGCTCTCGTTTTTGTCTTTGCTGTTCCTTGACGAGTTGCAGCAAGTTGTAAACGAATCATTTTCTTTAAACAATCATCATTAGTTTCAATTTTCCATATAGAATCACTTAGAGTGATATCTTTAAGTTTTTCACCTTTAGTATTTTTAAGTTCAACTTTTGCCATACTTTATCCCTCCAATAGTGTCCTAATTTTCTTCTTCTACTACTTCTTCAGTAGTTTCATTATTTTCTTCTTCTTTATTTTCTTCTGCTACTTCATTACTTTCTTCAACTGTTTCTACAGTTTCTTCTGTACTCACTGTATTTTCTTCTTCAACTGTTTTTACATCCTCAACAGTTTCTTCTACAGTTTCAGTGTTTTCTACAGTATCCACAACCGTTTCTTCTACATAAGAAAGTACTTCAAAATCACTTTTCTTTTTATTATTTTTAATAGCAGATTTAATTAAAACTAATGAATTTTTAGGTCCAGGTACATTTCCACTTATCAAAATGTAATTTTCTTCGGCATTGACCTCAATAATTTGTAAATTTTGAATCGTAATGGTTTCATTACCCATATGTCCTGGTAATTTTTTACCCTTTAATACTCTTTTTGGTAACATCGTACCTAAAGATCCTGGTCCTCTATGATAATGTGATCCATGAGCCATAGGTCCACGACTTTGATTGTATCTTTTAATAACACCTTCAAAACCTTTTCCTTTAGATGTACCAGTTACATCCACAATTTCTCCAGCTTCAAAAACATCCGCTTTTAAAATTTGTCCTTGTGTGTACTCTCCATCTACATTTCTTAATTCTTTTAAGAAGCGCTTAGGGGTAGTACTTGCTTTTTTTGCATGTCCAATTTCTTGTTTGGTTGCATTTTTTTCTTTTTTGTCTACTACGCCAAGTTGAATGGCATTATAACCATCTGTATCCATTGTTTTTACTTGCATTACTACATTTGGAGTAATTTCAACAACAGTTACAGGAATCAATTTACCTTCTTTAGTAAAGACTTGTGTCATTCCAACTTTACGTCCTAAGATTCCTTTCATATTTTTAATTCCTTTCTTTTTTATAATTTAATATCGATGTCTACACCACTTGGAATATCTAAGTGTGTTAAAGCATCAACAATTTCTTTACTAGGATCTAAGATATCAATAAGTCTTTTATGCGTACGACTTTCAAATTGTTCTCTTGAATCCTTGTATTTGTGAACTGCTCTTAATACAGTAACTTTCTCAATTTCCGTTGGAAGGGGAATTGGTCCACTTACTTTTCCTCCAAGTCTTTTCACCGTTTCGACGATTTTAACTGCAGCTAAATCTAATGTTTTATTATCAAAAGCTCTTAAGTTAATTCGTACTTTGTTTTTTGACATTTACATGTCCTCCTTTCGCCTATATCGAGTATAGACTAGCTCCGTACAAATTCCCTGAATTCTAAATTTTGTTTTAACAACTCAACCTAGTGTATCAGCAACCTCGCACATCCAAGCCGTCATACGAAATCAATTATAGCAATATATTATATGAAAATCAAGTATAAATTTGCACAAATACCCAAAAAAAGAAGAGGCATCCACTCTTCTTATTGTTTTTTTGTTAATAAATAGATTAATCTTGATCTTCCGCTGTAAGATTTATTTTTTGACAAGTATAACCAGATTGTTCTAATTCATGTAAATAACTTTCTTCATAATATTCATAATTTCCTTGTATTGTACTTAATGTATAAGAAAGACTTAAGGTACTATTATCTTGTACAATATTTTCAGGTATCCAGTTTAATTCATTTGTTACATAAGAATAGTAATAATTTAAATCATTCAAGTTTTTAAAATAACATGTTTGTCTATAAATATCTGGAGAAATAGCATTGTCCGTTCCAATATAAAATGAATAATCTTCTACAATTCGATATGAAAGGTTAGCAGCTTCATAAACATAATCTCCTTCTTTAGAACAAGATATTCTCTCCGTAACAGTAGAATCGGTTGGAAGATTATTTTTTACTTTCTTATCTTTTTTTTGCCATATAAGTACCCCTTCAACTAAAAGGACAAAGATTAGTAACAGTATTAAAATCAAAATAGTACGTTTTTTCATTTCACACCTCACCAACCACATCCATTAGGACAAGGTCCACAACGCTCACAGCAATGGTTTTTAGCATAAGATTGTCCAGGTTGACAGGAACCATAACATGCTGAATTTTTAGAACCAGGAGTTTGTTCACAACAAGAACATGTACTAGAACCTCCGCCGCCTCCACCGGAACTTTCACATGGGCTAGTATGGCAAGAGGTTGACTCTGATCTGGATCCACAAGTAAAGCCACTACCAAATGTACTATAGTAGGTTATGGTTCTTGATTTTGATCCTCCTCCACAAGATTTACTACAACTTCCCCATGAGCCATAGCTTTCACGATAAGAGGTACATTTATCTACATAAACATCAACATCTTTATTACAAGTCGTTTTATTTCCAGCTTTGTCTTCGATATCATAATTCCAATTATCAGTTTTGGTATTACTATTATAAATTTTCGTTATTTCGTTTTGTAATACACATCCACTTTCCTCATCCTTACATGCAAGAGTGATAGTTCGATCACTTTTGGTCCATGTTGTAGATTCTCCCGTCCAAATACATTCTGGTGCCGTTTTATCTACTTTTTCTATTTTTATTTCTTTACTACTTATATCTTCAGCATAATTTCCAGCTTTATCTTTTACACAGATATAATAAGTTCCATTATCAAGAGTGGTTTCATAATTATTGCTATCTTGTTCAATATAGACAACTTTAGTACAATCACTATCTTTTCCTATATAATATCCACCGATTCCAGAACCATTTCCATCACTTGCTGTTGCACTTACTTTTTTATCAGTATTGGTCCATTCATGTTCTTTTTCGATTTGTACCTCATAAATAACCGGTTTTTGTTTATCAATTCTTACCCAAACACTGGCTTGGTAACTTACTCCACCGTCTGTTTCTACTATAACAGTATAGTTGGTATTAATAATTTGTTCCGCACTAACTAAGTATTCATCTTTATTTGTAGTATCTCTTGAAACATTAGATTGCCATGTAATCGTTTTAATGGATTCGTTTTTTAAATCTTCATTTAACACTGCTTTTAAAATTACATTTTTATTGGTCCAACTATTATTTTCTATTTTATTTCCTTTCGTAACATTATCATTTGTTTCATAAACCTCTATATTTAAATTTAAATTTTTAATAGTTAAATTGCTTACTTCGCATTCTTCTTCATTAGAATATCTTCCATACAAATTATCGTTATCCCTCTCAATATTAACGATATGACAATTTAGGTTTTCTCTAGTAATAGGATTATAAACATTCCCTTCTTCATCATCAGCATCAATATATCCTTCTTTTACTAAAGTATCTACATTGGTAAGAAGATTTCCTGTATCAGTAGCATAATTCGCAGCTTTAGATTCAATATAACTGATTAAGTTTTCATAAGCTTTTTCTTTTAAATTTTTTTGGATAGCATTATAACCACTCATCGCTATAGTGGTTATAATAGCAAGTAAAACAATAACTGCTAATAATTCTACTATCGTAAACCCTCTTTGTTTGATTTTCATAATTATTTTTCTCATTTCTTTCTTTCCTATTCTTCTACATTTGATTATAACTATAGAATAAATAAGTGTCAATTAAAAAAAAGAAAATAATCTTTTAAGACTACTTTCTTCTAATTAATCATCTACAGGTATTTCTGTTTCATCACATTGATATTCCATTGCTCTTTTTAATTGTTCAACATATGCATCACTATATTCTTTTATATCTCCTTGTAAATTTCTTACATAACGGACAATTGTTAAATCTTCTTCATTTTTTTGATAATTTGGATCCGTTAAACTTATATCCCATTTATTAGCCATAGAAACATAATAAGTATTTAAATCATTTAGATTTGAAAAATAATAAGTCATGGCATATATATCTGGAACAAGTTTATTATTACTATCTACATAAAAAGCATAATCGCTAGTAAAATTGAAAGTAATATTGGTATCTTCATCTACTATGTTATCTAAATGTTTAGAGCAAGAAATTCTTTTTACTAATTCTGTAGAATCTGTAGGATTTGAATTTTCAATAGTTTTTTCTTCTTTCTTATTAAAATGCGAGAAAAGAATTTCTCCAAAAACAATACATAGAATAAGAAAAATAGAAATAATGATAATTTTATTTTTTTTCATTTCAATAATATCTCCTTATAACTATTAAGGGTATGGACAATTACACCAATCACAACATGGTCCATATTTTCCACCAGTTGCTCTTGTTTCTGGATCATCACAACATCCCCAGCATGAAGAGGAACCATCTTTTTTGCAAGAACGGCCTCCGCCGCCTCCGCTGCTTCCGCCACTACTTGAGCCACTATCACTTTCACATGGGCTAGTATGGCAAGAGGTTGACTCAGATCTTGATCCACAAGTAAAGCCACTACCAAATGTACTATAGTAAGTTATTGTTCTTGACTTATGTCCTCCTCCACAAGATCTACTACAACTTCCCCATGATCCATAACTTGCACGTGTGGAGGTACACTTATCTACATAAACATCAACGTCTTTATTACAAGTCGTTTTATTTCCAGCTTTGTCTTCAATTTCATAATTCCAATTATCTGTTTTCGTATTACTATTATAAATTTTCGTTATTTCGTTTTGTAATACACATCCACTTTCCTCATCCTTACATCCAAGAGTGATAGTTCGATCACTTTTGGTCCATACTGTAGATTCTCCCGTCCAGATACATTCTGGTGCCGTTTTATCTACTTTTTCAATTTTTAATTCATAATGGCTTACATCTTCTGTATAGTTTCCAGCTTTATCTTTTACACAGATATAATAAGTTCCATTATCAAGAGCAGTTTCATAATTGTTGCTTTCTTGTTCAATAAAAGTTGCTTTTGTACAATCTTGTTCATTTCCTACATAATATCCACTTATTCCCGAACCATTGCCATCACTTGCACTAATATTTAGTTTTTTGTCTTCTTTTACCCAATCATTTTCTCTTTCGATTTGTGCCTCATATATAACAGGTCTTTGTTTATCTATTTTTACTACGACACTTGCTTGATAACTGACTCCACCCTCAGTTTCTACTATAACAGTATAGTTGGTATTAATGATTTGCTCTGCACTAACTAAATATTCATCTTTATTCGTTGTTTCTCTTGCAATATTAGATTGCCATGTAATGTTTTTAATGGGTTCGTTTTTTAAATCTTCATTTAACACTGCTTTTAAAATGACATTTTTATTGGTCCAACTATTATTTTCTATTTTATTTCCTTTCGTGACATTATCACTGGTTTCATACATTTCTATATTTAAGTTTAAATTTTTAATTGTAAGGTTTGTGGTCTCACATTCTTCTTCATTCGAATATCTTCCATATAAATTATCGTTATCCCTCTCAATATTAACAATATGACAATTTAGGTTTTCTTTTGTAATTGGATTATAAACATTCCCCTCTTCATCATCAGCATCGATATAACCTTCTTTAACTAATGTATCGACATTGGTTAGAAGATTACCTGTATCAGTAGCATAATTTGCAGCTTTGGATTCAATGTAACTGATTAAGTTTTCATAAGCTTTTTCTTTTAAATTTTTTTGAATAGCATTATAACCACTCATTGCTATAGTGGTTATAATGGCAAGTAAGACAATAACGGCAAGTAACTCTACTATCGTAAATCCTCTTTGTTTTCTTTTCATCTATGATCAACTCTATTTTAATAATACCCCCCCCCCGATGGCTTTGTCAACAAAAAAACGCAATTTTAAGTTTGCGTTTTTACCTTTTCTTTTTAATAAAACTTAGTACAATTACAAGACCTAGAATACAATCAAAAATAGATAATGTTTTAATCCAAAAATCTTGTTTATCGATTTGTTCTTGTTGTTCTTCTATTTCTGTATCTTGTTCTTCCATAAATGAATTATCCTCAACTTGTTCTTCTTCAATTATAGTATTATTTGTATTTGGTAAATCTTCTTCTACAACAAAAGATTCCATTGGTACTGTTTCTTCTTGTGTTGTTTGTGTATTTTTATTTGTTGTAGTAGATGTTGATGATGTAACAGTTGTTTTCTTTTTAGAAATACTACTTTCTTGTTTCGTTGGAACAAAAAAATCTGTGGTATCAATCTCTTCATCATGTACGATTAAAAAGACATAAGAATTTTTTGTAATTCCATCATCTGCTATGATGGTAAGTGTACATGAGGTAGTTGCATTTCCAACGTTACATGCATCACTTGTATGACTTTTTTTATCACTATTCGTTATAAAAGTAAAATACAACTTTTGTGTTGTTTTTCCTACTTTTACAGAATACACCTTTTTATCTGGTTGAAACGAAGGAGATAAGATACCTCCATGAACCACTAAGTTCGAAATACTAGCATCATTAGAAGCAATTTTATTATTTTCATATTTTCTCGTTACAGTTACGGTATATGTTTTTTGATTTCCAGCTTCTGCAGCAATGACAATTTTACACAAATTCACTCCTGGATTTAAAGAACAAGTAGTTCCAGAAATGACTTTAGCATGAGTACCATTTGGTATAGCATTCCAAGTAATAGAACGAACTTGATTTTCAACGGTCATGCTATATAGTTCTAAAGAAGAATCAAAACTTGGACTTAAAGAACCAACATTTGGTTTTAAACTTTTTAAAGAGGCATCTTTACTTTTACTACAAGTTTTATTAAATTCACTTTCTAAAACAAGAGTACCATTTTCTCCAAAAAAGTTACCATATATATCTTTCATACAAGTATTATAATTATAACTTACTTTAGGTAAAGAATATCTACTATTATCATGCATCGTGACCTCTATAATAGCAATGGTATAATTACCACTAATAGCACCATCATGATAAAAATAAAATTCATTATTTGTACCTGTTTTATTTATCCAATTGGATTGCATCGTAATACGACTGATCGATCCATTGGTTATATTAAAAGTACCTTGAATCGTATTTAATTTCATATCTTGAATTGTTAGAGCAAATTCATAAGTTGTTGCACTTGTTTTTTTTGAATCTGTTAAAGAAATACTAGATGCATGAACCCTATTACATGCTAAAAACAAACAAAACAAAAATACAACAAATTTTAACCTTTTCATTCTAAATTCCCCCTTATTTTATTAATAAACTTTCACTATCCTTCATTTCTTTTGGTTTTGCAATATCCATATAATCTAAAATGGTCGGTGCTACATTGGTTAAATCTCCCTCTTCTTTTAATTTAATTGCATCATCTACAATGATAAATGGTACTTTAGCAAGTGTATGTGTCGTAATTGGTTCTTTTTGTTCATTATACATACAATCCGCATTTCCATGATCTGCTAATACAATAACTTTATAAAAATTATTTTCTGCTTCTTCTATAAGTTTACCTAAACATAAATCAACGGTTGTAACAGCATTAACAGTAGCATCAAAGTTTCCTGTATGTCCTACCATATCGGGATTTGCAAAGTTTAAAAATATAAAATCAATATCTTTTTCCATACAAGCAATACATTTTTTCGTTACCTCTACAGCACTCATTCTTGGATCTAAATCATACGTTTTGATTTTTAAAGATGGAACTAATATTTTAGTACAATTTTCAATTGGTCCATCATATTCTCCATCAAAAAAGTAAGTGACATGAGCATATTTTTCTGTTTCAGCAATTCTTGCTTGAGTAAGACCTAAATTGGATAAATAAATTCCTAAAGGATTTTCTATTTTTTGTTCTTCTAAGAAAACTTTAGTAGGAATGGCTTTATCAATAGGTACAAAAGAATAGATATCTAAGTTACTAAATTTAGTAACTGGAAAGTTATTATACTCTAGATTTGTAAAACAATCAAGTATTTGTTTAGCACGGTCCGTACGATAATTCATCCAAAATAGAGCATCTCCATCACGAATAAGACCATCTTCTTCTAATAAAATAGGAGCCAAGAATTCATCGGTAATTTGTTTTTGATAACAAGCTTGAATAGCCGTTTTTGCTTTTTCAAACTTATTTCCTTTTCCTTTAACAATTAAATTGTAGTATAATTTCGTTCGATCAAATTTATGATCTCGATCCATGGCATAATATCTTCCACATAAAGTAGCTATTTTTCCTACTTTTGTTTGTTTTAAACGTTCTTCTAATTTTTCTATATAAGAATAAGAACTCGTAATACTTGTATCTCTTCCATCTGTAATTAAATGAAAATAAATTGATTTTATACCATTTTTTAGAAGATGGTCATAAAGTTTAAAAAAATGTTCCCAATCAGCATGAACTCTACCATCACTAAATAAACCAATTATATGGACACGTTTATTGGTATCTTTATATTTTGCAACAAATTGTTTAAAAAGTTCATTTTCTTCTATCGTTTCATCTAAAAATTCATGAATTCTCGTTTCATTTTGAATTATTTTTCTGCCTGCTCCAATCGTCATGTGCCCTACCTCACTATTTCCAAATTGATTCGGTAGTAATCCAACTCTTTGTTCACTAGCATATAAAAGAGAATGTGGATAATTTTCCCACAAAGTATTAAAATTTCTTGGATTTGCTTCTATAATTGCATTTCCTAACTTTTCTTCTCGATAGCCAAAACCATCTAAGACAATTGTTAATATTTTTCTCATTTTATCACCATTTGTTTCATTATACTATTAAACAATTAAAATTACAAATTAAGGCTTTAAAACAAGTTGTTGTACCTCTTCTTCATTAAAGTATTCTTCATAATTTTCATTAATTTCTGTATAATACGTTAAAACATTAGTTGTCCACGTTTTTGTTTCTTCGTCTTCGACCTCTTTATTTCCTTTTACATAATGTCCAGCAAGTTCATGGATGTTATCTAATGTATATTCATTATATCTTTTTTTATAATTTCCACACATAGAGATGACTCCTGCTTCGGGAGTGGCAAATGTAATTAATTCAAAATCTTTATTCATAAGACCTGCAAAATTATTTTTTGTTCTAGAAGCATCTTCGGGATTATCTTTTCCCATCTCTGAGTAAGAAATAGCAAGTAAAATACTTTTATCTTGAATAGCAAATAAATCACATATTTTTCCTACATATTCACTATAGGAATAAGTAGAATCTAAAACTAAATCTTCAATATGATCATAGTGTTTTACATAAGGAGTCGTACTTGTTTGAAATTCTTCTTTAGAAACTCCTAATTCCTCTTGGGAAAGTAATAAATCATTACGATTAAAAAGATAAACAAAATATAACGCTGCTGCTTCTTTCGAATTCATTTTATAAGTAGAGATATCTATAATTTTGGAAAAATCTGTATAGTTATTGGTTGTTTGTTTACAAAGTTGAATTATTTTTTCAGGATTTAAATGAAAATATTGTGCATATTTGGTTAAATAAAGTTCATATTCTTCATTGGCAGTAGGAACTTTTATAGCCTCTTCTTCTTTTGATTCTTCAACAATAGGACTTACACAAGTTTCAACATTATGATTTTGTTTTGAATACTCTTCTTGTAGTTCTTCTTGGACGATTTTTTCATCCTCTAAAGCAATTACAGGAGTAGATGTGGCTAAACAACTCATAATTAAGTAACTTAAGGCACAAATATATTTCACTTTATATTTATGTTGATAAAATAGTTTATTAGTATCTATATCCTTTTTACAATAACCATCTAATAATTTTCCACAAATTTTTTCATATTTTTTATCCACAATATAATAATCTTTTACAGAATTGACAATAACAGCATTATGAATATCTTTTAAAGCATAGTATTCTAATAATTTTTTATATAATTCTTTTTTTAATTTCACTTTTTTCACCTCTTTTTGATTTTTTTACAACAACAGTCAAAAATTTTACTACAGAATAGGAAAGATGTCAAATTTTTTTCATGAAAAAAGAAAGGGGATACTTTCTTTTTAAATCATAACTAATTTTTTATTTAATCTTAAATTATCTGCTAAAGTTGCTATAAATTCACTATTGGTAGGCTTACTACGATCATAATCAACACTATGACCAAATAATTCTTCCATTACATCATAATCTCCTCTTGTCCAACTAACCTCTATAGCGTGTCTTATAGCTCTTTCAACACGACTAGCAGTGGTATCATATTTACTTGCTACCTCTGGATAAATACATTTAGTTATTCCACCCACCATATCTGGATTTTGATACATCATATAAACACTTTCACGAATATATTGATATCCTCTTATATGAGAAGGAATTCCTAAATCATGTAATAATCTACTAATAGCCAGTTCTATTTTACTATCTTTACTTTCAAGGGGTATAGTAAAGTTTGCTACATCCAATATTCTTTTTTCTAAAGTTTCCATTTGTATTGGTTTTAACATTAAATAATCAATATGATAAGGATTTAATAAACGCATAGCTTCTTCTTTATTATAACTTGTTAAAACCATAATACTTTTATTAATTCCTTTCGCTTTCATTTCTTCAAGAATTGTTATTCCATCTACCTCTGGCATAATAATATCTAAAAGAATCATATCAAAATCATTTGCATGTTCTAAGATGTAGTCTAAACCTTCCTTTCCATTATTTATTGTTTTTACTATCTTAATTACTGCGTGACTACTAAAATACTCTTTAGCACTATTTAAAATTGACTGTGTATCATCAATTAAAAGTGCATTAATTGTTGTTTTCATTTTCTTCTCCTTTTTTCTAAAAATTTACTGCACGCAAATCCATTATAAAAAAGAACAAGACAAAATACTAGAAAATGTTTTGTCTTGTTATGTAAAATGGTGTAAAAATTTGTCGATTTTTATATTTTTTCTAAGATTTCCTTAATATTTTGTGGATTTAAGGCACAATTTCCAAGTAAATAACCATCAAGTTCATCCATTTCTATAAGAGAATCAATATTTTTTAAAGTAATTCCTCCTCCATATAAAATAGGAAGAGTTAAATGATACGTCTTTTTTAATTCTTTTTTTAACTTTTTGACTATACAACTAATTACTTCTGGATTTTTAATTGTTTTGGTATGAATGGTCCAAAAAGGTTCATAAGCAAGAATGATATTTTGCATTTCTTCCATAGTAAGAGAAGAAAATATAAGTTCTAAATCTTTCTTTATTTCTTCTAAAACCTCTTCCACACTCTTTTTTTCTTTTTCTCCAATACAAAGAACTACTTTTAAATTTTCTTTAAAAGCATTTTTAATTTTTATACGAACATCTTTTATCGATTCACTTGCTTCGGCGTGATTCATTAAAACATAAGAAACATGTAAACTTTTTAATTGTTCAGCCATTATTTCTCCCGTAAAACTACCCGTTTGATAAACAGATAGATTTTGACTACCAATAGGATACGATACATTATAAAAGAAACTTAAATATAAGGAAGAAGGAAAAAGAACAAATACATTTTCTTGAATAGAAAGATCTTGTAATTCTTTTTTATATTCTAAAATTTCTTTTAAGTTTTTATTGGATTTTAAATTACACATCAAGTACTTCAATTTCTTCTTCCTCCATAATTGCATCTATGCCTACTAAATGACCTTGGGTTAAGTATTTGAGTGTTGCTCCTCCTCCAACACTTAGATAGGTAAAATCATTTTCATAACCAAGGTTTTTTACTGCTCCAACAGAATCTCCTCCCCCAACAATTGTTATGGCATCACACTTTTTTAAGGTTTCAAATAATTCTTTTGTACCATTGGAATAACGCATATCCTCATATACACCTAAAGTACCATTTAAAAAGATCGTTTTACTTTTTAAAATAGCACTTTTATATTTTTCTAATGTTTTAATACCTACATCTTTAATAACCTCATTATCTGTAATTTCATTAATTCTTTTATAATGAGTATAATTTTTATCATAACTACTTCCAACAATGGCATCTAAAGGAAGCATTAATTTATCACGATAATTCAGTAAAATTTGTTTTAATTTTTCAATCATTTTTGTACTTTCTGTAGCTAAAGAAGAACCAATATTAAAATTAAGAGCTTTTAAAAAACTATTAGCAAGTCCTCCAGCTAGAAGTAAATAATCACATTTTGGAAGCATTGCTTCAAGTAATTCTAATTTATCCTCTACTTTAGCACCTCCCATAATCACAGTAAAAGGGTGTGTTGGATTTTTTAAAAAACGATCTAAACTTGCTAATTCTTTTTCTACTGAAAATCCAATACAACTAGGAATATATTTGGTAATTCCTGTAACAGAAGCATGATTACGATGAGCAGATGCAAAAGCATCCATAACAAATACATCTGCTAAAGATGCAAAAAAAGAAGAAACTTGAGCATCACAATTGCTTTCTAATTGATTAGGAACATCTAAAAATCTCGTATTTTCTAAAAGAAGAATATCTCTTGGTAACATAGACTTAACATGATTAGGCAAATCTGGAGAAAGAATGGTATGACTAAAATAAATTTCTTTACCCAATAATTCTTTTAATCTTTTAGCTACTGGTTCTAAAGAATATAGTTCTTTATCTTCTTCAGTTTTTACTTTTCCTAAATGACTTAAAAGAATAATTTTACAATCTTTTTCCATTAAATAACGAATCGTATCTAAACTTGCAACAATTTTCGTATCATCAACAATTTTTCCATTATAAATAGGAACATTGTAATCACAACGAACAATAACTCTTTTACCTTTTAAATCCATTTTTTCAATACGTTGTTTCATAAAGTCCTCCTTTTATTTTTTTTCAAACATTTTTTTAGCTGTTCTAAGCATTTGAGCTGTATAGCCCATTTCATTATCATACCAAGAAGCAATTTTTACAAGTTGTTTTTCATCGACATTTAAAACTTTAGTTAAAGATCCATCTACAAGGGATGCACATTTCTTACCTAAAATATCACTAGATACAATAGGATCAAAAGTAATTTTTAAAGTTTCATTTTGATTCTTTATAAAAGCGTTTTGTACCTCTTCTATAGTAACAGATTTTTTTAATTCTACAACTAGATCTACAATTGATCCATCACTAACTGGAACGCGGTAAGCGACTCCATCAATCTTTCCTTTTAAACTAGGAAGAACCTCACCAATTGCTTTTAAAACTCCAGTTGAGGTAGGAATAATATTCATAGAAGCAGCTCTTCCTCTACGTTCTTGTATTCCTTTTTTATGCGTAACATCTAAAGTCGTTTGATCATTGGTCATGGCATGTATTGTACTCATAAAACCCTTGACTACTCCAAATGTTTCCTCTAAAACTTTTAGCACTGGAGCAAGACAATTGGTTGTACAAGAAGCAGCAGAAACTAAAACATCTTCCTCGGTTAAAATAGAATCATTTACTCCATACACAATGGTTTTCATATTTCCTTTTCCCGGTGCTGAAATAAGTACTTTTTTAGCTCCTGCTTCCAAGTGCTTTTTAGCATCTTCCTCTTTGGTAAACAAACCACTACATTCTAAAACCAAATCAACATTTAATTCTTTCCAAGGTAGTTGACTTGGATCTTTTTCATTGTACACTTTAATTCTTTTTTTATGATTAATAATAAGTTCATCTTGTTCAAAAGAAATTAAATCTTCATGAAAAGAACGATGAACTGTATCATATTTTAATAAATAAGCTAGTTCTTCAGCACTTGTTAAATCATTAATTGCTACAATATCAAAATCAATTCCGGTAATCATTTCACGAAATGCTACTCTTCCAATTCTTCCAAAACCATTAATAGCTACTCGAATCATTTTAACTTTCCTTTCTATCCTATAAATTCTCTTAATATAGAATCTTTACTTACATATTCACTGGAAATGGGATAAAAACCTCGTAAAGAATCAATCAGTCTTCTTGCTTCCTCATAATAAGGAGAGGTAATATCAACAGAATATAATAAAGGTTCAACAAAAACTTTTAATACACCAATTTCATACGCATAAGCCGTATTAATAATCACATTGGCTTGTGGTATAAAAGGAAAAATATTTTTTTCTTCTCCTTCTCGTACCTTTTGCCATAACTCAATTGTTTTTCCAACATCACTTCCACGAGTACGATTATCTCTTACGATACGACGTAATAATCGTAAATCTACTGTAGATACATAATTATGTCGATCAATTCCTAAAGGTATAAAAGGACTTAAATAAATTTTAAATTTATATTGTTCGGGGATAGAGTTAGTTAACTCTTCATTTAAACCATGTAATCCTTCTATTAATAGAATACTATTTTCTTTCATTTGTATAGCATCTTTTCTTCTAGCTTTTTTTCCTACTATAAAATCATAAATAGGTAAATGAACCTCTTCATGATTTAATAAAGCATTTAAATCTTGATTAAATAGTTCTGTATCAATAGCGCTTAAAGATTCCAAATCAAGTGTTGTTTGTTCTTTTGCTAAATCATCTCGATCTTTATAATAATCATCAACAGAAATAGGAATAGGATCATAACCACGAACTTGTAAATAACGAGCTAATCTTTTATTTGTTGTTGTTTTTCCTGTTGAAGAAGGTCCAGCAATTAAAACCATTTTAATAGAACCTTGGGCTTCAATTTGTTGAGCTACTTTAAAAATACTTTCATTAAATAAAAGTTCACTAGCAGAAATAAATTCTTCAATTTTTCCTCGACTGACCTCTTCATTTAAATTAGAAAGGTAAGGGGTATGCATTTTTTTTAACCATTCTTGACCTTCAAAAAAAGTTGCAATAATATTTTCATAATGAACATACTCTGGTGTTTTTCCATTACTATGAGGATTAGGATAAACTAAAACAAGACGATTATTTTCTAACAACTTAATATCAAATTGATTGATACAATTGGTATGATAAGGCATATTGGTATAGTAATAATTATAATAATTTTTTAATTTATAAAAACGAACAATATCGGTATCAGTATTTAAAATATTTTGGGCTTTTTCAGGTTGATTGGTTTTACGAAAGTATAGAATTGCTTCTTTTTTTTCTACATTGTATCTTACTATTTTTTCATCATTTTGAATAATTTTTGCCATATTTCCTTTAATTTTAGAAACCAATTCTTTAGTAAGTTCTACATGAAATAATTCACACATAATTCCTTTAGGAACACTATGTAAAAAACGTACTTCACTATCTGGTACAGTTTCTTTTAAAGAAACCTCAAAAATAAATTTTAAAGCTGCTTGATACATACGATATCCATAAGGACTTGTAATATCTATAAAGGATAGAGTTGCACTTTTATTCATTTTGGTATGCATGGGTACAACATCCCCATTTACTTTAACTCCTAAAATAGGATTTGGACATAAAAAAGCATACTTTTTTACAATTTCATCTAATACGGTATTTTTTGGATAAACTTTTTTTTCTTGATTTGGTAATGTAATTGTTATTTCGTCCATACTTGACCCCTCGTATTCTTTATTATTTTATCATAATTTAGGTCACTTTGTATAGAATTCTTTTTTTATCCAAATCTAGACAATTTTTTCGCGTATAAAAATAAGAATTGTTTTCTATGATAGTAATAGGTGATTAAAAAATGAATATTGTTCCTACTGTTATAGAAAAAACAAGTAATCGTGAATATGCCTATGATTTATATTCAAGATTATTAAAAGATCGTATTGTTTTTTTATCAGGAGAAATTAATATGACCACAGCAAATATCGTTATTAGTGAACTTTTATATTTAGATTCTTTAGCAAATGAAGAAATTTGTTTGTATATCAATAGTCCTGGAGGAGAAGTAACCAGTGGATTTGCTATATACGATACAATGAAAATGATTAAAAGTGATGTAAGATGTATCGTTGTAGGCATGGCTGCCAGTATGGCGGCTTTCTTACTCGCTTGTGGGGATAAAAGATGTGCTCTTAAAAATGCTGAGGTCATGATTCATCAACCGCTTGGAGGTATACAAGGACAAGCCACTGATATAAAAATTGTTGCAGATCATATTTTAAAAACTAAGAAAAAATTAATTACTATTTTAGCAAAACAAACCAAGAAAAAAGCATCTACTTTAGAAGCAGATATGGAAAGAGATTTTTACATGGATGCCGATGAAGCTTTAGAATACGGATTAATTGATGAAATTTTATAAATGATTATTTTTTTCATATTGATTAATTAATCTTTTCATTTTAATAAAGTGATGATTAATTCCCGATTTACCTATTTTATAATCGGTTTCTAAAGAAATAATTTGAGCAAGTTCTTGATAAGAAGACTCTGGATACTTAAAACGATACTCTAAAACAATTTTGGTATGTTCATCTAACAAATCAAACAAATCATGTTTCTTTAAAAATTCTATACTTTCTTTTTGTTTCCATCCTGTTTGGGTGGTTTTTTCTTGATTGGCAATTTCACAATTATTTAAACGATTCACCATATTTTTATGATCTCGATAAATTCTTATATCTTCAAAATAAAATAGAGAATGAACCGCTTGAAAAAGCTTAATAATATCACTAATGGTTTCCGCACTTTTAATATAAGTCATATAACGATTTCCTCTTTTTAAAACCTTAGAATCCATTTTAATACTTTTTAACATCATTTTAATAAAATCAGCATCGGTTTTCGTTAAAAAAACAAATTCTAAATGATATCCACTTGTACTAGGATCATTAATGGAACCCGTTGTTAAAAAAGTTCCTTTCAAATAAGCTACTTTTTCTTCAAAAGCTTCAAAATAATCAGCATTGGCTTTAATCTTTTTTCCTTGTTCCATTATATATAAAGATTCTAAAATGTAATGTACTTTTTCTTTTATTTCTAAAATATAAATTTGTTTAATACGAAATCTTTTTTGATTACGTACAATAATTTTTATATTAATACCAAAAATTTCTTTTAAATAAGTATAAATTCTTCTGGCAATTTTAGCATTTTCACTTGTAATTGTAATTTTATCTTTTTCTATTTTAGCATCATAACGAAGCATAGCAGCCAGTTCTGCTCTTTTTTCTAAAGGAGAACTATTATATTCTGTAATTTCTTCTTTTAAACGAGTGGAAAACGTCATTTTAATTCTCCTTTCTTCTTTTTCATTATACACGAATTAAAAAAGAAGCACAAATCTTAAATAATTATTTTATTTTTTCTTTAACAATTAAAAAAAGAAGAAATTTATTTTTGCATTTCTTCTTTTAGTTTATTTATTTCGTTTAGAGATAAACCAGTTGAATTCGCT
>CANRCV010000010.1 GCA_947629205.1 uncultured Bacilli bacterium
TTTGCAGGATACTATGATTTAGAAGAAAAGCATCGTCAACAAATAGAAGATGCAAAAGAAACTGGCTATGATGAAGGCATCCAAGAAGGTATTCAAGAAGGCGTAAAACAAGCTTCATTAGACAATGCTAAAAATTTACTTAAATTGAATGTATTAAGTGAAGAACAAATAGCAGAAGCTACAAATTTATCTTTAGATGAAATTCAAGCATTACAGAAAGGAATTTAAATTTCTTTCTTTTTTCTGGTTGTAAAGTACAACAGATTCGTGATAGAATGAATATAGAAAAATAGAGGAGGAAGAAAAAATGAACAAGAAAAATAAAAGCCTCCCAACTCTAGAAGCTAATCTGGGGGGGGGGTATATTAGATAATCACAAACCTAGATTAGAAAAGTTTATTAAAAATAAAAAACAAAAACAAATTTTAATTGGAACAATTATAGGAATCATTTTAATTATTGGTGGTATAACACTATACCGCACTTTTGCTATGTATAAAACAGAAAAAAGTTTTGATGTGATTCAAGGAAAAGTACCAGTATTTGGACCTAAAAAAACTTTAGTAGAGTATTTATTAAATACAAAAGATACAGATGAAAATTTAGAAACTTTTCAACATGTACAAACGAATCAAACACCAGCCTTAACCGATTATCGTTATATTGGAAAAAATCCCAACAATTATGTTTGTTTTGGTAGTGATAGTACTCCTTGTCCAGAAGAAAATTTATATCGAATTATTGGAATTATACCTACTCAAAATGAAGAAAATGGTATATATGAAGATAAAGTAAAATTAATTCGTAGTGTTCCTACCTTGCACTTAGATTATGGAATTAATAATCAACCCATTTATGAAAATAGTACACCTTATAAATATTTAAATGAAACTTTCTATAATGACTTGGGTGAAGCACAAACTTATATAGATGAAAATATTTATTTTACTTGTTATTCAAGTCTTGATCAGCATACTGTAACTCCTAATCAATTTTATACTGCAGAAAGAGGTTCAACCTCTTATGGTCAACTTAAAAATAAGAATTATATTGGATTAATCTATCCTAGTGATTATGGTTATTCTTTAGGAAATCAATATAATAATACCTCTATTACCTCCCATGTTAATGATTATCATAATAGTTGGCTATCCATCTGGCCGAATGTTGAATTTACTATACTATCTTCAACAGGAACATATATTAGTTCTATACTCGTATGGGTAATCAATGTAGATGGAAATGTATGGACAAGTAGAATTTGGGATTCCTCTACTCGTGATTATTTTCATCAATTTTATGTTCGTCCTACCTTTTATTTAAAAAAAGAGGTTCTTTATAAAAGTGGAGAAGGAACCCAAGACAAACCATATCGAATAGAAATATAGAAATAAAGTTTAGTATAAAGAGTTTAGTATAAAGCTAAACTTTTTCTATTCTTTATAGACAAACATATTCAGTTTTGGTATCATACAATTATAAAAATACAAAAAATGTAAAAAATTTATAAAACACTTATTTTATGTGTATACTAAAGAAGAGGTGGACTACTTATGGAGTATCAAAAATACGAAATGGATACTTATACCATTTATACAATCAAAACAAATAAATTTAAAAATTGTCATATGGAAATTACTTTTTATGATAATGCTAAAAAAGAAGAATTAGGACTTCGTAATTTTTTAGTGGATATGTTATGTCATTCTTCTAAAAAATATCCAAGAAGAAAAGATTTGGTGATTCAATTAGAAGAGTTATATCAATCTTATTTTTATGGTATTTCCAGTAAAGTAGGAAATATGGTGGTTTCTAGTTTTGTGTATGACTTTTTAAATCCAGAATTTGTAAGTGAATCTACTTATTTAGAAGAGGCATTAAAATTTCCTTTTGAAATTTTAGAAAATCCTAATTGTAGTGAAAATGCTTTTGATGAAAGATCTTTTAAAATTATAAAAAAACGTATTTTAACCGATATTGATTCTATTAAAGAAAATCCAACTAACTATGCTTTTCGTAGAGCACTATTTAATATGGATAAAGATTCTATTACTGCTGCTTCTGTTTTAGGAACAAAAGAAGAGATTTTAAAGATTACCCCTTCATCTTTATATGAGTATTATGAAAAATTTTATAAGAAAAGTTTATGTAATATTTATATTATTGGAGATTTAGATATGGAACAAGTTGTAGAAATCATTCGTAAAAATTTCCATAACAATTGTTTAAAAAATCATCAAGTACAACCTTTTGTAGAAAATAAAACGCGTCGTAAAGAATTAGTAGTTAAAGAAAAATCTCCATTCTCTCAAAGTAATTTGGTTTTAGGATTTAATTTAGAAAAATTAACAAAGGAAGAAATGTTTACAACTCTTTATTTCTTTGATGAAATTTTATGTGCAGGTGGATTAAAAGCAAAAGTGTATAATGCATTAAGAGAAGAGAATCAATTATGTTATAGTGTTTCTTCTATTAATTCAAAATATGATCATATGTATTATATTTATGTCGGTTTAGATCATAAAAATGTAGCACTAGCGATTAAATTGATTAAAAAATGTATTAAAGAAATGGCGCAAGGAAAAATAAGTGAAGAAGAAATGAACTTAGCTAGAAGGCAGTTAGAGACCTCTTTAGAGGTGGTTACAGATAATCAAAATAGTTTAATTAATAATTATACTTTCCATTCAATTGTTGGAGCACCTCTTTATGATGAATTAAAAGAAAGTTATAAAAAAATTACCATAAAAGATTTAAAAAATTTAGGTAAAAAATTAAAATTAAACTTTATTTATGAATTACAAAGTAAGGAGGGTGAAGAATGAAAGAGATTGAATTAAAAGGAATTAAAGAAACAGTTTACTATGAAAAAATTTTAAATCAAATGCCTCTTTATATTTGGAAAAATGAAAAAGTAAAAGGGGTTTTTAGTGCATTATGTGTTGAATATGGTTCTATACACCAAGAATTTAAATTAGAAGGAAAGAATAAATATACAAAAGTACCAAGTGGTATTGCTCATTTTATTGAACATTTAAATTTCTATGAACCAGATGGAACAACTGCAACTGATTTTTATGCCAAATATGGTAGTGAGGTGAATGCTTTTACCACTTTTAATTATACTTGTTATCATGTATATAGTGTAAAAGATGTAAAGAGTAATGTAAATCATTTACTAGATTTTGTATTAACCCCAAGTTTTAATAAAAAAATGGTCAATAAAGAAAAAAATATTATTATTGAAGAGTTATCTATGGATCAAGATCTACCAGAATCAAATCTGTATTTTACCCATTATAAAAATTTGTTTCATAAGTATAAATATAGTGAACAAATTACGGGAAAAAAAGAGGATGTCGAAAATACAACTATAGAAGATATAGAACTTGTTTATGATACGTTTTATCATCCTAAAAATATGTTCTTTATTGTTACTGGAAATGTAAATCCATATGAAATAGCTAAGATCACAGAAGAGAATTTAAAGAAGAAAAAATTACCTGCTTATAAAAATCCTAAAATCAAAAAATATCGTGAAGAAAGTTCTATTGTAAGTGCTTATACCGAAATAGAGGGAAATGTTGAAACTCCAAAGGTAAAAATTTCTATTAAAACACCATTAAGTAATTTTAAAAACATAGATGAAATTGAATTAAGATTAATGATTTCTTTAGTTGTTAATAGTAATTTTGGACCAACAAGTGATTTAAAAGAGTATTTAATGGAAAAAGATTTAATGAATTATATGAGTGCAACACGTTCTTTTATTAGTGATTATTTAATTATTACGGTTAATGTTGAGACCAAATATCCAAAAGAAGTGATTAAAATTATTAAAGATCAATTTAAAAAATTAGAGATGACTGAAGAAAATTTAAGAAGAAAAATACATTCAAGTATTGCTACATTAGTATTAAAATACGATGATATTATGTCTGTTAATAATAATATGCAGGCAGAATATTTAGCTTTTAAAACTATTATTGATAATGAAAGAGAACATTTAGAAAATATTAATTTAACAACAATCAATAAAGTAATTAAAAAGTTAGATAGTAAGAATATGGCTGTTACAGTATTAAATCCTACTACCAAAGAAGAAAAAAAGCAAAAATAAAAAATCCCAAATTTTCGGGATTTTTATTTGTTTACTTTATTTTTAAAAGTCATGTTGATTGACATGTTTATTTGGTCCACAAACCCAATAATAGTATTCGTTTCCATCTTTATCTGTTGTCCATTCTTTTTCACAATCATAACCTTTTTTATACTCTTCTTCTAACGTACTAACGTCTTCATTACTTAAACCTAATTCACTCGCTTTAGGAACTTTTGTTTTATTAGCAGCAGAAAGAACAATTTCAAAATTTCTTGTTTTATTATCACCTAAAACTCTACCTTTTAAATAGCATACATAACCACTACTATTAATACCTACATCAATCATGATATTATCCGTAGCTGGTTTATCACCATAATATTTAGAAAGCCAATCACTAAATTTATTACTTGAAACAGCTACTTGATAAAATTTAATATCTGTACCTATATTACTATAAAGAGCACCATTTAAACTCTTAGAAGCAATAGGAGCAGCACTTATAAGGTATTTTAAGTTTTTAACAAGTTCTAATTCGATAACTCCAACAGATCTTTTTCCACTAAATTGGAAACTCCAATGACCACTAGCACTTTGAATAGCACTGGCACTTGGAACATTCCAAATAGAATTGTTCATTTCTTTAAATAAAGATTTTGTTGATATACTTCCTTCTGGTTTATAAGAATATAATATTCCAGCTGGTATATCAGTAGAATCACCAGTATAGTAAACAATTAATTCTGCTCCAGTATTTTTATCATATTTTTTTGTCCATTTTTCATTTACGTTATGAATAGTTAAACTTTTAGCATCAATTGTATTTTGAATAGCTTTTTTAATTTTATCTACTGTATTTTCACTTTCACTTTCACCAGTACTTGGATTGTCTATCGTATTTAAAGCACTATTCTTTTTAGTAGAACTACTGGTATTGGTTTCTGTTTTGTTCGTTTCTTGTATAGAGGCTTCAACTTGTTTAACCTTTCTTTCCGCCTCTGTTTTTGCTTGTTCTGCTTTTTCTATTTCTATTTTTGCAGCATCTACTTTTGCTTGAGCAACCTTTTTTTGTTCTGTTGTTTTCGCATTTTTCAATTCTTTTTCTGCTTCTATTAAAGTATTATTGGCATTTTTTACAGCTTCTGTAGCAGTTTCAACCTCTTTTAAAGCTTCTTCTTTTGTCTTTTTAACATCTTCTTGAAGATCTTCTTTTTCAGCATAGTTTAATGCTTTTTGACCATTTATTTCATTAGAAAAACTTTTATTTTGTATAGCTTTAGTTGTAAGTACTGTTCCAGTAACAGCACCAGTTGTTAATACAACCGGTAAAATTGTTTTCATGACTATTTTTTTCATATAGAAACCCTCCTTATATATTCTATCCAATAACAAGAAAAAATTTCTTCCTTGTTATCACCCTTACTATATCGTATTTTAGAAGAAAAGTAAAGAATTTTTCCTTAGTTTAAAATGATTTTATGTATGAAATACAACTTGTCCACATATAGTTTTGTAGGAGGACAAGCATAGTGATGAATATAAAAGGATTAACAGAAAAAGAAGTACTAATCAGTCGTAAAAAATATGGAGACAATGAACTAACAAAAAAGAAAAAAAATAGTTTTTTACGCCTCCTATTAGAATCTTTAGGAGATCCTATCATTAAAATACTATTAATAGCTTTAGGAGTAAAAGTCGTCGTTTTATTTCGTAGTTTTGATTGGTTTGAAACATTAGGTATTTTAATGGCTATTTTTTTGGCTTCCTTTATATCCAGTATTTCGGAGTATGGTAGTGAAGCAGCTTTTGAAAGACTAGGAGAAGAAGCATCTAAAATAAAAGTAAAAGTAAAAAGAGAAGACCAAATGAAAGAAATTGAACTAGTAGAGGTTGTCAAAGGGGATATTGTTTTATTAAATACAGGAGATAAAATTCCTGCGGATGGTATTTTAGTAGAGGGTAGTCTTTATGTAGATGAATCTATGATTAATGGAGAAGCAAAAGAAACCGAAAAAGTGAGTGTAAAAGGACCAGTCAATGAAAAAAATAAAGTATTTCGTGGAACCGTTGTTTATAATGGTAGTGCTTTAATGCAAACAACAGAGGTAGGGAATCAAACCATTTATGGAAAATTAGCAGAAGAATTACAAGAAAGTGAACCTATGAGTCCTTTAAAAATACGTTTAAGAGGACTTGCCCGTGTCATTAGTAAAATCGGCTATGTAGGAGCAGGACTGGTTACCTTTTCTTATTTATTCTCCGTTCTTATTATTAACAATCATTTTGATAAAACACTTATTCTTTCCACGATTACCAATGGTCGTTTAATGTTTGATTATCTTTTATATGCATTAACACTTAGTGTAACGATTATTATTGTAGCGGTTCCAGAAGGACTTCCTATGATGATTACTTTAGTATTATCTAGTAATATGAAAAGAATGCTTAAAAACAATGTTTTGGTAAGAAGGTTAGTGGGTATTGAAACAGCAGGAAGTCTAAATGTTTTACTAACAGATAAAACGGGTACTTTAACGAAAGGTAAATTAGAGGTTACAGAATTTATTACGGGAAATTTACATGCTTATAAAACGATTGAACAAATAAAAAAAGAAAAATTTTATAAAACGATTTATGAAGCAATTTATTATAATAATGAAAGTATGTTTGATGATAATGGAAAAGCAATTGGAGGAAATACAACAGACCGGGCTTTACTACAGTTTTTACATACCAAAGAAAGTCGATTTGTAAAAGTTTTAAAAAAAGAACCTTTTAATAGTAAAAATAAGTATTCTTATGTTGAAATTGATAATGGAGAACACATTTTACATATAAAAGGAGCAGCAGAAAAAATTCTTTCTTCTTGTACGCATTATTTAGATACGGATGGAATGGAAAGAACCTTTATAGATAAAAAAAAGATAGAAGAAAAAATAAAAGTATTAACCCAAATGGGAAATCGTATCCTTGTTTTAGCTATGCATAAAAAAAGTATGATTCGCTTAAAACAAGAAGAGTATACCTTTTTAGGAATGGTTGTAATACGTGATGAACTTCGTGAAGAAACCAAAGAAGGTATAGAACTTATTCAAAATGCGGGAATTGCTATTATTATGATTACAGGAGATCATAAAGATACCGCAATTTCGATTGCTAAAGAAGCAGGGGTATTAAAAAATCCCGATGATTTAGTTCTTACCAGTGATGAATTAAATCAATATAGCGATGAAGAATTAAAAAAAATAGTCAAAAATTTAAAAGTCGTAGCTCGTGCTTTACCAAAAGATAAAAGTCGATTGGTACGTTTATTAGAAGATATGAATTTAGTCGTTGGTATGACTGGAGATGGAGTCAATGATGCCCCAGCTCTTAAAAGAGCCAATGTAGGTTTTGCTATGGGAAGTGGAACAGAGGTTTGTAAAGAAGCGAGTGATATTGTTATTTTAGATGATAATATTTTATCGATTAGTAAAGCTATTTTATATGGAAGAACTATTTTTAAAAGTATACGTAAATTTATTATTTATCAATTAACTTGTAATATGTGTGCTTTATTTGTATCGATTATTGGACCATTCATTGGTATTAATACACCCATTACGATTATTCAAATGCTTTGGATTAATATGATTATGGATACGTTTGCAGGACTTGCTTTCTCTTTTGAACCTCCTCTTAAAAGATATATGTTTGAACCTCCTAAGAAAAAAGATGAAGCCATTATGAATGGATATATGTATAGTCAAGTATTATTTACAGGACTTTATTCAGCCATTCTTTGTATTCTGTTTTTAAAACTACCTTTATTTAAACATTTAATACGTACAAGTAACCACTTTGAATACTTAATGACCGCCTATTTTGCTTTATTTATCTTTATAGGGGTTTGCAATGCTTTTAATGCTAGGACGGAACGCTTAAATTTAGTGGCTAATTTAAAAGAAAATAAAGTATTTCTATTCACGTTTGGTTTTATCCTTCTTGTACAACTCTATTTAATTTATCATGGAGGAGATTTATTTCGTACATATGGATTAACTTTAAAAGAATTACTACTTGTACTTATTTTATCTTTTTCGGTTATTCCTATTGATTTATTACGAAAAGTGTATATAAAAAAGAAAAACTATGCAACGAGTGTATAGTTTTTTTCTAATGAAAACGCCTTTTCCAAATACTAGGTGAAACATACTATATCCTAGGAGGTAAAGAAATGTTATTTGAAAATAATGATTATAATTATGATTATGATTTATTAAATCTAGCTGGTTTTAATTTTAATCGACCTGATGCATTTTATAAAATGAATAGTAAAAGTACAACACCTCGTTTAGTAACACCAGAAGAAGGTTTACAAAGAGGAAATATGTGGAAAGAGGAATATGTTCCGTATAAAGGCCTTACTTATGAAAAAGTAATTCCTACAAATGAAAAAGAAGCCATGCTTTTTAAAATTATGGAAATGGAATTTGCTGTAAATGATTTAAATTTATATTTAGATTTACATCCAGAAGATAGTGAAATCTATGAAAAGTTTAAAGAATATACAACGACTTGTATTCGTCTAAAAGATGAATATGCTAAAAAATATGGACCACTTACGTTAAGTGAAACTGTTGAGAATAATAACTATGAATGGATGAAAAATCCTTGGCCTTGGGAAAATAATGGAGGTAGTATGTATGTTTAAATATATGAAAACTCTAAATTATCCAATTAATATTAAAAAGAAAGACTTAAAAATGGCGAAATATATGTATACGCAATTTGGTGGAGCAAACTCTGAACTTGCTGCAGCCCTTCGTTATTTCAGTCAAAAATTTTCTATGCCCGATGAAAAAGGAAAGGCTCTTTTAAATGATATTGCTACTGAGGAACTAGGCCATGTGGAAATGATTTGTACTATGATTAAGCAATTAACTAAAGGAGCAAGTGTGGAAGAGTTAAAAATGGCTGGACTTGGAGACTTCTATAGCGAACACGGAATGGGTGTCTATCCATCGAATGCTAGTGGAGAACCATTTACCGTAACTTATTTTTCTGTAACAGGAGACCCTATTGCTGATTTATCTGAAGATATGGCTGCAGAACAAAAAGCAAGAGCTGTTTATGAAAATTTAATTGAACTTGCCACTGATAAAGATGTACTTGCACCATTACTATTCTTAAGACAAAGAGAAATAGTACACTTTAATCGATTTAAAGAATTATATGAACATTATAAAAAGAAAGGTTATTAAGCCTTTTTTTGTTTTATGGTATAATACTTCTTGGGAAGTGATTCTATGCTAAATGTTGTTTTATTTGAACCAGAAATACCAGGAAATACCGGAAATATTATGCGTACTTGTGTTGCTACAAATACAAAGTTACATTTAATAAAACCCTTAGGTTTTTCTTTGAATGATAAATATATTAAACGAAGTGGGGTAAACTACATCGAAAATTGTGATTATACAGTGTATGAAAATATAGAGGAATTTTTTTCTAAAAACGAAGGAACCTACTATTTTCTAACGCGCTATGGCCACATGCCTCACACAAGTTTTGATTATAGTCATAAGGATGAAGATATTTACTTTTTCTTTGGTAAGGAAAGTACAGGAATTCCACCAAAAATACTAAAACCTTATATTGACCACTGCATGCGTATTCCAATGACCAATAAGGTGCGTGCTCTAAATCTATCCAATACTGTTGCTATTATGCTTTATGAAGCTTTAAGACAACAAGAATATCGTGATTTATTAAGAGAAGAACCTCATAAAAGTAAAAATTTTATTGAAGAATCTTAGTCTTTTTTTCTTTTAAATACATATAGTTTAGTAAAGTATTTGAAGGAGGAAATATGGAAATATTAAAAGTATCATCAAAATCAAATCCTAGTAAGGTAGCAGGAGCGATTGCTAATATTTATCGCGAAAGTAAAAGTGTGGAAATTCAAACCATTGGAGCAGGAAGTTTAAATCAAGCTATAAAAGCAATTGCGATTGCTAGAGGTTTTGTTGCTCCAAGTGGAGAGAATTTAGTTGTCATTCCTGCATTTAGTGATATTGTGATAAATGGAGAACAAAAAACTGCCATTAAATTAATTGTAGAAGCGAAATAGCTTCTTTTTATTTGACATTTATTTTTATGAGTATTAAAATAAAATAAAAATGAATGGAGAAAAGAAAATGAAAAATTATACATTAAACTATAAAGATAGCAAAAAATTTATTTTAAACTATACGATTCAAAAGGATAAAATCATTATTCATTATGCATCAGGAGGTAAACAAACTATTCCTTATACAAAAGAAAATGAACAAAAAGTGCTTGAAATAATGGAAAATCAAGCACGTGGTGCATGGGTAGGAAATACTTTTGGAATACTAAAAGAACGTGGAATAAAATTTAAAAAAGGAATTATTGCTGATGTTAGTTTTCTTTTAACATTGCTATTTTTAGGTAATATCTTTACATTTTCTATTTTAATAAATGTTTGCCTTGCTTTTGGGATTTTTGGATTTTCTATTCACTTATATAATTTAGTTAACACTAAAAGAATACAAAAGGATATTGAAAAAAATAAACTTTATTTAACTAGCAAAGAACAAATAGAAGAAAGTGATTTTACTAAGAATGAAAATCTTTTATTAGGTGTAAAAGAGAAAACGAAAAAAATAATTCAAGAACAACCAAAAGATATCAATATCAATACAATGGATAAAGTAAAATACAAAGAATTAAAACAAATTTTAGAAAATATCAAAAGAGAAAGAGAATTTGATTTTGATTATACTCCATTAAAAGATGTAAAAGATGTAACACGTGAAAAAAGTTTAAAATAAAAAAACACTCTTAAAAAGAATGTTTAACTACGACCAAGTATAGCCATTGCGATAATAAAACCAATATTAAGAAGCATTACAAAAATGATAATAGCATTAATTGTACCAGCTTGATTTAAAGTAAGTTTTCGTTTTTGTCCTGTTTCTTTTTTAATTTTTAATTTTTCTTCATAATTTTGTAAAGCTTTTTCTTCAAAAGCAGAAAGATTTTCTTTTCCATACAATTTCGTTATTCCTTTTAAATATGTGGCATAAACTCCTTCTGTAGCAGGAGAAATTAAAGAAGAAAGTTCTTCACAACGACGAACAAACATTTCAAAAGAATTTTTTTGAATGGTTTCTTTTGGTGTTAATTGATCTTTACTTAATAATTCAAAATATTGTTCTGGTGTAATTAATTCACTTGGTATATAATCCATATGCTTGCAGCCTCCTTGTTTTTTCTTCCAATTCCATTTCTTTTATCTTAATAGCTTCTGTATGTAATTTAATAACATCAAATAATTCTTTACCTTCTATAAACGGAATACTATTTAGTAAATTTGAATTAAATAGTAAATCTTGGATATAAATAGTAGAAATATCTATAGTTTGATTTTGGTAAGTCAAATACTTTCCATCTGTTTTTAATTCAAAAAGTAAAGGATTTTTTTCTTTCCAAGAGGCTACATAAGCAGCATTGACAGAAATATTGTTATTGCCACTCATTGTACTCCTCCTTATTATTACATTTTTATTTTAACAAATTTAAAATAAGAATGCAATTGTTTAAACAAATGTTTTGTTGTATAATTTTTTTAGTGATGTCTTATGAAAGAAAGGTTATCAAAAGAGTTTATTATTGAACTTTCTAAAAAGAAAAAGGAACCAGATTGGATGCTTGCTTTTCGTCTTCAATCGTATGAAAAGTTTTTAGAGTTAGAAAATCCAAGTTTTGGACCAACCATTGATTTTTCTTTTGATGAAATTTTGTATTATAAAAATGAATATCAAAAAAACCAAGAGGATTGGGAGAAAGTTGATAAAAATGTTAAAAATACATTTTGTAATTTAGGGGTTATAGATGCTGAAGAAAAATATTTAGATGGTGTATCCAATCAATACGAAAGTGAGGTTATTTACCACAAACAAAAAACGAATAAAGATATTATTTTTTTAAGTACCGATGAAGCTTTACAACAATATCCAGAACTTTTTAAAGAATATTTTAATCATTTAGTCAAGTACGATGAAAATAAATATACGGCTTTAAATGGAGCTGTATGGAGTGGGGGAACATTTATTTATATTCCTAAAAATACAACCCTTGATCGTCCTTTACAAAGTTATTTTCGTATTGATACAGAAAATTTAGGTCAATTTGAACGAACGATTATTATTGTGGATGAAGGAGCTAATTTAGAATATATTGAAGGTTGTACTGCTAGGAGTTATTCGAAAAACTCTTTACATGCTGGAGTAGTTGAGATCTATGTCAAAAAGAATGCTACCATGCGTTATTCTACCATTCAAAATTGGAGTACCGATGTATATAATTTAGTTACCAAAAGAGCAATAGTTGATGATTATGGCAAAATGGAATGGATTGATGGTAATATTGGAAGTAAAGTCACGATGAAATATCCTTGTTGTATTTTAAAAGGAGACTATGCAACGGGTAATTCGATAAGTGTTGCCTATGCCAAAAAAGGACAATCTTTAGATGCTGGAGCAAAAATGATTCATCTTGGTAAATACACCAAAAGTAATATTTTAAGTAAATCGATTGCTTGTGATACAGGTATTTGTAACTACCGAGGATTAGTAAAAATTACCAAAGATGCCATACATAGTATTGCTCAAGTAAAATGTGATACAATATTACTGGATGAAAAGTCAAAGAGTGATACTTATCCTAAAAATCAAGTTTTAAATAATACCTCTTTACTTTCACATGAAGCAACTGTATCAAAATTAGATGAAGAAAAACTCTTTTATTTAATGAGTCAAGGACTGACTGAAGAAAGAGCTAAAGAATTAATGATTACTGGTTTTATAGCAGATTTTAAAAAAGAATTACCCATGGAATATGCGGTCGAATTAAATCGCTTGTTAAAAGAATAGGATAGTGATACAAAAATGAAAAAAGTAGAAAAACAAGAAAGAAAAACAACTTTAAAAGAATTAATAGAAGAAAATCTACGTTCTTTTAAGGAATATGATTTTATTCGCTTATTTTTAGCAACCCTTCGCTTAAATGATACAATTAGTTTTCGTTTGGAAGAGTTAAAATATGATTTATATCCTTTTAGAGAAAATCCCAAATTTTGGATTCTTTTTCAAGATGTTGCTGTAAAAGAAACGATAGAAGGAAATTATGTTGATATTGAACAAGTCATAAAAGAAGCTGGTTTTTATGGTTTAGTATTTCCTAATCTTTCTAAAGTAGAAACGATTATTTCGATGGATTTAGAATATGCTCATCATGTTATAAAAAGTTATCCATCTATTTATATTGAAAAAATGGAAGAACTCGTCCATTTGTATTTAGAAAAAGATGTACAAAGAAAAAAACAACGTATTTGACAAAAAAAGTATTCTTTAGTACAATAACTCCCAACCAAAGGGGGTTTTTAAATGCGAGAATTAAATTGGCAGAAGGATGTTTCAGCATCTTTAGAAATACTTAAAAATTCTTCTTTTATAAATCCAAGCCTTTATCAAACTTATTCTAAAATTTATGATATAGCGGATTTAAATCATAAAGATTTATTTTTAAAATTAAAAACAAAACAAAAGCGTTATTTGGGGGTATGTGGATCTACCTCTCCTATGTTGAATGCTATTTGTATTGGTTTTAAAAATGTAACGGTTTTTGATATCAATGTTTTAAATATTCATTATATGTTTTTACATATTGCATCCCTTCTTTCTTTATCACAAAAGGAATATATCGATTATTTTTATTCTCGTGATCCAGAAAAAAGAATGGCCAAATATTACTTTGAAAAAGTAAAAACAGAGTTACCGCATGAATCTTTCCTTTATTGGAAAACGTTATATGAACAATGTAAGGATTCTCTTACAAATTTATTTTATTATGGTACTTTACAAGAAGAAGATTATCAAATTATAGAAAAAGTAAATCTGCCTGCTAATCTATTTTTACAAAACAATCAATATTCTAAATTACAAGAACAATTAAGAAAAATACATCTTAACTATTTGATTACGGATTTTTCTTCTTTACCTATTTATTTAAAAAATCAACAATATGATTTTATGTATTTTTGTAATATGCATAATTATCTAACGGATTCTTATTGGGATATTTTAAAAGAAATGGAATCTTTTTTAGCTTTTCATGGTGTTTTACAAGGTGGTTTTATATACTGGTATGAATATGAACAAAGATATGAGGATAAATGGTATCTTTATTTGTTACAACAATTGATAGAGAATGGATATAAAAAAGTATTTTTACAACATGTTCCTGGAAAAGAAGAATTACAAGATATGGCTCTTGTGAAAGTTAAAGAATAAAAGACATTCTTTTGCTACTTGCAAATTATTCTAAAAAATAAAAGGTTTCGTGGTATAATAAATTCATATAGTCATATATGGAGGAAATTTTATGAAGAAGTTAATTTTAGTTGATGGAAATAATTTATTATTTCGTAGTTATTATGCTACAGCGTATTCAGGAACCATCATGCGTAATAGTAAAGGTTTTCCTACCAATGCTTTGTATGGATTTGTTTCTATGATGCAAAAAATTATTCAAGAAGAAAATCCAGAATATATTGCCGTAGCTTTTGATATTGGTAAAAATTTTCGTGCAGAAAAATATGCATTTTATAAAGATGGAAGAAAACAAACACCAGAAGATTTAGAACGCCAATTTCCTTATGCTCGTAAAATCTTAGAAGCCATGCATATTCCTTATTTTGAACTAGCTCCCTTTGAAGCAGATGATATTATTGGAACGATTGCTAAAAAAGTAGAAGAAGATAGTGAATTTATTGCAACGATTGTATCAAGTGATAAAGACCTATTACAACTGGTAAGTGAACAAATTGATATGAAACTTTTAAAACAAAAAGGTTTTATTCGTTATAATCCAACCTCATTTTATGAAGATTATCAAATTGAACCGATCCATATTATTGATTTGAAAGCTCTAGCAGGAGATGCATCGGATAATATTCCGGGAGTAAAAGGAATTGGAGAAAAAACAGCCTTAAGTTTACTTGCGCAATATAAAACGATTGAAAATTTATATGATCATATTGATGAAATAAAAGGAAAAACGCAAGAAAAATTAATATTGGATAAGGAAATGGCTTTTATAAGTAAAGAAATTGCTACTATTTATAAAGAGGTTCCTTTAAATATTACTCTTAATGATTTAAAATACCAAGAAGAATTAAATAATCCTTCTTTATATGCCTTATTTGAAGAATTAGAATTTTATTCTTTTCTAAAAAAAATGAATAAACAAAATCCTTCTATTGCTATTGAAAATGAAATTGAAATCAATACAAAAGAAGAGTTAGTATTAGATAATGAGGTCGCATTCTATATAGAACTTGATCAAGCCAATTATCATTTAGCAACCATTTTAGGAATGTCTATTTGTGATAAAACCCATGCTTATTTTGTTTCCAAAGAAAAAATACCAGAGGTCATACCAGTACTCGAACAAAAAATATTGTATACCTTTGATCAAAAGAAAAACATTGTAGCTTTACAAAAACTAGGTTTAACATGTCCAAAAGTAAAATATGATTTAATGCTTTGTTCTTATCTTTTAAATTATACCATTAAAGATGATATTGCTTATTTAATGAAACCAGAAGGGTATGATGTGGATTTATATGAAGAAACAATTGCTAAGAAAAATTATACTTGGGAAAAAGTAAAACAAGATTTATCTTTAAAAAGTAAATTTATATATGAAACGAAAGAAGAATTTCTATCTAAATTAAAAAGAGAAGATATGGAAGACTTATTTTATAATATTGAAATGCCTTTAATTCCTGTTTTAGCAGATATGGAACTTACTGGAGTAAAAGTAGATCGAAAAATATTAGATGAAATGGCCAGTGAACTTAGAGTGAAAATTGATATGGTTTCCAATGAAATATATAATTTAGTTGGAGAAAAATTTAATATTGCTAGTACCAAGCAACTGGGAGAAATTCTATTTCTTAAACTCGGTTTACCAGGTGGTGTGAAAACCCAAAAAGGGTATAAAACGGATGTTAAAGTTATGCATAAATTACTAGGAAGCCATCCAGTAATTGAAAAAGTACTAGAATATAGAAATATAACTAAGATTTATTCAACGTATGTAGAAGGATTAGAAAACTATATTCATGAAGATGGTAAAGTCCATACTATTTTTAAACAAACACTAACACGTACAGGAAGACTTTCTTCCGTGGAACCAAATATTCAAAATATTCCTATTAAAGATGAGGGAGGAAGAAAGATAAGAAAAGCTTTTTTACCAACGAATGATTGCTTTTTAAGTGCCGATTATTCCCAAATTGAACTCCGTATTCTTGCTCATATTTCAAACTGTAAAGAACTAATTGATGCGTTTAACCAAGATGCTGATATTCATACGAAAGTTGCAGCGGATATTTATGGCGTTCCTGAAATAGCAGTCACGAAAAAAATGCGTTCTACTGCCAAAGCTGTTATTTTTGGGATTGTCTATGGTATAAGTGGTTTTGGTTTAGGAGAAAACTTAGAAATTAGTCAAAAAGAAGCCAAACAATTTATTGAAAAATATTATGAACTCTATCCAGGGGTTAAAGAATATATGGATAACATTATTAAAGAAGCTTATCAAACGGGTAGTGTAAGAACGATGTTTAAAAGAAAACGTGTCATTGATGAATTAAATTCTGGACAATTTATGGTACGTCAAGCAGGAGAGAGAATTGCTCTTAATACACCAATTCAAGGAACAAGTGCAGATATTATTAAAAAAGCAATGATTGAAATCTATGAAGAATTTAAACGTCAAAATATAAAAAGTAAGTTAGTAATTCAAGTACACGATGAATTAATTATTGATTTACTAGATAGTGAAAAAGAACTAGTAACTAAAATTGTTACCGAGAAAATGACGAATGCTATTTCTTTATCGGTACCACTAAAAGTAAGTAGTGATTATGGTAAAGATTGGTATGAAACGAAATAAAAGAAAGGAAAAAGTCTCATGAAAACAAAACCTATAATTGGAATTATTCCAACCCTTCATTTTACAAGTGAAGAGGAAAATAACTTAACTCTAGAAGAATACTTAGAAGGAAACTAATCTATGCCAGAAATTGCAGAAGTAGAAACCGTAAGACGTACTTTAAAAAAACAAATTTTAAATAAAGAAATAAAAAAGGTAGATATATTATACCCAAAAATACTTTTAAGTGATGTAGAAGAATTTAAAAGTGTTTTAAAAGGAAATTGTTTTCTTGATATAGATCGCAGGGGTAAATGGCTTATTTTTGAATTAAAAGAACATTATTTATTAAGTCATTTAAGGATGGAAGGTAAGTTTTTTTTAAAAAGTAGTAATGACAAAGTAGAAAAACATGAGCATATTATCTTTACTTTTGTAGATGATACGGATTTAAGATATCATGATACCAGAAAGTTTGGTCGTATGGAACTCATTAAAAAGGAAGAGTTAAAGACTAATATACGTATTCAAAAACAAGGTTTTGAACCGGGAGAAGAAGGACTTAACTGTACCTATCTACTTGAAAAATTTAAAAAGAAACAAATACCGATTAAAACCCTTTTACTGGATCAAACCATTATTAGTGGTCTTGGAAATATCTATGCCAATGAGGTGTTATTTGCTTCCCATATCAATCCTTTTAAAAAAGGTTGTGAAATTACCAAAAACGAAGCTGAAAAAATTGTAGTGATGAGTAAAGAAATTATAGAAAAAGCAATTCTTTTAGGTGGTACAACGATTAAAAGTTATACCTCTAGTTTAGGAGTAACAGGAAGATTTCAACAAGAACTTAAAGTACACAAAAGAGAAAATTTGCCTTGTTTACATTGTAAAACACCTATTAAAAGGAGTAAAATAAATGGTAGAAGTACATATTATTGTCCTAAATGTCAAAAGGTAGGTTAGGTTTATGAAAGAAGAATTAAATGCTTTAAAGGTATCTTTAGAAGAAAGTAAACAATATAACATAGAAGAAATCTTTGTTTTGTACGATCATAAAGAGAAGAAAAACAAAATAATTGTGCCCAAAAAATTACCTAAGATTTATCAAACTTTAACGAATGAACAAGTAAAAATTATAATAAAAAAAGATCGAGTATTTATTAATCCTAATAAATATGTACCTATTTTAAAAAACTTAAATGCTTTTTTAAATGAACCACAAAAATTTTATACAATCTGTGAATTAAAAGAGATAGAAAAACACTTACAATATGAAAGTTCTTTTAAAAGATAAGAAAAGAGGGAATTGGTTATGGAATATCAAGAACAGTTTAATGAATTTTTTGAAAAATTTTTAGAAGAAAATAATAAACTTTCTGTTAAAAAAATCAAAAATATTCTTTATAAGAGTTTATTTTATTTACTGAAGATTACTAAACAAGAAAAAGGGAATATGTATTTTAATTTAAAAAAAGTTCAAAACAATGTTTTTGAAATGAAAGGTAAAGAATATTTAATCACTACAAGAAACATAGCACCTAAAAGATATTCTCGTCTTATTGATTTATATGCGATAGAATACCAAGCCATGCATTCTTTCTACGCTCTTATCTGTAGTTTAAAAACATTAATTGACTCTTATAAAGAAAATGAAAAAATTCATTTAATGATTTTACACGCTTTACTTTCTATGTATTCTTACTTTTTTAATGAAGAGGTCGATACTTTTGAAAATTGTGTTGATCGCTGTTTTGATGCCTTCAACCAACAAGAAATTCCATCACTTTTTTCTCCAAAAATAGCAGAATATATTCAATTTTTTAATCAAATGATTTGTCAATATGAGGCATTTGATTATAAAAGTTATCAAAAAGAATTATTAAAAAAGAACACGAATGAGTAAAAAGTGTTCTTTTTTAAAATTTCATAATGGGTTTATTTTGTAATTCAAAAGAATAAGTATTGGTATTCATAATAAGATCATATAGTATTGATGCTTTAATTTCGGTTTTATATACAATAGAATCTTTATCTATTTTGGTAATGCTTTTTAATTCTTCTTTTAAACTTTTAATATATTCTTGTCCTTTTTTGGAAAAACCTAAAATTTTTATATAAGGTAAAACGTGGTTATTTTCTTGTTTTGTTATACCAAGTAAAATATGAATACACATACGATTAATTTTGTTATAAGTATATCTTTTGGTTTTAACATACTCGATAAATTCTTGGTAAGTATGACTTTTTTGCATACCTTCTACAAGTCTATGTTCAATGCCTTCATCTATGGTTAGAAAGTTTTCTAAATGAGGAGTTGTAAGGATTTTGGCTTTTAACAATTTAAAATAAATATCTTCATTGTATTCTTGTAAAAGAGGAAGAACAATATTTGGTACGTATTTAGAAATGTCTTCTTTATTTTTTATTTTATTTCGTATGTTTGATGCACTTACTATAGTATCATGACTTTCTAAATCATGATAATTACTTGTTCTTTGAATGGAAATTGGTTCTATAGGGTAGTTGTTTTTTTGGATAGCTTTTAAATAGGAGATAGCCAGTAAATCATTTGGATGATTAAAATCGATATCGCATTCTATTGCTTTTTTAAGAGCTGTTGGGTAATTTATTCCTTCCTTTAATAAAGTTTTTACTTTTTCTTGATATTCTTCGTTTTCGATTTTGTTAACAATTTGTTTTAGTTTGTGGATATCATTTAATTCACTACCAAAGATAAATTTGGTAACATGAAATGTATTTAGAATTTCTAAAGCTTTAGAAGCAAAGATATCTGCTGATTGGGTTCCATAAAGGACTGGAAGTTCTATGATAATATCGACTCCAAAGGATAAAGCCAGTTTTGTTTTATCTTCCTTTGTTAATAAACTGATTTCTCCTCGTTCTAAAAAATAGCCATTTAAAACTAAAACAATAAGAGCATCGTTATACATTTCTCTAATCTTTTTTAAATGATATAAGTGTCCATTATGAAATGGATTATATTCACAAAGTATGCCAATTCTTTCCATAAACATCTTCCTTTTGTCATAGTTTAGCATAAGAGAACATAAAAAATAAAGTAGATTGTAAGAATTTTTATTTTATAGTATACTAAAAGTAGTGATGGTTATGAAAATTAATTTAGGAAAAATTCCCGAAAATGGTCTTCTTATTCATGAAAAAGTAGTCTTAGATAAAGAGTTGTATCAAAATTCTTCGCTTTTAGATTTAAAAGAAGTAGAGGTAGATGGAACGGCTTTTTATGATTATGATAATCATTTCGTACTCAATTTAAAAGTAAATGGATCCTTTTTATTAGAAGATGCTTATACCTTAGATCCTGTTTGGTATCCATTTTCTTGTGAAATTGATGAAAAAATTGAAAATTTAGCAGAAACTTGTAAAAAATTTTATGAAAAAAGTAAAAATATACTTGATATTAGTGAAATTTTATGGGAAAATATTGTATTGGAAATTCCCATTAGTTATACAACCCATGAAAAACAAGAACCTTTAAAAGGGGAAGGCTGGGAAATGAATAATGGCGAAAAACAAGAAATAGATCCAAGGCTTGCAAAATTGCAAGAACTCCTTGATAAAGAAAGTGAGTGAAAGCTATGTTAAAATTAGACATTCAAAGATTTGCTGTTCCTTTTAGAAGAACAAGTAAAACGAAAAAAAGAATGCGTCGTACCCATTTAAAAAAAGAAGCTGGAGCTACAGTTGTATGCTCTAAATGTGGGGCAGTGTTAAGACCTCATCGTGCTTGTACAAAATGTGGTAATTATAAAAACAAAGAAGTAATTAAAACAGAAGAAGAATAAGGAAGTACCATTGAGTGCTTTTTTTAATTAGAAAGGAATACATTTATGAAAGATAATAGTGGGCATTTTTATGAAATTACACCTCTTATGGATATAGATCATTTTGTATCTTTATTACTCGCAACTTTAGCTGTACAACAGAATCAAAATAATTATAAAGACAATACCGAAAAAAAGTAGCTAATTTTCCTACTGATTATAAAGAAAGTATTGCATCTATTTTATATGCAGAAACGGGTTGGGGTATCGATTTTTCTAGTTTAATTGATATACAAATGTATTATGAATATCAATCCAATTGGGAACAAGAACTATCTCATGCATTAAATCGTTTTATAGAAAATCATTTTTATACCTATGATTTTGATGTAGATACTCTATCTATTGAAATCCCTAACAAAGAAATTTTAGAAATTTTAAAACAATATGATGAACCTTCTCTTGCCACTATGAATCATTTTGCTTATCTGTTAGTAAGTTCTTCTAAAAATAGACATTGGTCTCTTATAAATAAAGAGGCGGAAAGAAGCCGTAAAAGAGACTATATAAGGGTAAGTTCTACAAGTTTTAGTAATTCCTATCGTATCGATTAATCCCATTTGACAAAGCATCGGGGGGGGGGTATAATAATTATACCTTTAGGGAGGCTTTGGAATGGAACAACTCATTAATGCATTAATACAACAAGCAAATCTTATTTATAAAATGTATCAAAAAATAAAAGAAGATCCCGAACCAGATAATTTTCTTTTATTGAATCATTTAATAGAAAGAGAAAATAAAACCATTCAAGAACTAGAAAATACTTATCCTTCCGCTCTTTCTACCATAGAAGCGCATTTATTTTCTTTAGGAGATTTTAAAGGAGACGATCTTATCGAAAATTATATTCAATGTAGTGCCAGTATCCTTCCATTTTTAAGAGTTTATTTAAAAGTAAATCCATTAATTGTTCCTGATTCTACAGAAAAAGAAGAAAACTCTGCTATAAATACAATTAATAATGATGAGGATGAAGAGGAGAAGGAAGAGGTGGATGAAGAAGATCTTGCTTTGAATATAATGAGTGAAGATATAAAAAAGGAAATGGTTTTAAACTTTTTAAAAACTTGTTATAAAAAATATTTAAAAAATGAAACAGGAAATAGAAATAAAAAAGAACAAGAAATTCTAGAACAATGTATTTTTGATATGATTTATTTAAATTCTTTTTTAGAAGAACAATTTTTAAAAGATGGTTCTATTTATATGATACCAGAATTGTTTAGTACTTATATAAAATATGAAGAAATATTTGATCCAGAATTGGTAATGAAAGTAATTCATACTTATCATTATGACACCATGATGAAAATGTTTCATAAATTGCAAATGCCTAGATGGAATCGAACAAAAAAAATGCGTATTGTAAGAAGCTTGTATTTAAGTTCTTTATTTGAAAGTCTTCCTTTAACGAAGCAAAGAGAGTTTTTAGAAAATACCAAAGAAGAATTAGGGCAAATTGCTCATCCAACGGCTTTTGTACAAGAATTAAAAAGAAAAATAAAACGTTTAGAGACGACATCTATGGATGTAGGAAATGAAAATCATTAAGAAAATTTGACAAAAGGAGAAGTTTTTGTTATAGTAATACCTACATTTAGGGGGAATTAGTGTGGAATGTATGAAAAAACAAGGGATAGAGAATCAAATTTTAGAACAAATTTTATCTTTTTATCCTTATAAAGAAGAAAATTTAAAAATACAATTACAAAGTGTAGAAGAAAATATTCTTTTATGGGCGATTGATAGTCCTACATTTGGTTTATTGTATACTTATAGTAATATAAAAGGAAATTTATTATTTCAATCCATTTTATTTCAATATGCAACACCTTTTTCAAATCATTGTGCTTTAGTAAAAGAAATAAATGGATCTTGGTATATTCTAAATACTTTCAAACAAGAAATTGTAAAAGTACCAATAGAAGACATGCCTTGGCAAAATATACGTCCTTTAAATAATGGTAATTTGGCCTTATTTAATTTAGACAATCAATGGGGAAGCTATTACTTTGATGCAGAAGAAAACACATTTTGTATGGATATTCCCTTTATATGGGATGCTTTAGAGTTTTCTAAAAATAATAAAGTAAAGGTAGGAATGTGTAATCAACATATTTATGAAAATAGTGAGAATCAAAAAATAGGAACACCGGATTTTTATACTTTTCAAATGAAAATAGCAGAGTTAGAAAAAGAAGAGTGCTATAAAGAAGATGCTTACCAACAATTTTTACAAGAGATGTATAAAGAAAATAAAACTTATCAATTTATTTTAAGAGAAAATGTATTGAATTCTTTAGAAAATAGAATTGAGTTTAAGAAAAATGCTTATCCTTTATATGAAAAAGAAATACCGTTTTTTAATCAATGTTCAAAACAAATCATAGAAGAGTATTCTTTAGAAGACTATAAAAGAGTAAAAGCGAGAGTTATAAAATAATTTTTTTACAAAGAAAGTTCTAAAAGACTTTCTTTTTTCATAGGGTTAAGTAGAAAAAAAGGAAAGGATTAGTAAAAATGGAAAAAAGTGAAATTATTAAATCGATTGCTACTCGTGGCAATGGGGAAATATATTTAGGGGTAGTTGGAGCTGTTCGTTGTGGAAAAAGTACTTTTATTAAACGTTTTATAGAAAATTTAGTTGTTCCAAATATCACGGATGAATATGAAAAAAGAAAGTGTTTAGATGAAATTCCTCAAAGTGCTGAGGGTAAAACAATTATGACTACAGAACCTAAGTTTGTTCCATCTAGTGGTGCAACCATTAAAGTAGATGAATTTGAAACCAGTATTAAACTTGTGGATTGTGTTGGGTATGTGATTAAAGGTGCTAATGGGCATGTAGATGAGGATGGAAATCCTAGAATGGTTAAAACACCTTGGTTTGAAGAATCAGTGCCTTTTTATGAAGCAGCAGAAATAGGAACAGAAAAAGTGATTCGTGATCATGCTACTATTGGAATTGTCATGACAACAGATGGTTCTTTTGGAGAAATACCAAGAGAATCTTATGTAGAAGCAGAAGAAAAAGTAATTCAAGAATTACAAGAACTAGGAAAACCTTATATAGTCGTTTTAAATACCAAAAATAAAGAAAGTAGTAGTGCTATTACCTTAGCAAGCGAACTTAGAAATACATATAATGTACCAGTTATTCCTTTAAATGCTACCGAAATGAATGAAAAAGAAATTTTAAATGTTTTAAAAGAAGCTTTATATGAATTCCCCGTATTAGATATTCAAATTGATATTCCAAAATGGGTACACGTTTTAGATAATAAACATGCTATTAAACAACACTATTTAGAAAAAATGAAAGAATGTGTTACCTCTGTTAATAAAATTCGTGATGTTGATACCATGTTAAACTTATTTAATGATAGTGAAATTATTTCAAAAAGTTATATTAGTAATGTAGATACAGGAGCAGGAACCGTTACGATTACTTTAGAAAGTAGTGATACGTTATACAATGAGGTTTTAAAAGAATTAATGGGAGATATGGTAACCACCAAAGCTGGTTTATTACAAATATTTACCACTTATAAAGAAGGAAAAGAAGAACTAGATGGTATTCGTGATGCTCTTAAGATGGCTAAGAGTACTGGTTATGGAATCGTATATCCTAATTTAAAAGATATGACCCTATCAACACCAGAAATTATTAAACAAGGATCTCGTTATGGTATTAAATTAAAAGCGGTAGCATCTAGTATTCATTTAATGAAAGTGAATGTTGAATCTACTTTTGAACCAATTATTGGAACCGAAATGCAAAGTAAGGAATTGATTAACTATATTATGAAAGATTATGAAACCGATCCATCTAGTATTTGGAAAAGTGAAATCTTTGGTCGAAGTTTAGATGTCATTGTTAAAGAAGGAATTCAAGCCAAACTTTCTGTTATGCCAGAAGCGATGCGTTATAAATTAAGTCAAACAGTAACTAAAATCGTCAATAAAGGTTCAAATAACTTAATTACCATTGTTTTATAGCAAGTATATACTTGCTTTTTGTTATTGCGAAAATAAAAAAAGAAGAGTATAGTAAAGGAAAGAGGTGAAGATATGGAGTTATGGATACTTTGGCTCGTTCTAATTTTTCTTTTAGTCGTAATAGAAGCTAGTACCGTGAATTTAGTATCTATTTGGTTTATTGCATCAGGAATTGTTTCTTTAATTGTATCCTTTTTTATAGACAATTTCTTTGTACAATTTGCTATTTTTGTTTTACTCGGTTTACTATTACTATTTACAACTCGAAAGTTTTTAACACAGTTATTAAAATCAAAAGAAGATACCAAAACAAACTTAGAACGTATTATTGGAAATACCGGAATTGTTACCAAAAAGATTTGTAAACATGAATTAGGTGAGGTCAAAGTAGAAGGTAAAATTTGGAGTGCCATTTCCAAAGAAGAAATACAAGAAGATGAAGAGGTCATAATTGAAAAAATTGATGGTGTAAAATTAATTGTTAGAAAGAAGGAGATCTAAACTATGGAATTATTACTTGCTATATTGATTATTGTTATTATTTTGGTTATCCCAAATATTAAAGTGGTTCCTCAAGCCAAGAGTTATGTTATTGAGAGATTAGGTTCTTATTATACAACCTGGAAAAATGGATTGCATATAAAAATCCCTTTTGTGGATCGTGTTGCTAATATTGTTTCTTTAAAAGAAATAGTAAAGGATTTTGCTCCCCAACCCGTTATTACAAAAGATAATGTTACGATGCAAATTGATACCGTTGTTTATTTTCAAATTACAGATCCAAAATTATATACTTATGGAGTAGAATATCCTATTAGTGCTATTGAAAATTTAACAGCGACGACTTTACGTAATATTATTGGTGAGTTAGAACTGGATCAAACACTAACCTCAAGAGATATTATTAATTCGAAAATGCGTTCTATACTCGATGAAGCAACAGATCCTTGGGGAATTAAAGTGAATCGTGTCGAGGTTAAAAATATATTACCTCCAAAAGATATTCAAGAAGCCATGGAAAAACAAATGCGTGCAGAACGTGAAAGAAGAGAAAAAATCTTACAAGCGGAAGGAGAAAAGAAATCAAGTATTTTAATTGCTGAAGGAGAAAAAGAAAGTGCAATTTTAAGAGCAGAAGCCGATAAAGAAGCTAGAATTAAAAGAGCAGAAGGAGAAGCAGAAGCAATGCTTAAAATTAAAAATGCGGAAGCAGAAGGTATAAAACTTTTAAAAGATGCTAAAGCAGATACATCTGTTTTAACATTAAAAAGTTATGAAACTCTTTCTCGTATGGCAGATGGTCAAGCAACAAAAATTATTGTTCCATCAGAGCTACAATCCATTGCAACCATTGGAACAACTTTAAAAGAAATGCTAAAAGACGATAAAAAATCAAAGTAATCTTTCAACTTTGATTTTTTTTTGAATTCATTTTTCGTTTATTTACATGGAAGCATTCGTTAAGGCTTGTATTCCTTCTATAAGTTCCATTAAACCATCTTGTTTTTGAACATTTTCAAGGATGGTCATTTGGTCACTTTCACTTAATTCTTCTATAGAAATGGTATTTGAAAAATCAATTTCATCCATTTGGATTTGATTATACGTTTTTGTTTTTAATGTTATTGTACCACGAATACCTTCTATATCAATTGTAATAGAACAATCAACTGTATCTTTATTTTCTTGATAAGTAATAGTACCAGTATAATTCGTATCTTCTACATTTATTTTATAAGTATAAGTATTTTCTTCTGTTTTTAAAATAGAGAAACTATCAACAGAATCTTTGATTACAATACCTGCAAATTCATTTTTGATTCCATAAGAATAAATACTAATAGATATAGGATCTTCTATTTCTATTTCTTCTATTTCACTTATGTATTCTTCTAAAGATGCTTTTATTTCTTCTTTGTCTGTTGTTGTTAAGTTTGCTAATGCCGATAGACAAGTATCATTATTTAATTCTTCTGTTATACTTTTAAGTATTTTTTTGGCGTTTTCTTCATTTAGTAGTAAAGTACTTTTATTTGTCTTTACCTCTTTTCCTTGAATCGTAAGTGTTTCTTTTTCTTGGGTAAAATATTCATCTTTTAAAGATGCTTCAAGTGCTTTATAGATGGATTCTATTACTGTCGTCAAATCATTTCCTTTGGAAAATAATTCAAAAAAGGATTCTGCTTCTGCTGGGGTAGAAAGCGTTTTATCATAAAGAGAATCTAAATCAATATAGAAAGTATTTTTTACTAAGTTTAATTTAGCATTTAGTAAATCTTTTTGATTATAAGTAGAATTTAATTTTAATTGCATTCTTTTATCTTGGGCATTTACTTTTACATCCATTGTAATATTCATTTTGTTAAGAATTTCAAGTAAGGAATTTACATCTTTTTCATCACTTTTTAAATCGGTTGAAATACTAAGTTGACTACCCATAAGTCCTTTTTTTAGTAAATCGGTATCATTTTTACTACGTTCATAGACATTTTTTATAGCTGTTGTAAATACTGTTTTTGGTTTTAAATGAGAAGAGTTCCAGATAAAGAAGCCAACAACACAAACAACAAGTAATACCAGTATACCAATACTACAACCAATCAGTACTCCTTTCTTTTTCTTTTGGGGGTTTAAATTTTCCATGTTTTTTTCATTCATTTTCTTCACTCCTTTACATCATGAATGACTCATGTTAGTATAATCATAACATAAATTTAATTTGATAACTATAAAAAAGTAAAGGAAAGTGAATTGTATGGAAAAAGTAGTGCATCCTTTAAAACCTATTTATAATAAAAATTCTAAAATTCTTATATTAGGAACCATGCCTAGTGTTGCTTCAAGAAACCTAAAATTTTACTATGCTCATCCTAGAAATCGTTTTTGGTCGACTTTAGAAAAAGTCTTTAAAGAAAAAATAGAGGACAAAACAACCTTTTTATTAGAAAAAGGAATTGCTTTATGGGATGTACTAGCTTCTTGTGAAATCGCAAATTCTAGTGATGCATCTATTAAAAAAGCAAAACCTAATGATTTAGAAAAAATAATAAGAGAAAGTCAAATCAAAATGATCTTTACGACAGGAAAAACCGCTTATAAGCATTATTTAAAATTTTTTAAAGAAAAAATAGATCTACCTGTTTTTTGTTTATTTAGTCCATCTCCAGCCAATTGTAAAGTAACGGACCAAGAACTCGTCAAAAATTATGCCATTTTAAAAAAATACATTTAAAAAAAGGAGTGCATCCTTTTTTAAAATCTTCTATATAATCCAATTGCTTTTCCTAAAATAGTACAATTTTGTAGTAGAATAGGAGCCATGGTATCATTTTCTGGTTGCAAGCGTATATGATCCTCTTCTTTATAAAATGTTTTTAAAGTGACCTCATTTTCATCGGTCATGGCAACAACAATATCTCCATTTCTAGCAACTTTTTGTTTTTGTACAATTACATAATCTCCATCAAAAATACCTTTATTAATCATAGAATCTCCACTAACATGTAAAGCAAATACAGTTTCTTTTCTAGGAACTAATGATGCTGGAATATCAAAAAATTCATTTGGTTGTTCAATAGCTTCAATAGGACTACCTGCTGTAATTTTCCCTAGTAGGGGAATTTTAATAACATCTTCTTCTTTGTCCAAATATTCATTTTCTACTAAGATTTCAATAGTTCTAAATTTATTATTGCTTGTTTTAATCACTCCAGCATTTTCTAATTTTTTTACATGCGCATGAACGGTTGCAGGACTGGAAAGTCCTAATCCTTTACATATTTCACGAATAGCAGGGGGATACCCATGCATTGCTGTATACTTTTTGATAAAGTTCAAGACCTCTGTTTGTTTTAAGGTTAATTCCTTCATTTAGTTTACCTCCAATTGTATGTTAACACAAAAAGTGTCAAAAGTCAAACAAATGTTCATAATTGTAATTGACACGAACAAATGTTTATGTTAATCTGGAATTATAGAAAGAAGGAATGGATATGAAAAAAATTTGGAAAAAGTATTGTGGAGTTATTTTTCTCTACTCGGTGGTCATTTTTGGTATTTTTATTTTAAATGCTGGATGTAAAAATTTAAATCAATTAGAACAAGAAACAACAAAAACAATTGTGGCAATGGAGGTAGAAAGTGATGAATAAAGAATTAATGCTTTTCTTCTCTCGTGAAGATAATTTAGATAGAATTCAAAAACAAATTTTACAAACGACGAATGCCACCATAGAAAGAAAAAATATTTCCAATGAAATGTTTCAACTCTTTTTTGGAATTATGGAACTTGGTCGTGAGGTAAGAAAATCGATAAAAGAAAATGATTACCAAAATACCAAACTGAAAATTGCGGATCTCTTCCTTTTCTTAGTCTCCTTATGTAATGATTTACATATTAATTTATTTGATTGCTTACAAGAAAAAGAACAAGTTTTAAATGGAAAAGTTGCAAAATGGTTTTAAACTTTTCTTTTTTTTGCTATAATTATGCAAAGAATAGGTAGGGATGAAAATGAATACCAATGATTTAGATGTTTGTGCTGTGAATGAAATAAAAGCCCTTAGTTTAGATATGATTTGTAATGCCAAAAGTGGCAATGCTGGAATATGCATGTCTGCAGCACCCATCCTTTATACGTTATATGCAAAACATATGATGATCAATCCAGAAAATCCTACTTGGTTAAATCGAGATCGTTTTATTTTAGCTAGTGGCAATGCTTCTGCAACTCTTTATGCTACTTTACATTTATGTGGTTTTGCTATTTCCAGAGAAGATTTAAAACAATATCGTAGTTTAGATGCCATTACTCCAGGGTATCCTGATAGTGAATTAACACCGGGTATTGATATGACAACTGGTCTTTTTGGAGAAGGAATTGCTAGTGGAGTAGGGTTTGCTCTTGCAAAAAGGTATATTAAAAATATTTTAGAAAGTGAAGATGAAAATCAACAATTAATTGATTACTATACTTATGTCTACTGTACAGATGCCGATTTAATGGAAGGTATTTCTTATGAAGCTACCTCTATTGCAGGAGTACAAAAATTAAATCAATTCATCCTTCTTTGTGATTGTTCTAAAATAACAAATGATGGTTCTATTTTAAATACCTTTCAAGAAGATTTAGAAAGTCGTTTTGATGCTTTAGGATTTAAAGTCCTAACCGTTAAAGATGGAAATAACCTAAAAAGTATCGATAAAGCAATTACAACAGCTAAAAAAAGCAAAAAACCAACTGTAATCTTTTTCGAAACTATTTTAGGAGATGGTTTAAGAAATCAAAATACAAATATTTACTATGATACTCCTTTACTCGATGATGATTTATTTGCTTTTAAGAAAAATAATAATATTACAGTTGCTCCTTTTGAACTTAGAAAAGATTCGATCATCTATGTTAAAGATTTAATTAATAAACGAGTGGGTCCAAAATATAACGATTATATATCTTATTTTAATAAAATTAAAACGAGTGCTAATGATCGTTTATTAAAACTTATGTCCATGCTTCTTAATAAAGATATGGTAATTCCTTTTGAAAGTCTAAATTTTAAAGTAGGAGAAAATTATAATGAAAATTTATTAGAAACCAATCATAAGATTATGAATATTGTTGCCAGTAAAACAGAATACTTTTTAGGAGGAAGTGCTGATGTTGCTTCTTCAACCAAAGCTTTTTTGGAACATAGTGCCATACAAACGGCTGAAAAACCAGGTGGCAGAAATATCAATTTTGGCATTCGAGAAGCTGCTATGGCAAGTATTTTAAATGGTATTAGTATGAGTGGTTTAAAAACGTATGCTTCAACGAAATTAATTCAAGTCGATCGTTTAAAAAATGGTCTGCGTCTTTCGGCTTTACTCAATTTACCCGTGAGTTATATTTTTACGCATGATTCTATTTTCTATACCGAGGATGGACCTCTTTGGCAACCAGTAGAACAATTAACAACTTTAAGAAGTATCCCTAATATGATTACCTTTCGTCCTTGTGATATTAATGAATTATTAGGTTCATGGGAATACATTTGTAAAAATAAGAAATGCGTAAGTCTTGTTCTTTCTAATACTGTAGTACCAAAATGTAAAACGACCCATCCTAAATTAACTATGCGAGGGGGCTATATTGTAAAAAAAGAAGAAAAAACATTAGATGGAATCATCATTGCTACTGGTCGTCAAGTCTTTGATGCTTTACAAATAGCAAATGATTTAAAACAAGAAAATCTATCTCTTCGAGTGGTTTCTATGCCTTCCTTAGAACTTTTCTTAAAAGAAGATAAAACGTATCAAGAACAAATATTACCAAAAACCAGTAAAATTGTAGTAATAGAACCAAGTAATGAAATGAGTTGGGGTTATTTATCTCATTATTCTATAACGGTTTTAGGTATTAATGATTTTGGTTATAGTGGACATAAAGAAGAGGTTATTAAGAAATATGAATATGATTATGATAATTTAAAATTAAAAGTTGCTCATTTATTTTATAAGTAGCAACTTTTTTTGACATTTTTTGCCCTAAAAAATCACTATACTAGGTATAGGTGATTTTAATGCGAACTTTTTATGCTTTTAAAATTCGAGAAGAATATGCTATTCTTACCAAAAATAATCCGTATTCCTTATTTCGAATGTTAGAATTTATTTATCATTTAGATCGAAACGAACTTACAACAGGAATGGATTTATTTTATAAAATGGTGGATAAGTTAAATACCCAAAACTTAGAAAACCAACTTTTAAAACATTATCAAGAAAATTATGGTTATACGAAATTTAAAAATATGCATCAATTTCATGATTACTATGAAAAAGAAGCATCGAAACTTCTAATTAAAGATCATTATCTACTATTAGAAAGTTCTATTTTAAAACCAACTTTTTTACAAGATTTAAAAAATATTTCTCGATTATTCTTATGTGATTTTGAAAATAAAGATTATTTTTGGTTAGATACACTTTCTATATAATCTTTGCAATTCTATTTATTTTTTAGTACAATAAAATAAATAAAGGAGGAAATTATGTTACAAGATATTTTATTAGTTGTAATTGGTTTAATCGTTGGTTTAGTTATAGGTTTTTTTGGAGCTCGTTTTGCTATGAAAAAATTTATGCAAAAGAATCCTCCCATTAATGAAAAAATGATTGAAGCAATGATGAGTAGTATGGGAAGAAAACCAAGTCAAAAACAAATAAACCAAGTTATGAAACAAATGAATCGTTATATGTAAAAAGGTAATATGAAAACATTATCTTTTTTTAACTTGTACATCTTTTTAAAAAAGTTTATAATAAAAAACATTTAAAGGAGGTTTTTTATGGCAAAACAAATGAATAATAACCAAGCAAGAAAAAAATTAATTGAAGAGAATCTTCCATTAGTTCCTTTTGTTGTGCGTAGATATTTTCCTAATAGTGGTTATGAAAAAGAGGAATTAATAGCAGTCGGTTCTATTGGATTAATCAAAAGTATTGATTCATTTGATGCTTCTAAAGGCTATAAATTTTCAACTTTTGCTGTTTTATTAATCATTCGTGAAATCGCTTCCTTTATGAGAAAAAATAATAAATATTTAATGACAGAAAGTTTAGATAAAACCATTTCCCTGCAAGAAGAGAAAATACAATATACATCAATGGATACTTTAAAAGAACCATCTAATACAGAAAATGATTATATAAACCAAGAAATTTATCGCACCATTCATTCGATTGTCGCATCTTTGCCACTTAAAGATCGTCAAATTATTGAAATGTATTTTGGTTTTCATGATCAAGAACCAATGAGGCAAAGTGAAATTGCTAATGTCATGCATGTTTCTCAATCTCTAATCTCTCGAAAAATTAAACAGAATGTAGAAAAAATTAGTGTACTATTACAAGAAGCAGGAATTATAGAAGAACAAAAACAATCACGATTAAAAAAAAGTTAGTTTTTTTTAAAAGATACTTTTCATATTTTTAAAACTCGTTTATAATAAAGATATAGTAGGAGGAAAAAATATGAAAAAGAAAAATAAAAACCTCCCAACCAGCAATTCTAGTCTGGGGGGGGGTATATTAGATAATCATAAACCTAGATTAGAAAAGTTTATCAAAAATAAAAAACAAAAACAAATTTTAATAGGAACAATTATAGGACTTGTAGTATTAATTGGTGGTATAACACTATACCGCACTTTTGCTATGTATAAAACCGAAAAGTCTTTTGATGTAATAAAAGGTGTTGTGCCTGATTTTAGAAATTACTCAAAAAATGATGTGAATTTAATTGCATTAAAAATAAATGGTGAATCAACAAATGTTGTTCCACAAAAAGCAGATTATGAAGAAATAACAGTAGAATGTGATAATGAAGCAACTGGAACATGGGATAAAGAAAATTGGTCATTAACTGTATCAAATTTAAAAAAAATTCCCACCTCATGCAGTGTGAATTTTGTTTTAAATATTGGATTTTCATGGGCATTTAATTATACAGGTGATGAACAATCTTATGTTGTACCTATTAGTGGTAGATATAAAATAGAATTATGGGGAGCTGAAGGTGGAAAAGCTCTTTGTAATGGTAGTGTATGTAATGATGGAGGAAATGGTGCTTATACAAAAGGAGAAATAAATTTAAAAGAAGGGAATACTTTTTACTTATATGTAGGTAGTGCTGGTACAAATGCTGTACGAGGAAAAAATGTTAATGGTGGATATAATGGTGGAGGTTTAGGGACTTGGGATTTAAAAGATGATGAAGCTTCTGCTGGAGGTGGAGGTGCTACCGATATACGTCTTGTAAATGGAGATTGGAAAAATTTTGATGGATTAAAGTCAAGAATAATGGTTGCAGCAGGAGGTGGAGGATCATCTTATACCTATGCAGTTGGAGCAGGAGGAGGTTTAACTGCACCTCTTGTATATAGTAGTATAACTCCAGCCAGTCAAACAGAAGGATATGCTTTTGGATATGGTCAAGATGGTAATGGTACTAGTGATAGTTCAGGTGTTGGTGGAGGAGGCTCTGGTTACTATGGTGGTAGAACTCAAAATGTTAACACACAATCTTCAGGAAACGGAGGTTCATCCTTCATTTCAGGTCATCCTGGATGTAATGCTATAAAACAAGAATCAACAGAAGGAAATATAGAACATACCGGAGATTCTACTCACTATTCAGGCTTTGTGTTTACAAATACAGAAATGAAAGCTGGAAACGAGGTTATGCCAATGCATGATGGAACTGAAAACACCATGACTGGAAATACTGGCAATGGTTATGCAAGAATTACATATTTAGGAAAATAAATTTTTTAAAAAATTATCAAAAAGAACTTTTCATATTTTTAAAACTCGTTTATAATAAAAATATAGTAGGAGGAAAAGAAATATGAAGAAGAAAAATAAAAACCTCCCAACCAGCAATTCTAGTCTGGG
>CANRCV010000011.1 GCA_947629205.1 uncultured Bacilli bacterium
ATCGTCAACAAATAGAAGATGCAAAAGAAACTGGCTATGATGAAGGTATTCAAGAAGGCATCCAAGAAGGTATTCAAGAAGGCGAATATAACAAAGCTATTTCTACAGCTAAGAAGATGCTTGCAAAAAATATAACTATTGAAGATATTCAAGAGATTACAGATTTATCTCTAGAAGAAATTCAAGCATTACAAAAAGGGAATTAATTTGCACAAAAATTAATTTCTTTTCTTTTTGTTTAATCAATTTAGCCTTGTATTTCCTTATTCTCTATGATACAATCTATATAGATTATTTAGGTTGGGTGGATTAGATGAAAACAAGAGTAAAAGGATTGTTTTTACTAGCAATATTATGTTTTGCTCCAAGAATTGTACTAGCGGCTAGTACATGTAACAATGCCGATAAAGCAGAATTAAATAAAATGGCTTATAATGTAACAGCAAATTATGAAATTGTAGATATATATGATGGACAAATGGAAGATTTTGAAAGTAGTACTACACCGACTACTATTGATAATTATGTAAGAGGCCTACGTATTAATATTTTAAATATTACAGAAGATATATATGTAAAAGTAACATCTAAAAATGATGATACTGTAAAAACGTATAATTATAGTGATACTGAAAATGGAATTGTAAGTTTTGAAACAAAAGATGTAGAAGAATTAAATACTTATACGATTGAGGTATATTCTAATAAAGCCTCTTGTAAAGATGAACTACAAAGAACTTTGACTTTGCAAACACCTATGTTTAACTTTTATTCACAATTAGAAATTTGTGAAGGCAAACAAGATTATTACTATTGTCAAGAGTTTATTCCAACCGAAAGAGTAACAGCAACATACTTTTATCAAGATATAGAAAATTATGAAAAAGAACAAGAAGAAAAGAAAAATGAAGAAAATAATAAAAATTTTATTGACAAATTGAAAGAATTCTACGAAAATAATAAACTGATAATTTATTCAGTTGGAATAGTTATTGTTGTAGCGGGGGTTGCTACTACTGTGATTCTTGTTAAAAAGAAAAGGAGTAGAAGAGTATTATGAGAAAAGAAAGAAAGAATTTAAAATATGGTATTATTGCATTATTTAGTTTAATGCTATTAGTTCCATCTAGTGTTAGTGCATCAAATGCGGTTGTTAATAGATATGGTAGTGGGGCAGAAATACCTAATATAAAAAGAATAGACCGTAATGGAGAAGATGGAAAATATATTGATAATTCATTTAAAGTAACTTATAAAGGAGCAAATTTTGAAGCATATTGTATCGATCCTGGATTACATTTAAGAGATGGAGGAAATACACCTTTAACTTGTTCAGATGATAACTTAGATGATCGTCAAAGGGGTGCATTAATGTGGTTATACACACACCAAAGTGAGATTCATGCACCATTTTCAAGTTCATCTGCATATAGTACACATTTTACATTTCAAGAAGCTTTGAGATATGTTTCTAAAAGGTATTTGAACTTAGTAAAGTCAAATACCAACTCTGAACCTTATGGATATAGTATTTCAGAAAATCAAAAACTTAGTCAATTAAGAACTATTGCAAGTAGATCAATAAATAATGGAAGCTATTCAGCACCAAATGGGAATACAGGTGCTACTGGAACAACTAGCGCAACATTATATTTAGATAATCCTATTAAAAATGATGATGGAAGCTTTAGTGTTCATGTTAATACTTCATTAAGTTTAGATTCTATTAATTTTACTTGTAATGAGTGTAGTTCGGTAGAAAAAGATGCAGGGACAAGTACCGTTAAGGTGGTTTTGAACCCAAATGAATGTAGCTTTACTTTAAATGCAAGCGCACAAACAGCTAATGGTGATATTCAAAGATATAATCGCCGACGCCCAGTATTATGTACATCTAATGGTAATAGTTATCAAGATATGATTATATTTACTGATGTAGCTTTCGAGGACGTTCCACAAGCTTCTATAACTTATAGGGATACATCTTGTGGGCCTGAAACACCTGAAGAACCTGAAGAACCAAATAGATGTACAGAACAAACAAGAATGACTGCTCCTGAATATTGTGATGATCCAGATGCCGAAAATGAGTATATTTCAATTACTGCACCTACTAATGTTAGATATTGTATTTTAGGTGGAGAAGATGATGCTGGTAACAGTTATGAAATGTTAGATGAACAAGTGGATGCAGATAATCCATATTGTTCTGTTTATTGTAAAGAAGATTATCAAATAAAAATGCCTGGTGCTCAATATACAACAAGTGGACAATTCTTCTCATTACAAAATACAGTTGTAACAGCTACTAGATCTTGTTACACTGATGAAATTAAGATTGACCAATATGTAAACGATATTAAAGCTGCTCAAGAAGCTTTGATTAATGCTCAAAATGCGTATAATAAAGCAAAAAAAGAACGAGAACTTGCTGCTGCTACAAATGGAAGATCTAATGATACGGAAAATTGTAATGGGGACCATGGTACAACTTATACTTCTGGAACTGGTACATATACTAAATATTCACTTGGAGGTTATGATTCTAGAACCGGAGTGTATACTGTAAATGCGGGAACAGCTAATACTGATAGTCACACTTGGGGAACAGATTATAATACAAGTTTTGTAGATGGAAGATGTAGAGATGACGGAACATCCGTTGTTAGCGATCCTACTATTGGAAATTTACAAAGTGCTGAAACAGCTTTGACTAATGCTAAAAATGCGTATAATGCTGTATTAAAACATATAAATCAATGTTATAATTGGAATAATAATTTATGTACAAATACAGAGGTAAGTTTTGATTATAATGAACAATATAATACAGATATTAACTATGAACTTGTTAGTAGAGATAATAGAACTACGGAAACAACTTATGCAACTACAATTAATAATGAATATAATAATACTGTTGCTGTATCAAACTTAGAAAAACCGGCATATGTAAAATGTGATGATAATGGTTGTAGAAATGAAGCAATAGGTTTTGGTATTTCTACATTAAATACAAAATATTATTATCGTAAAGTAGTAACTACAGAAGAAGATAATTATAATAATAGTCAAAGTTTTGCTACAAATTATCCATCTGGATTAATTGATACTGTAACAGATCGTAGTCAATTAAGATATAATTATTCTTATCTTGGCGCTGTATTCCCAATTGCATTAAATACAACAAGAGGAGTATATCAATGGGATTTAAACTTTACTAATTTAGGACAATATAATGATAATGAATGTCGTAATGGACGTTTAAATCAAGTTTTAGATTCATTAGAAATCACAGCTGGAGCTGGAGTTGATTATGTATGTGTATATGTTGTCAACTGTCCAGATTGTGATTATGAGTGTGTTGGTGAAGGATGTTTAATTCCAGATGAACCAAGTTGTCCAGAATGTGATTTCTATTGTGTAGATTGTATCTTTGATGGATATTCTACCTCATTCTATCGATTAATTTCTGTTGATAATGTTAATCCAGAAAATCGTACTATGGGTGCTAACTGGACAACAGAAAAAGGAGAAAGAACGAAACAAGAAATTGAACAAAATGGAGATAGTGTTTATATTAATCCAGTAGCTGAATTTAAATTAACACCAGAAGATATGAAACGTATTCGTGATTACAATCGTGATAAAGATACTTATGTAGCAGAGGATTTAGAGTTCCATTCATTAAATGGAGTAGCAAATGCTTATGGTACAAGTAAATTTATTGATGATGGTGAAGAAAATGGATACTTTACATTAATTAAAAGACCAAGTTCTGATTCTTGGGTATTATGGGATGGAACAGGCGATAATGTTGGACCAGCATGGAAAGTAGGTTAATAGCTTATGAAAGAAACATACTGGGGTTATTGGTTAATTATATTGGGTGTATTTGTTGTTGTTATCATGATGTTAATTTCTAATATAACAACACAAAATACAGAAGAATATTATTTGGTGAAAGAAGTTACAGAAGCTGCAATGGTGGATGCTGTAAATTATGGGTATTATCGTGAGTATGGTGAACTTAAAATTGATGCTGAAAAGTTTATGGAATCTTTTATAAGAAGATTTGCTCAAAATGTTAGTTTAAATACTTACTATATTAGCTTTTATGGAGTTTATGAAGCACCACCAAAGGTGAGTGTCAAAGTAACAAGTAAGACACGAAGCTTTATGGTAGCCGGAGATTCAACATCATTTGATATCGTAAATAAGGTTGACGGTATTCTTGAGTTAATGGGTCAAGAATAGGTTAATAAATAAATAGGAGGAATAAAAAATGGGAAATGTATTAACAACAGTTAAAAGATTTTTAGCAAACAAAAACACAGTAACAATATTAGGAGTTATATTAGCCGTACTCGTTTTGTATGTTGGATATAACTACCGTGTAAAACAAGCAACAACACCTGTAACGGTACCTTATGCGAAACAAGAATTATCTTCTCGTACATTAATTACGGCAGATATGATTGGATATATGGAGGTATCTAGTAGTGTAGTCAAAAATAGTAAGAATTTGATTACCAATGCCAATCAATTAATTAATAATTATGTTGCTTTTGGAACAACGATTCCAGCCAATAGTATGTTTTATACATCACAAGTATTAAAAGAGGAGGAATTTCCAGATAGTGGACTTGCAAATATTCCAAATGGTTATGCTCCTTATAGTTTATCTGTAGATTTACATACTACTTATGCAAACTCTATCTATCCAGGAAATTATATTGATTTATATTTTTCTGCTGTAGATGATCAAGGATTAGTTATGTATGGTAAATTTATTGAAAGTATTGAGGTACAAGCTGTTAAAGATAGTAAAGGACAACCTGTATTTGAAACAACTGCTGAAACGCGTACACCAGCTGAATTATTATTCTATGTACCAAATGATATGTATGAATTATTATATAAAGCTGGATTGATTTCTGGATCAAATATTAAGATTGTTCCTGTACCAAGAAATGCATCTTATTCAGTAAATCCAGGTGCTACACGTATTACAAGTGATGCTATTATTCAATTTATTGAATCTAAGAGTGTTACGATTCCACAAAATGCTGCAACACAAACAACTAATGAAGGTACAAATACGGAAAATAATGATACAACAAATGATAATAATACAAATAATAACAATGATGTAGAATAAAAAAGAATAAAAAGAAAGGGTGTGTCTAGTCGATGAATGATGCTATATTTTCACAATTAGACTTTGGACCATTAGAAGAGTTTTTAAGACTAGATGATGTTACCGATATTTCCTATAGTAATGGTGGACAAGTATGGATTAAGACATTATCTCGTGGTGTTTTTCAAGTAAATCGACCAGAGATTAATAATGCTCTTATGGAAAAGTTAGCTTTTCAATGTTCTAATGTTATGGGAAAGACTTTTAATATGGCACATCCATTTTTAGATGCGGAATCTACAGAATTACGTTTAAATTTTATTCATGATTCGATTGCAACAAATGGAATTGCTTGTACGATTCGTAAAACACCTGCTAAGGTGCGTTTGAATAAAGAAAAGTTAATTAATGAAAAATATGTTTCAGAAGATTTATTAGATTTTTTACTACAATGTGTACAAGGACATGCCAATATCATTGTAAGTGGTGAGACAGGTTCAGGAAAAACAGAACTTGTTAAATACTTGGCCAGTACAACAAAAGAGGATGAAAAAATTATTACCATTGAAGATACTTTAGAGCTTCATTTGGATCGAATTTTTCCTCATCGTGATATTGTAGCAATGAAAACGAATAATATTGCTTCGTATACAGATGTTTTAGTAACGTGTATGAGACAAAACCCAATTTGGATTTTGTTATCAGAGGTACGTAGTGCAGAAGCAGTACTAGCGGTTCGTAACTCAATATCATCTGGACATCATATTTTATCCACTATTCACTCTGATAAAGCTTCATCTATACCAATGCGTATGTATAGTTTGTTGGAAACCAATCAAGAGGTGGAACAATTTTTAACAACGATACATCGTTATGTACAAATTGGTATTTATGTAAAAGGATATATGAGTAAAGAATTAGGTAGATTTCAAAGGGAAATTATGGAAATATGTGAGTTTTATGTCGATGATGATAATAAACCACAAGTCAATACCATATTTCAAAAAACATTGGATGGTAAGTTCTCTTTAAATAATCCAACCAAACATTTAAAAGAGTATTTAGCCATTCAAGGTGTTGTGTTACCAGAAAATATCTTTAGAACCAGTTCTACAGATACAACACAAATGCCTAAAAAAGTGGAAACCATATAGAAAGTGGGTGTTATTAATGGAATTAATTCTTCTATTAATTATTGCAATTTATGTCATCTCTTATCGAAGAAATAATGGAGAAAATGTCTATCGTTTCTTTGTAACGCAAGTAAAGGATGCTTATGAAAAATTTGCTCCTTATAGTTACAAAGAGGTAAGAGAAAAAGTAAAAGAGTTAGGTCAAGATTTCTCTGCAAAACAATATACGAGTCAAGTTATTTTATTTGCAGTAGTAGCAGGAGGAATTTCTTATCTTTACTTTTACAATATTATTATAGCGGTGATTTATGCAGCAGTTGCCGTTGCATTTATTCCGTATCTTGCTTATTTACGTTATCAAAAAATATATAGTGAATTTATATTTGAACAAATTCAAATTTATACAACGAATGTTATTATGGAATTTACAACAACGCAAAGTTTTGTAAAATCTTTAGAGGGAGTAAGAGATTCTGGTATTTTAGAAGATCCGGTATTACAAGATGTTAAAACCATGATTGAAATGTCTTATCAAAATGGTACGATTGATGAATCGATTGCCTTCTTTAATGAAAAATATCCTTTCTATATGGTTAAGAATATGAATCAATTGTTCTTACAAATTACCAAAGAAGGTGCTAAAGATTCTGGAGAAGCTTTAGAAAATATGAGTCAAGATATCGATGCTTTAGTAGAAGGTGTCTATCGTGACCAAGCCGATCGTAAAAATTTCCATAAACGTTTTATTACATTCGGTCTTGCTTTATTCTTACTCGTTATGGCTATGCAATTTTTACTAGGAACCGATAGTTATATTGAACTTTTAGAGGTTTGGTATGTAAAACTCGTTTTACATGCAATCATCCTTATAAATTGTTATTTCTTAATCAGTGGAGAGAAATATTACAATGCAGATGTGGGGGTAGAATAGTATGGCAATAGAGATATTAATTATAGGAATTATTTTCTTATTTGTAATGAATTATACGGGAAGAATTAGTGCTAATCGTTTTATTGCTGACAATGAGGTTTATTTCCGTAAATTAAAAGAAGAAGATTGGGACTTTTATGTTAAAGCCAAATATGGTGAAGGGGTTAATAGTGATATTTTGTTTAATAAAAGAATTCGTAATGGATTAATTACCATTTGTGTTTTAATATTTTGCTTTATTTCAAAATTAAATTATGTAACCATTTTATTTTGTATATTAGGTGGTGTATTGGTTTTTAAATTAGATTATTTTAATATTAAAAAGTATTATAAAGCCCATTTAAATGAAATTAATGCTATGTTACCACATTATTTAAAGAGTTTGGAAATTTTAATTCAACACTATACTGTTCCTGTTGCAATTGGAAAATCCATTGATGATGCCCCTCCCATTTTTAGAGAGGGATTACAAGAATTAATCAATGAAATTAATTCTGGTAATGATAAAATTGATCCTTATGTTAATTTTGCTAAGGAATATCCTGTACGTGATTCTATGCGTATGATGCGTCTTTTATATCGTTTAAGTTTAGGACGTCAAGAACATAAACAAGAACAATTACTAGCATTTTCGAAAACCATATCTAATTTACAACAAAAAGCTAGAGAAACAAAATATAAAGAAAGACTAGAAAAAATGGAATCAAAAACCATGAGTATGTTAATTACAACTGGTTTAGGCGTTATGATTTTATTAATTTTTGCTGTATTAATGTTAATGGGAATGTAAAAAAATAGAATATGGGTTGATAATAAGATAAAAAATGTCTATAATAAAAGTAGAATAGAGGAGGAATAAAGAATGAAAGAAGCAACCGGAGAATTAAATATGACTGTTGTTACAGTTGTGGCAATTGCCGCTGTGGCAGCATTCTTCTATGCCTTTATATGGCCAAGTATTAAAACCAATATATTAACTAGTTCAAAATGTGCATCAGCAACCGATTGTACATGTACTGGTAATACTTGTAGCTGTACTTATTGGGATGAAAATAATAATGCTCAAGATGTAACTTGTCCAAATACAAATAATGGAGAATAATTTTTAAGGAGTTAAAAGAATGAAAGAGGCCTCAGGTGAACTTAATATGACTGTAGTAATCGTTGTGGCGGTAGGGATCCTATCGGTCTTTTTCTTTGGCATTTTATGGCCAAGTATTAAAAATACCTTTATCGCTACGAATAAATGTAGTGATGCGGTATGTGATCGTTCTTCTTTAAATAATGGAATAGTCACTTGTCGTTATTATCGAAATGGGCAACAAGAAGGGCCAGAGTTTCAATGCCCTTGGAAAGGATAAAATAAGGTGATTGTATGAGAGAAGCCATTGGAGGAACTTGGATTTTTCAAATTGTAATCTTTTTTATTCTATTATTTACTGGCTATATGTGTTTATCCATTAATCATTCGAAAGCATTTAACGTCAAAAATGAAATTATCAAAACGATTGAAAGAGAAGAAGGAATTGATTTAAATGCCCCAGAAAGTGATGCAGCCATTCAAAAAATAGTGAGTTATTTACAATCAACCTCTTATCGTACCACGGGAAGTTGTCCTAGTGGATATACGGGATATGATCGAGAGGGGCATTTAAGTAGTCGTAGTTCTAGTTTTTGTATTAAAAAGCAAACAGCAAGAGAAAGTGGAGAATTGCCTCCAATGAGCTACTATAGTATTGTTGTCTTTTATCAACTCGATTTACCAATCTTTCGAAGCGTATTTAGTTTTCGTGTAACAGGAGATACAAAGATTCTTACTCCTGCAAGTGAGGTGAGTTTATGAGAGAGGCGATTGGTGGAACTTGGTTAACCCAACTGATTATTGTTTTTATGTTAATCTTTGTTGCCTTTTTAGCTTTATCACTGAATTATACAAAAGCATTTAAGATAAAGAATGAATTATTAACTATAATTGAAAAAAGAGAAGGATTTACAGATGGAGATGATGGAAGTATTGCCATTATCAATAACTATTTAAGAGCCAATAATTATCATGCACAAAAAGGATGTAGCGTTGATTCTTATGGCGTTACAGATTTAAATAGTACGAGTATTGAACTAGTAACCAATAGTTCTAAAAAATATTATTATTGTGTAAAAAAGATTGCTGCTCCAGCCAGTAATAATGATGCTAAAGCATACTATAAAATTAGTACATTTTTCTATTTTAACTTGCCCGTTTTAGGAGATATATTTACATTTGAGGTCAATGGATCTACAGGAGATATAAATAATCCTCAAGATCGTTTAGAAAGTTAAGGAGGGATAAAGATGAATGTGATCGTATCAAACAAATATCAATCTTTATTAGCAAATTTAGATATTGATATTATTAAAAGTATAACAGGAGAATTTGAGGTAGAAGACTTAGTGAGTCAATTTACAAACTTTTATTACAATAAAATGGTTCTTGATATTACGGCTTTAAAAAATTATCAAGATATTGCTACTTTACAAAAATTATCGGTAAATATGGATGTTAGTAATATTGTTATATTACTAGATGATAGTGAGGTTGTAAATTCTCCAAAATATTTATCCAGTTTAATTTCAATGGGTATATATAATTTTACTCGTAATGCTGATTCTATTGCGTTTTTAATTCAAAATCCTAATTCTTATAAAGATGTTGCACAATATCATCAATTAAATAATGCATTTACAAGTACCACAAAAGAAGAAGAGGATAATGATTCGAGTGAATACAATAAAGTAAGTTTACGTGTTATTGGCATTAAAAATGTCACCCATCATGCTGGATCTACAACATTAACCTATTTATTAAAAAAAGAACTTTCTAAAAAATATAATGTTTTAGCGGTAGAGGTAGATGAACATGACTTTATCTATTTTAATGATAAAACCCTTCGTACGACCTCTAGTTTGGATTTACCAGCTTTTATTGCTACGAATAGTGATGCTGAGGTTATTTTAGTGGATTTAAATGATCGTGGTAGTATTGGTTCTTGTACGGATGTCATTTATTTAATAGAACCAGGTTTAATTCAATTAAATAAATTAATTCGTCAAGATAAAAGAGCTTTTGAAAAATTACATGATAAAAAGATTGTTTTAAATCGTAGTATTTTAAATAGTAAAGATGTTAAAGATTTTGAATATGAATCTCATAGTAAAGTCTTCTTTAATATTCCTTGTTTAGATGATAAATTAGATCATCAAAAGATTTTACAAGATTTTTTAATCAAATTAGGATTTTCTCGTTTTGAAGAAACAAGCTCAACAGAAAATAAAAATAGTAAATTATTTAACATATTTAAATCTTAATAAGAATTATTTGACATAATTTTACTATGATTACTTGACATTGCAACAAATTCCATATAAAATGAGTATAGAAACAGAGAAGAGGTATAAATTATGAATTTATTTTTAACAATGGTTTCATTAGGATCAGAAACAGAAGGTTTTTGTGCAAATACTGCAAATATTTGGCAAATTATTGGATATGTATTGTTTGTATTTAAAATTGCAATTCCATTATTATTAATTATTTTTGGTATGTTAGATTTAGGAAAAGCAGTTATTGCTAGTAAAGAAGATGAAATTAAAAAAGCAACTGGATCTTTAGTAAGAAGAGCAATTGCTGCAGTTGTTATTTTCTTACTACCAACAATTATATCTTTCCTAATGGGAGTTATTACTGGATTTGTTAATGTTAAAGAAGATTATAAAGTATGTCGTCAATGTTTAACGAGTCCAACAAGTGATAGTCAATGTGGAAACTATGCTTCTGCTGCTTGGGGAACCGATGAATAATAAAGCAATTCAAATTGCTTTTTTTTTTGTGGTATGCTAAGATTAAATCATAGGTGATACGAAATGAAAAATAAAATACAAGAATTACAAAAAAAGTTGACTTCTAATCAACAAAAATATTTATTTTTTGGTGGTATTGTTGGTGTCATGCTTATTCTTATTTTAATTATTGCTCTTATTATGGGTGGCCAAAGTCATAAAAATTCTTATGAAGATTTAGAAAACAAATTAGAAACTGCTGCCACAAAGTATTTAAAAGAGCATCCCGATCTTTTACCAAGTAGTACAAATCCAACAGTAGTTGTAGATGCAACTACTTTAATGGAACAAAAATATATTAAAAATATTAACAAAATAGTAAAAGATGAATCTTGTAGTGCTAATGTAGTAGTGGATTATATAGAGAGTTCTTATCAATATCAAGCCTTTGTAACGTGTGAAAACTATAAAACGCAATTACTTATTGATACTTTAAAAAATAATAATAAAATTTCACAAACAAGAGAAGGATTATATGAAATGAATAATGAATACGTTTATAGAGGTCAAAATCCTAATAATTATCTTTCTTTTGCAGATCGTTTATGGCGTATTGTTAAAATGGATGAAAATGGGAATATTTTAATTATTGTTTCAACCGATAAAGCTGATTTACAAACGATTTGGGATAATCGTTATAATACGGAAAAAGATACGCAAAGAGGTATTAATAATTTCTTATTAAGTCGTATTTTTACTAATTTAACAGCATTTTATGATGAAAATTTAAGTTCTTATGCCTCTTATTTAAGTGATATGGATTTATGTGTAGGCAAAAGAGTACCAAGTAGTAATGATAAAAGTGGTAATTTAGAGTGTAGTGAAAAAATAGAAAAACAAAAAATAGGTTTATTATCTATATATGATTATTTAAATGCTAGTTTAGATGGACTTTGTCAAACAACTGTGAGTAAAGAATGTCAAAATTATAATTATTTAGCAGATAATAAATTTAAATGGTGGACAATGACAGCAAATATGGAAACAACTTATGATGTGTTTAGTGTAACAGCACAAGGAAGAGTAGAGTCTCTTTATGCAAATGTAACAGCTCAAGATCGTTTTGTTTTATCTTTAAAAAATGATGTTTTATATAAAAGTGGAGATGGTTCAAAAGAAAATCCATATGAGATTAGGTAAGAAATTACCTTTTTTTATTGGATTTTCTTTTAATTTTTACTAGTAAAAGATACAAAATATTGCTATAATGATATTAGTTGAAAAAGTAGGGATTTTTATGCAAAAAATAAAATACATCATATTTGCAATTTTAGTACTCTTTATAAGTAATCGTGTTGCTTATGCTGTAGATACACCATATATACCTCAAGGTCCTTTTGATGTTGCTCCAGAAGAAAAAGAAATTATACATACTTGCGAGTATTATATGGGACAAGATTATTGGGGTAGTTTGTTAAATGACGATGCTGAAAATGGCATTTTATGTAATATATATAGTGATTATTCTCATCAATGCTATTTAGCAATTGGAAGAAAAACTGCAACAACAAGTGATAGAATGATATCTATTCAAAACTGGAACCCTGGCTCTTCTATTTATGGAGAAGCATTGAAATCTTATATGCAAATGACCAATCAATGTCCAAGTTATTTTATTGTAAATCGTAATGCTGATGCTAACTCTTATACGATGTGGGGAGCATCAACAAGAGATAAAGCAGCAGACTTAAAAACCCAACTTTCTTTAACCTCTACTGGGACAGCTATGTTGGAAGCAGGTTTAATAGGTCTTGCTCCAGCAGAAAATGTAGATGTTGAAGGAAGTATACAAAGTTATATTGATAATATAAGTCAAACTTTAAGATTTTATTCTTTAGATAGTTGTGTTCAAAAAAATGAAGATTCCCTATCTTTTACTAGTTGTCAAAATGTTCTTTCTACTTTAAAAAACAATATGAATGTATGGAATGTAAATGTTAACAATTGGTTAAATTACGGATATATTAGACAAAGTGATAGTATTATGCAAAATTATAATCAAGCCGTAACGAATGCAAATGATTTTATCAATAATCAAGGACAAGTTTTTACAGATTATGCAAAACAATTTTATGCTGGAAGAGTTCAAAACTATATTGATAATATAAGTGACACTTTAAGATTCTTTTCTGCTGATAATTGTGTGAGTCAAACAGGTGGTATTGTTAATAGTGAAAGTTGCCAAAATGTATTATCAAATCTTCGTTCCAATATAGAAACTTGGAATGCTAATATTAATTCTTGGATCAATCAAGGCTATGTTACGGAAAATGATGAATTCATTAGAAACTATCGTAGTTCTGTAACCTCTGCAAATTCATTTATAGAAACATCAACACAAGAAATAGAAGAACAAAGCCAAGGAGCACCTCGTTTATGTAGAGAAAGAGGAGTCTTAATTGGTCTTCGTTTAGTTGGTTATCTTTTATTAGTTGCTAAAATTTTAGTGCCTATTTTATTAATTGTTTTAGGCTCTGTTGATTATGCTAAAGCTTTAGTAGATTCTAGTGCAGATGCTGTACAAAAATCAACAAAATCTTTAGTGAATCGAGTAATTCTAGCAGTGGTGATTTTTATCATACCAACGATTGTAAACTTTGTTTTAAGTTTAATTCCAAGTTTTGTACGTACGAGTACAGTTGAAAATTTTGATGATTGTCGTGTTTGCATATTTAATCCAAACCGTTGTAGTATTCCTGAAGATTAAAACCAAACAATAGGGAAGGAAGGTGAAACCTATGAAAAAGAAATTACTTTTATTTATATTTTTATGGCTGTGTCTACTACCGCTTTATGTAAAAGCTGCCAGTTGTGATACAGTGCAATGTATTACTTGCTCTTATAGTATTAATGGTATTTATTCCGTAACATATAGTGTTGTTGCAAGTGGTACAGGTAGTGCAACTTTTACAAGAAATGCTGAAAAAATTGATGAAACCAATCGAGCAGTTTATAATTTTACTGATGCAGAAAATCCAGTAAGGCCAGATAATTTTATAAATTCAAATGCTTCTAAATTAACATGCCCTTCTACAATTTATGTAAAATATGATGGTGGAGCCAGTGCGACTGTTGGAGTTGCATTATCCTTTACTCAATTTTCTAATTCTGCAGCAAATTTTTCTATTGATAATTCAACTGACAATGGAAAACCATTTTTATTAAATGCTTCACAAGAATTGCCTAAATCTTGTACTTATTCTGGAAATATTGGAACTCGTAATGTTACAACTGCTACTATAACGAGAGAAAATGACCAATTAAATTATGAATTTACAAATGGATATCAAAAAGCTAGTAGTGGAAATGATGTAGCAGTAGAAGATTTTCCTACAAGTGCTACTGGTACTTGTCCTACTGTTTATGTTAATTGTGGAGGAGACGGTGATAATAAATTCTGTACAATTACGAAGAACGCTTCTATTTTTGAGTCAAGTAGTACTGAACAAGAAATAGCAACTACAGAACCAAGTAGTAGTACACCAAGCAATGGTGGTGAATTTATAACAGGAGATATAGATTGTAGTATTTTTAATGGGGACTTTGGTAAGATTTTAAAACAAGTGTTAGATATAACACGTTTTGCAGGTCCAGTGCTTACGATTGTTTTATCGATTATGGATTATATAAAAGCATTGGCATCGCAAAGTCAAGAAGATATTAAAAAAGCCAATGGAAGGTTTATAAAAAGATTAATAATAAGCGTTTTAATCTTTATTGTTCCTACTTTGTTAGAGATTTTATTGAATTGGGCAGGAAATGCTTATGGAGTTTGTGCATTAGGATAAAAGAAAGGAGGTAAGCTATGTTAACATTAATTAATATAGTTAAAGTTTTTAAATATGGTTTGACCGGTCTATTATTATTTATTGATAGTATTGTTTACTGGGCTATTAGTATGCTATTTAAAATATTTGAAGCTATTGCAGGGGCAGAAATTATTACCCAAAGTGAATATCAAGATATAGCGAATAAATTTTATGTTATTATTGGAGTTGTCACCTTATTTTATTTAACTTATACTTTATTAAAAACATTGATTAATCCCGATGATTTTAATAAAAATATTGGTAAAATTGTAATAAATTTAGTTACCTCATTGATTTTATTAGGTATTGTTCCCTTCTTGTTTTCCTATGCTTTTAGTATTCAAAAGGCAGTCATGGCAGATAATATTATTGGAAATTTAGTATTAGGAAGAGTGGATATACCAGAAGATACAACTGTAAATCCTAATTCCATTAGTTATCAAGGAAATTTGGAAGCTTTAAGTATTTTGACTACCTTTTTAAATCCAGAAGGAGAAGATATTGGATCATCAAATGGTGAATCAATCACTTTTCGTGAATATTTATCAAGGAGTTTAATATTAGGACCTGCTTCTGTTAGTAGTGTTGTTATTAGCAATGAACTAGAAGGAGACGAAGAATCTGGAACAACTTGGAGTAGCTTTATACAATCTGTGGTAACAGATGGTCCAACAGCCTTTTTCAAAATTGTTGATTTTGCTGAAGCTGTTGCTAATGGAGATGCTTCTTATTTACCAATTGTTTCGACACTTTGTGGTGGTTTTATCGTCTATGTATTAGTATCCTTTTGTATTGATTTAGGAATTCGAGTTGTTAAGTTAGCTTTTTATCAAATTATTGCTCCAATTCCTATCTTAATGCGAATTATTCCTGAAAAAAAATCAGTCTTTGATAATTGGGTTAAAGGGACAATTGCTGCTTTTATGGAAGTATTTATACGGATATTTATAATATTTTTAGTTGTCTTTTTAGTAAGACTTGTATTTGGTAATGGTACGATATTTAATAATGATATTGGATTTGTGGGTAACGTTATTATTGCTTTAGGATTATTTGCTTTTGCTAAACAAGCTCCTAAACTATTCAGTGATATGTTAGGTATCAATTCTGGAAATATTAAACTTGGTATTGGTGGAAAACTAGCTGCTGGTGGGGCATTTGGAATTGGTGCTGTACTTGGTGGAGGACTTACTGCTGGAGTTCGTAACTTAACACACTTAGGTGGAAATACCTTTGATGCTCTTAAAAATAAAAATTATCGTGCTGCATGGCAAAATGCTAGTAGAATACCAGGCAGCTTTGTTGCTGGTGGTTTTAGTGGAGCTGTGCATAGTGGCAAATCAGGTTTTTCTGCTAAAAACTTTAAAGATATGGCAAGAGCTGCTGGACAAGGAGCTGTTGCTGCTGTAAATAAACGAGATGATCGTGAAACATTTAGAGCAAATCATGGAAATACACTTGCAGGTGTTGCTAAAGGACATGTTCAAGGATTAGGAGTGTCTATTGCAAACTGGGCAACTGGTAGTGGTGCTGGTATTTTAAAGAAAGTAGAATGGGAAGAAAAATTCAAGGATTTATTTAGTGATTATCAAGCAATTTATGAAAATCCAAAATACAATGCTATGGATGCTGAATTACAAAAAATGAAAAGTTTACAAGCAGCAGGTGTACAAAGTTATGAAGGTCAAAATATTGTAAATGCTATTAATAGTTTGGAAGCCAAAATGTTAGAGTCTCGTTTAGATGCTATGCGTAAAGATAAGAAAAATACGCAATCCATTGCTTATGCTATGTATAATATTGCCAATATGGCTAAAGGTAATCCATCTTTAGCACAATCTATTGGAATTAATGTAGATAAAGCAGATGACTTAAAATTACAAGGTGGTCGAATTATTGATAAAACAACTGGTAAAGAGATTGAAGCTAATAAATTATTTAGTATGATTGAAGGTAGTGCTTTAAATGGCATAAAATGGAATGGTGCAAAATACGTAGATTCTCATGGTCAGGATGCTGATTTTGGTGCTATTGTTAGCCTTCAAGAATCTATTAAAGATGGTATGAAGGATCAAAAGAAAAAGGCTGCCGATGCTGCAAAAGCAGATCGTGTTTCAATAGAATATAAAGAAGCCCAAAAAAGGCAAGAAGCAAGTAAGAAATAATAAAGGAGGATAAAAAGGGATGAATCATAATTATTTAATACCAGCAAACTCAAAAAAATCAATGTTAATCTTAGGATTCTTTACTCCTATTGATTTACTGATATTTGGTGTCGGGTGTGCACTTACGTTAGGGCTATTATTTGTTTTCAATGATAAAATTGAAATTACAGCTTTGCTTTTTGTTCTAGCCCCTGCTTTAATATCTGGCTTTTTAGTTATGCCTGTACCAAATTATCATAATGTCTTACAGTTATTAACAAATATTATTTTGTTTGTTTTTGGTAGAAAGAGGTTATATTGGAAAGGCTGGTGTATTAACGATGAAAAATAGTGTAGTGAGTAAGTATACAGAAGATTGGCTACCGATTAAACAAATCATGAATGGAATGATTCAATTAGATTCTGGAGAATATGTAACGGGAGTAAAAATAGCTCCTAAAAATATCTTTATTTTGGATCAAGCTACGCAAGATAATGTTATTGCCAATTTACGAAATTTTTATAATACAATGGATTATGAATTTTGGTTGATTGTAGCAGATCGACCTGTAGATATTAATGTTCATTTGTCACAATTACAAATTTTATATAATAATGCAAGTAGTAGTGCTATTCGTAAATTAATTATGCAAGATATTAATAAAGCCAATATGTTTATGAGTGCTGAATATAACGTAGTAGATACGGAATACTTTATTCTATTTAAAGAAAAGAAATTAGAAATTGTACAAAAACGTATTCATAATCTTATTAGTAATCTTGCTAATTGTAGTTTAAATGCAACGCAAGTATCCAATAATGATTTAAGAATGCTAATGGATAATTTCTTTAATGGGGGACAACCTACAACATTAGGGACGGTGATGCCAGAATGAAGACAAAAAGTGAATTAGCTCCAAAAGGACTTGAATTTAAACCAACAGAAATACGAATTGGTGGACGTTTTTGTACGATTTTAACTATTGTTAGTTATCCAAAATATATTAGTGAAGGATATCTTGCTAATATTACCAATATTTCTGGTGTTAAAGTAGCCATTAAACATATACCGATTGCTTTTTCAACATTACAAAAAATGATTAATAAAGAGATTGCAGATTTAAAACAAAGATATGTGAATGAAAATGATAAAACTTTTCAAGAAAGAATTCGTCAAGATTATGAATCTTTAGAACAATTTATTCAAATGATTGCTAGTACGCAAGCAAGAATTTTTGATTTTCAAATGCATTTATTTATTTCTGCTGATACAAAAGAAGAACTAGAAATGAAGAAAATGCAAGTACGTAATTTCTTAGATGGAATGGGTATGCGTGGAATTCCTTTGATGTTTGAACAAGAAAAGGTTTTAAAATCTATTCTTCCTATATTTCCAAAACAAGATATTGAAAATCGTGTAGGAACACCAATTCCTTCTGTTACGGTTGCTGCTATGTATCCATTTATTTTTGATAGTATTAAAGATCCTGGAAATAGTATTTTATTTGGTGTTGATTTTTCTGGTGGTGTTGTTCTATTTAATCAATTCTTATATAAAATTAAAAAAGAAAACAATCGTAATAATGCCAATATGATTATTTTAGGAACAAGTGGTAGTGGTAAATCAACAGCAGCTAAGTTATTAATTAGAGGACATTTAAGAAATAGTTATAAAGTTGTTTGTATCGATCCTGAAGGAGAACTTGCTGAAATGACTCGTAATGTTGGAGGAGATTTCTTAGATTTAGGTAAGGGTGGAGATTTTGGTATGATTAACCCTTTGGAAATTGTTGTTGATGCCGATGAAGAAGAAATTGAACAAGGACTTGGTTATACGGTATTAACAAGAACTCTTCAACAACTAAAAGCATTTATGAAATATTATTCTCCATCTATTGAAGAAGATGTTCTAACTATGTTTAGTGAGGTTGTACAAGATACGTATAAGCGTTATAAAATTGATTATGATACGGATTTTACGAAATTAACCAGTGAAGATTATCCAACATTTGATGATGTGTATGCAACAATTAAAGGACGTCTTTTATCAATGCCCGAAAAAACACATGAAAAAGACGTTATGGAACGTCTTGAGTTAAAGGTAAGACCTCTTGTTAAAGAATTAAAATATTATTTTACTGGACATACAACTTTAAATATTGAAAGTGATTTTATTGTCTTTAATATAAGAGAATTAATGAATAGCGATGAAAATATTAAAAATGCTTTATTCTTTAATATTTTAAAATATGCTTGGGGTTTATGTTTAGATAAAGAAATTGATACCATTATGTGTGTAGATGAAGCACATGTACTCTTATCCACTCGTAATGAACTTGGAGCAGAATTTCTTGCCCAAATTCAAAGACGTAGTCGTAAATACAATACGGGTACAATTATCATTACCCAACAACCAACAGATTTTGCTGCTCCAAATGTAATTGTACATGGAAAAGCTATATTTGATAATGCATCTTATTATTTGATTATGGGATTACGTAAACAAGCAACAGATGATTTGGCTAAGTTAATTGATTTAAATGATGCAGAAGCAGAAAGTATTAAATACTATAATCAAGGGGAAGGACTATTTATTTGTGGTAATAGAAGAATGCGTATAAATGTTATTGTTACTCAAGAAGAACTAGATTCCTTTGGATCTGGTGGAGGATTATAACAGAGGTTAGTAGGTGAAGGATATGAACAGCTTTGATGAACAAGAAGAAATAGAAGAATTGGATGAATTAGAAGATTCTTCTACAACAACAGAAAATGATGTAGATGAAGATAAAATAAATGAAGATGAGCCGGTGGAAACACCGGATTCTTCTCATTTTGAAATTGATGAAAGTCCTATTCTTAATCCTAAAGCAAAAATTAAAAGTGAATCTTTAAAAAAATTAATTAAACCTTATTTTATTGGTATTTCTTGTATTATAGCTGTTATAGTAATCATTGCTCTTTTAATTTATTGTACGGATTTTGATTTATCAGGAATTGGAAATACCAAACCAGAATATTATCAAGTACCAGCATGTGGTAAAGTATATTTAACTTGGGAAAAAAATCCTAGTGGTCTTGTTTTAGATCCAGAAAATGTGGATATTACGGATACTGATACATATGAATACGAAGAATATACTTTTGATGATTTTGTAACGGGAGTTGTTTGGACAGATAATGAAGAAGCATTAGATGTTGATAATTCAGTTGTTTATCAAGCTATGGCAATTGCTGCAAGAAGTAAATTAATTGCTAATCTTCCTGATAACTGTGTTGTTTTAAGAGATTATGATGAACAAGCCAAACACTTTACCAAATTAAATGGAGATGAAGAAAAGTATAGTGAAATTAAAGAAGCTGTTCGTTTATCCAATGGTTTAATTATTGGAAAAGAAGAAGAAATCTTTCCTGCCGAATACGATATATTTGAATATACTCGCAAAAAAATGGATGATAACGAAGAATATAGTGGTCAATACTACTATCATATGAAAAATGAAAATGAAGAAGGACCTTTATTAATTCCCGCAGAATGGGTAGATGAATTAGAAAAAGAAAAAGGAGATAAAATTCCTAAAAAACATGTATCAAATACGGAAAAATTAAAATCATTAAGTTTATATGGAGCAAAGTATTTATTAGAAAAAGTAGATTCTCAATATGAACTTTATCGTATATTAAAAACATTTTATGGAACGGATATAAAGTATTATACGATTTCTTATGGTTTTAGTAATGAATTTCAATATGTAGCTGGTTGTAGCCCTATATCAATGAATAATACTGTTTTAACGAAAGAAGAATTTGTTCTTGCTGCTCAAAATTATGGAAATAGTAGAGGGGGAGGAGCAAAAATATTAGCAGATAATGCAGCGTATATATACGATATGGCAACATTTAATAATTTAAACCCCGAACTTGTTTTTGTTCGTGCTGATGTAGAAGGATATTCTCCTGGTGAAAGTAAAAATAACTATTGGGGACTTGGATGTACCAATACAGGTGGCTATAATGCTTGTATTTCTTATGATAGTTTAGAAGAAGGTGTTCTTGGCTTTTTACGTTATATATCCAATTATTCTTCTTTAACAGATTTAATGAGTCGTTATGCTTATTTAGGAGATTATTGGTATAACCCAGGTAGTTGGAGTACAGGTGGATGTGTATATGCCAGTGCTATTTATGGAGAAAATATTCCTGAGTATGTAAGAAATGCGTGTATGAGTGGTAAAACATGTACAACAGCGGGTGGAGATGATTGTGTTCCTACACGAGATGAAGATAAACAAGCGTATTTGGTTTTTCAATCACAATCTATGGTAGATGCTCGTAAAAAAATATTTGGTTTAGATGCCGATGCTTGTAATTATAATTTAGGAATTGGTGAAATTGGTCAAAATGGTTGTACAATATGGGCACAAGGGGATTCAAATTGGTCTGGAATTCGATTAGGTGCTTCTTCTACAAATATGGCACGTTCTGGTTGTGCTGTTACCTCTATAGCTATAGCAATGTCTTGTACAGGAAGTCTTCGAAATGATGTAAACTTTAATCCAGGAATTTTTGTAAATAAACTAAATGAAATGAATGGATTTACAATAGGTGGAGGAATCTATTGGGCAAATGCTGCTATTTCCTATTTTGCACCATCATTTCGATATTCTGGTGGACAAGAACTACGTGGTACAGCTGCTGAAAAAGTAGCTCAAGTACAAAATTTAATAGAAGATCGTACAACAATCATTATCCATGTTAGAAATGAAGATCATACCAGAGGACATTATTCTGTATTACAATCTATTTCTGGAACGAATTTTGTTGTTTATGATCCAGCTGGTGGAAGAATCAATACTTATGCAGCAGATGATACAAAAGATGTCATTATTTATAAATATTAAAGGAGAAAAGAAAATGAAAAAACAAAGAAATATTTTAAAAATTCCAGGTGTATGGGTGATTCTATTTTTACTAATATTGGGTGGTATTCTTTTTTGGGTGATGAGTCGAAAAAAAGAAACAGGTTATTTATTATTATCTAATTTTGCAACTTATGCGTGTGATAAAGAGTTTTGTAAAAAAGTAACGAATAGTAACATTGATGTTCAAAACCAAATTTTTCAAACTTATAGAAATACAGAAAAATTAGGAGATTATACAATCTCGTATGTCAATAAATGGAATTTTTTTGATGAGAATCATAAATGGGTTAATCTTTCTAGTAATTTTATTGCAGGAAGTAAAAATTTAAATTTAAATGTTTTTCCTTATGAAACAAGAGAGATGAATGAAAGTGAACTAGCGAGTTTAGATAAAATTTTAAAAGATAATGCTATTGTTTCTTATAAACAATTGCAACAAAATGAAGTAATTGAATATGATTTTAATAAAAATGGAAAAAAAGAAAAAGTTATTTTAGCTTCTAATGCAAGTGATGAAAGTGAAGATGAAAAATTATTTTCCATTGCCTTTAGTATTATTAATAATAAAACCAATGTAATATTTTTAGAAACTTATAATCAAAATGAAAATTATTCCGTTCCTATTTTTCAAATAAAAGCTATTTTCAATATATTTCAAAATAAGGAAGATAATTTAGTTTTATTAAAAGGTTATTTTAGTGAAGAAGGAAAAACAACTCCTTATATATATAAAGTAGAAAAAAATAAATTTCAATTAATCAGTGATTAATAATTGTAAAACGAAAAAGTTTATAGTAAAATATTTGTGAAGAAATGAGAGGAATGAGTTTATGAAATTTAGAGTGGCGCCGAAAGATTTTTTAATGTTTATTATATTTTGTATTTTCTTATTGTATTTATGTGCAATTTTGGTTTTAAATTTTACCTCATTTTGTAGTGAAGGCGAATTTGTTGGTTTAAATCCTTTTCCAGCTTTTGTTGGAGATAATTTAATTTTAACCATTTTAATGTTTTTCTCCGCTCTATTAGTTATTTTCACCTCTGTATCCTCTTATATATTTGATCGTAAAAAAGGTATAGGAATTGATTTAAAAGAAAAAGAAGAAAAAGGGTATTCTCGTTGGAGTAAAGATAAAGAAATTAAAGAAGATAAAAATGTTGAACATGTACAAGCTTTAGATAATAAAGTTTCTGCAGCAGGTCTTCCTTTAATTAATAACGGAAAAGATATTTGGGTAGATAATGGTGAATACCATAATTTAGTTATTGGTTCTACTGGATCTGGTAAAACAGAATGTTTAGTAAAACCAATGGTTAACTTACTTGCTAAAAAAGGCGAAAGTATGATTATTACAGATCCTAAAGGGGAAATCTATGAATATAGTGCTGATTATTTAAAAAAGCAAGGGTATAAAATTATTGTTTTAAATTTTAGGGATCCACAAAGAGGAAATGCTTGGAATCCACTAACTCTTCCTTATCAATACTATAAAAATGGCAATGTAGACAAATCAACCGAGCTACTCGATGATGTCGGTTTAAATATTATTAGGGATCCTAATAACAAAAGTGAACCATTCTGGGAAAATAGTGCTGCTGATTATTTTTCTGGTCTTGCTTTAGGTTTATTTATGGATGCCAAAGAAGAAGAAATTAACTTAAATTCGATTAATTATATGAGTAGTGTAGGAGAAGAAAGATTTGCTGCTAGTACTTATATTAAAGAATATTTCCAATTAAAAGGAGAATCTTCTAGTCCTTATATTTTTGCATCAAATACAATTAATGCTCCAAAAGATACCCAAGGAGGTATTACCTCTACGTTTAGACAAAAGATACGTATATTTGCTTCTCGTGAAAAATTAAGTGAAATGTTAAGTCATAGTGACTTTAATATGCGTGATATTGGAAAAGAAAAAACAGCTGTTTTTATGATTATTCATGATGAAAAAACAACGTATCATAGCTTACTTACCATCTTTATTAAACAATGTTATGAAACGTTAATAGATGTAGCAAGAGAAATGGGAGGAAAGCTTCCCTTTAGAACCAACTTTATCTTAGATGAGTTTGCCAATATGCCACCTTTAAAAGACGTCGATTCTATGGTTTCTGCTGCTCGTAGTCGTGATATACGATTTACCTTTATTATTCAAAATTTTGCTCAATTAAATGATGTGTATGGTAAAGAGGTTGCAGAGGTTATTAAAGGAAACTGTGGAAACTGGGTATACTTAATTAGTACCGAGATGGCTGCTTTAGAAGAAATTAGTAAGATGTGTGGAGAGGTAAAATCAAAAGAAAAAGATAAGACTGCATCAACTCCACTGGTTACTGTAACAGATTTACAAAAATTAAAACTATTTGAAGCTATTATTATTCGTTTAAGAAAATATCCTTTTAAAACAAAATTAGAACCAGATTTTAAAATGGATTGGGGTATTCAAAGAAAAAAAGCAGACTTACCAGAACGTGAAGAAAAAGAAATTGCTTTATTTGATGTTAAAAACTTTGTAACAGAAAATCGTCGTAAAAGCATGATGGAAAATTTAGATAAGAATTCTGGTATGCCAAATATGGGTCTTCCTGGACTTCCTAATTTTGGTTCTATGCCAAATATGAATCCATTTGCGACTCCAAATCCTTTTGGAGCACCAGGATCAAATACAGAACCAAATTCATTCTTAAAAGATGCACCACTTACGAATGAAGAAATTGATCGTATGATTGCAGATATTGATAAGAAATTAAAGGAATTAGATGAAGAGGAAGCCAAACAAAAAGCAGAGATGGAACAAAAGGAAAAAGAAGAAAAGCATAAAGCCAAAGTAGAAAATATTGAAACAAAACCAAAGAAGAAAAATGCAAAAAAAGAAGAATTACCAGAAATTCCAGATAAACCAAAAATTAATATTGATGTCGATAGTGTTATTGTGAATGATAATATTGTTACGGATGATGAATTCTTTGATGATTTCTTTACAGATGATTAGGTGTAAATCATCTGTTTTTTTTATTTCTTTCATATAATATAATGGTGAAACATATATGAAAAGAATTGATCTAAATGTATATGATCCTAGTATGGGAATGCTAATTGATGTCTCTGATGAACTTACTTTTAAGCAACATAAAATTCCTGGGAGTGTTAATATTCCTTATGAAAAATTATTATTACATTATAAAGAACTATTACATAAAGGACAAAAGTATTATATTATTTGTTTAAAAGGTATCCATAGTCGTAAAGTAGTAAGTATCTTAGAATTCTATGGTTATGATGTTACTCAAGTTATACGTCCAGAAGACAAGTCTTTGTAAAGTTTACAAATAAACAAAGCCTATAAAAGAAATAACCTTTTATAGACTTTGTTTTTAGAATTTGATACAATACATATGGGTGTTTACTATGCTTAAAATAGAAAATTTAACAGTTACAGTAGAAGATAAAATTATATTAGAAGATTTTAATTTAGAAATAAAAGAGGGAGAAATTCATGCTTTAATGGGCAAAAATGGAGCAGGAAAATCAACCATATTAAAAGTTTTATTAAGAGATCCTCATTATCAAGTAAAAAAAGGTTCTATTTATTTAGATCAAGAGGATTTACTTGCTATGACAACAACAGATGTAGCAAGGAAAGGTTTATTTTTAGTGAGTCAAAACCCAGTAGAAATTAAAGGGATTACGAATGCTGAAATGCTTCGTACCTCTTTAGTGGATCAAGGAAAAACAGAGTTAAATATTTTAGAATTTAATCAAGAATTAAAACGAATTTGTGAAAAATTAAATTTACCAATCTCTTTTATTCATCGCGATATCAATTACAACATGAGTGGGGGAGAAAAAAAGAAAAATGAATTATTACATTTATGGATGTTAAAACCAAAGTTTATTTTATTAGATGAAATTGATTCTGGTTTAGATGTGGATTCTTTAAAATTAGTAGCCCAATCGCTTCAAGAGTACTATCAAAAATATCATCCTAGTATTTTAGTCGTTACCCATCAAAAAACTTTATTAGATAGTTTAAAACCAAGTGTAGTTCATGTTTTAGATCATAAGAAAATTGTCCAAAGTGGAGATATACAACTAGCACAAATGATATTTAATGAAGGATTTCATGGGGCAAGCATTATAGATGGAAGAGATGAAAATGAATAAAATACAAGTAGAAGAAAAAAATTTTTCTTTACAAGAGGAAGAGGTTTTCATAGAAAGTAGTCCAGAAGAACTTTATTTAACCATTCAAGGAAATGTAACTTGTTTATTAAAACAAATTGAAAATAAAACCATTCAAGTTTTATTAAAACCCAATAGTCATTTACTAATGGAGTTTGTAGGAACATTAAAAAATAGTAAAACAAAAATTGTCTTTGTAAGTGAAGAAAATACCAGTCTTGATTTTCACTTAGCTTGTACTTATCATCTTCAAAATGAAATGGAAATTACAAGTCAAGTAACATCTTCCAATACAAAAAATACGATTTTGGTTCGTGCAATCGAACAAAATGGATCTTTTTTAATTAAAGCAACCGGAGATATTTTAAAAAATACAGTCAATAACAAGTATCAAGAAGAGATTAAGGCAATTACAAGTTCTTTTGAAAGTATAACCATTGAACCCAATTTAAAAGTTTCTACTAATTTTGTAGATGCGGTTCATAATGCTGTAATTAGTCCAGTAAATGAAGAGGAACTATTTTATTTAAAAAGTAAAGGATTAAGTGATAAAACATCGACCTCTTTAATTAAAGAAGGATTTTTAAAAGGAATTATTACACATCAAGAAGAATTTTTTAGGAGGTGAATTTTTATGAATCGTGAAGATTTTCCTATGCTTAATCAAGATATAATTTATTTTGATAATGGAGCAACTACTTTAAAACCAAAATGTGTTATTGATAAAACCGTAGAATACTACTCTTTATATGGAGCAAGTGCTCATCGAGGAGATTATGATATTGCTTATAAAGTAGATCAAGAATATGAAAATACGCGTGCTTTAGTAAAAGAGTTTATTCATGCAAAACACTTAGAAGAAATTGTTTTTACCTCTGGTTCTACAGAAGGCTTAAATTTAGTAGCGAATGGTTTTTTTAAACATTTACTAGAACCAAATGATGAGGTTTTAATTACTAAAGCTGAACATGCATCTAATGTTTTACCTTGGTTTCAATTAGCCAAAACGAATAATATTCATATTGGTTATATTCCTTTAGATGATCACTATTATGTCACTTTAGAAAATGTAAAAAAAGCCATTACTCCTCATACCAAAGTTATAAGTCTTGCTTATATTACCAATGTTATTGGAGATATTCGTCCTATGAAAGAAATTATTGCTTATGCCCATGAACATAATATTTTTGTTGTTGTTGATGCTGCTCAAAGTATAGGACATTTAAAAACAGATGTGCAAGATTTAGATGTTGATTTTCTATCCTTTTCTGCTCATAAAATGTGTGGACCAACTGGAGTAGGTGTTTTATATGGTAAAAAAGAACTTTTAGAAGAGGTAGAACCATTACTACTTGGTGGTGGAATGAATGAATCATTCGATAATGAACAAGAAGTATTTTATAAACCTCTTCCTACACGATTAGAAGCAGGAACACCTAATATTGCTGGGGTAATTGCTTTTGGAGAAGCTATTTTATATTTACAAAAAATAGGAATGGATACGATTGCAAGTTATGAAAAAAAATTAAGACAGTATTTAGTGGATAAACTTTTACTGATTCCTCATATTGATATTATTAATATTGAAAGTGATAGTGGAATTGTTTCTTTTAATGTGAATGATATTTTTAGTCAAGATGTTGCTTACTATTTAAATAAATACAATATTTGTGTACGAGCAGGAAGCCATTGTGCTAAAATTTTAAAAAATGCAGTGGGGGTTAAGAATACCATTCGTGTAAGTTTATATTTTTATAATACAATAGAAGAAATTGATAGTTTAGTAGAATTACTTATGGATAAAGATAAAATCTTAAAGGAGATGTTATAATGGATGAATTTGAAAGAAGAGAAATTATTTTAGAACATTATCAAAATCCTAAAAATTATGAAAAAGTAGAAGATGAACGTTATATTAAAATTAATGCGAATAATGAATCTTGTATTGATAATTTAGATTTATATTTATTAATAGAGAATAATCAAATAAAAGATATTAAATTTCAAGGGGAAGCTTGTGCTATTTCTACCTCTTCAACCTCTATTATGATTACGAATTTAATTGGAAAAACCATAGAAGAAGCTATTGGTTATATAAAAAATTTTATGGCGATGGTCAATGAAGAAAAATATCAAGAAGATTTATTAAAAGAAGGAATTGTTTTTAATGAAATTTATAAACAAAACAATCGTAAAGCTTGTGCTTTACTTCCTTATCGTGACCTTTTAAATACTCTTATAGAAATCCAAAAGAAAAACGCTTAATATAGCGTTTTTACTTAGAAAGGAGTATGAGTAAAAAAGGAATTACCTTTTTTTGTACAAATGAATCGTTTAAAACTCATACTGGGGTAATACACTTATTTGTATTACGTCTTTATTATAAAAAAACTTTTAAAAAAATACAATTCTTTTTTATTCATAAAATGTCTACTTTTGTCAAGAATTTTATAAATATTGGAATTTGATTTTTCATTTTCAGTACAAAAATTCTTGACATTTGCATATACTTACTATATAATTTGAATTGTTAAAAAGGAAAGCGATTGTATCCACAATCCACCTGATTGCGAATAGCAATAGGTAAGAAAGCCAAGAAATAAATTTGTTGCTTTTTTAAGGTGGATACATGGTATCTGCCTTTTATAATGTATGGAGGTGCATTTATATAGCAAATAATAAAAACGAATTACCCATTAATGATCAAATTCGTGTTTCAGAATTAATGGTTATTGGACCTAATGGAGAACAAATGGGACTTAAAAAGTTAGAAGATGCTCTAACTTTAGCAAACTATGCTGGTTTAGATCTAGTTTTAATGAATGAAGGTAGTACTCCAGCCGTAGCAAAAGTTATGGATTATAACAAATACAAATATGAAAAACAAAAGAAATTAAAAGAAGCCCAAAAAAAGCAAAGAGAAACGAATAAAGAGATTAAAGAATATCGTTTGTCTGTTACAATTGATGTTCATGATTTTGACACACGAGTAAAGAATGCACAAGGGTATTTAGAAAAAGGTCATAAAATTAAAGGTTTAGTTCGTTTTAAAGGAAGACAAATGGCGCACACAGATCTTGGGCGTGATGTCTTAATACGATTTGCCGATGCATTAAATGAATATGCAGATATAGAGACCGAACCAAAATTAGAAGGTCGTAATATGTATATGATTTTAGCACCTAAAAAAGGAAAATAAGAAAGAAGGTTGTAAATATGGCAAAAGGGCCAAAACAAAAAACACATAAAGCAAGTAGTAAAGTATTTAAAAAAAGAGCAAATGGAACTCTATCTTATAAGAAAAGTGGAGGAAACCATAAAACAAGTAAAGATACTGCTAAACAAGTTAGACAAAGAAGAAATAAGGGTACATTAAGTAAAGGAGATACTGACAGAATTAAGTCAGTTATCTAACAAGGAGGGTATAAAATGACAAGAGTTAAAGGTGGATCTGTTGCTAAAAACAGAAGAAGAAAAGTATTAAAACAAGCCAAAGGCTATTTTGGAAGTAAACATAGACTTTTTAAAACAGCACAAGAACAAGTTTTCCATAGTAAAGAATATGCTTATCGTGATCGTAAAGCAAATAAAAGAAACTTTAGAAAATTATGGATTACAAGAATTAATGCTGGATGTCGAGCAAATGATATCAGTTATTCTAAATTTATTAATGGTTTAAATATTGCTGGTATTGAAATTAATAGAAAAATGCTTTCTGAACTTGCTATTGATGATGCTGCATCATTTACAAAATTAGTTAATGTTGCAAAAGAAGCATTAAAAAGTGGTAAGAAACCAGTAGAGAAGAAAGTAGAAGAAAAGGTTCAAGAAAAAGTAGTAGAAAAAGAAGAAAAACAACCTAAAAAAGAAGAAAAGAAAGACTATAGTAAAATGACTTTAGCAGAATTAAAGACGATTGCTAAAGAACAAGGCGTTAAAGGTTATTCTACTATGAAAAAAGATGAATTAATTAATAATCTAAAATAAGTACTCGAAAGAGTATTTTTTTTGACTTATAAACAAAAAATGGTATAATAAAACTACTTTTTTTAGAGGTGGTATACATGTTTAATAAACAAAAGAAATATCCAATTAAGAATATGTATGTAATAGAAGTTGGAAATTTAATTGAAAAATTTAATTTTGATGAATTTATTCCTCATTTTGTTACAATTGCTTATTTTCATGATAGTGATTATTTTTATAAAAGATATTATCAAGATATCCTTTCAAATTCTACTTATTATCATTTTAATAGTTTTCAAGTAAAAGACCATCAACAATGTTGTAATAAGCCTATCCCGATTTTAAGTATTTTACAAGAACTTTCTTCTTTAGGAGAAATACAAGAACTAGAGGCATTGGTTTTACAAACAGGTTTTATAACAAGAAAAGCATTAACAAAACTTTATACTATATTAAATGAAATTTACAAAGAGAAGGAAGAATCACCTAAAAAAGTAACTCAAAATACAAGTACCCCAAAATTACTTTCTAATGAAAAACAAACGATAGAGAAGAAAACGAATGATAAAGTCTATGAAATAGAGCCTATTATTGGTAGAGAAGAAGAACTAAAACAACTTATACTTGCTTTAGCCAGTCAAAAAAAGTCTCCTCTTATAGTAGGACCAAGTGGTGTTGGAAAAACGGCTTTAGTAGAAGAATTAATCTATAAAATACAAAATAATTTAGTTCCAGATTTTTTAAAACATAAATCCGTTATGGAACTAAAAGTTTCATCTATTGTAGCAGGAACTCGTTATCGAGGAGATTTTGAAGAAAAATTAATGCAAATACTTGAACAAGCCAAGAAACAAAATGCCATTTTATTTATTGATGAAATTCATACAATTTATGGGGCTGGATCGAGTAGCAATAGTGATTTAGATATGGCAGAAATGTTAAAACAAGAAATTGATAGAGAAAATTTACGTGTTATTGGAACAACTACAGAAGAAGAATATCAAACTTATTTTAGTCAAGATGCTTTAAAAAGAAGATTTCAATTAGTAGAGGTAAAAGAACCAACAGAAGCGTTATTAACAGAGATTCTATTTAAAGTCTTTAGAGATTATGAGGTACAAACGAATATTTCTTTAGATTCTTTAGAAGATGAATTAGCAAGTATTATTTCTCTATTAATAGCTGCAACCAAAAAAGAATGTCGTAAATATAACGATAAGACACATAATCCAGATTTAGTAATTAGTATGATTGATATGGCATTTGCTAATGCCAAAGTAGAAAGTAAAAGCGAATTAACAATAGAGGATATTATCTATAGTGTACAAAATTGTTCTAGAATTTATGAAAGTGTTACAAAAAGAACAATGGCTTCTTTAAAAAATTTAAAACCAGTTACTAGAACCTTACATCAAAAAGTAATTTCATTTAAAAATTAAGTGTGCAATTATAATAGAAATGTGACAGTTATTCCAATTTGCCATCAAAATTTCAGGGACCGATAATGTGATAATAAG
>CANRCV010000012.1 GCA_947629205.1 uncultured Bacilli bacterium
AAAATGAAAAAGAAAAACAAAAACCTCCCAACTCTAGACTCTAGAGTTGGGAGGTTTTTGTTTTTCTTTTTCATTTTTATATTCCTCCTACTATATTTTTATTATAAACGAATTTTTTATTCTTGAAAAGAGTTTTTTAAACTAAGCTTTTTTCTTTGTCTTCTTTTTATATTTTTTTGTTAGTTCTTTTCTTTTATCTCTTATCTTTTTCATAATCGTAAATTCTTCTTTATTAGAATTCATTAAATAAGGGAAAGCTTCTAATAAACGTTTTGGAAAAGTCTTTGCTTTTCCTACTCTTTGTTTAATGGCTTTTTCAAGCATTCCTGGTATCTTAGCTAATTTTTCATTTTTTAATTCTTCACAAATAATTAAACGATTTCTTAAATTATAAGCAACAAAACAAGAATAAATAAAATCGAGTAAAAAAAGTACAAGTAAACTATAAGCAAGAATATTCATAATATGTACAGGGATTAAATTAAGAAGAGCATTTACAATATCATTTCCAATATAAATAATAATTAAAGAACCCAATCCAAATAATAAAGTATTAAATAAAAAAACACGTCCATGTAAATTAAATTTTTCATTACTATAGTCCCACCATTTATTATGAAAAACTTTTTCTAAAATAAAACTGGTAACATATTCTAAAGCAGAGGTGATAATCGCCCCTAAAATGTAAACAATAACAGGATCTTCTTTAAATCGTAAAAGTAAAAGTAAAATAAATAAACTCCCAACCCCATATATAGGACAATAAGGTCCACATAGAAAACCACGATTGACTAATTTTTTTTGTTTAATACTAGAACATATAATTTCACAAATATAACCAATAACACTATAAAATAAAAAAACTAAAAATAAATATGGAAATGTCATTTTCATACGTTTCACCTATTTAAATTATAGCATTTCTAAAATTGATTGTAAATGGACATAAAAATGAAAAATAAAACATATAGTTTTACTAAAGTTGGAGGGATAAAATGATTAATAAACAAGGATTATGGTTTGTTACATTATTTAGTTTAATATTAGTACTAGGAATTTATTATGTTACCACAAAAAATGATAGTAATTTGTTATCGATGGCTACAAATGCAACAGAAGAAGAAAAAACATCAATAGAAACCACCGATAGTAGTGTTTTAGTTTCTTTACGCGTTCAAGATGAAGAAGAAATGTTAAAAGAAATGGAAAGTTTACAAACCATTTTATTAGATGAAGAAGCTTCATTACAAGAAAAAAATGATGCATATAATTCTCTTCAAACCTTAAATGCTAATAAAGGAAAAGAAGAAAGTTTAGAGAAAAAAATAAAAGAAAAATTTAATTTAGAAAGTTTTATTAAAATTAAAAATAATCAAATTACGGTAACAGTTGCTAGTAATGAACATAATAATACTTTAGCCAATAACATTATTCGTGCTATTCAAGAAGAATTTGAACAAAGTATGTATATTGTTGTAAAATTTCAAGGATAAAGAAAAACATAGGCCATCATCTCTCACTTAAATAGTAAATCTTCATAAAATATACTAAAATGATTAGTAGAAAAAGAAAGTGAGGATGGCTCATATGAAAAAAGGAACAATCTTAACGATGCGTGAACAAGAAGTTTTTGAATTGCTTGTTTTAAATAAATCAACAAAAGAAATAGCAGAATTTTTAGGAATTAGTGAAAAAACAGTACGAAACCATATATCAAATGCAATGCAAAAATTAGGAGTCAAAGGTCGTGCTCAAGCAGTTGTAGAACTCATTAAATTGGGAGAAATTACGATCGAATAATGTAAGAATACTCATCTAAAAAAGATGAGATTTTTTTATATTTTAGGTATAATTTTTATATAAAAAAATATAGTTTACTAGGTGAAACATTATGTTAAAAAAAGGGATTATGAGAAGAATTACTATTGCTTCTTTAGCACTTATTATTTTACTCATTACTTATTTTTTTCCAACTAAAAAAGAAGAACTACATTATTCTCAAAATTTAATTTATAGTGAATTAGAAAACAATGTAATTTATGCTTTAAATCAAGATCATTATGTCAGTCGTATTTCGATGAAATTAAATGAAGAAGATGATATCAATCGTATTAAACAAATTATTAATATCCTGACCATAAAAAGTAATGAAAGTAACTATTTACCAACCCCTTTTCAAGGAATCATTCCTATGGGTACAACCTTAAACTCTGTTTCTTTAGAGAAAGGTTTATTAAAACTTGATTTTTCCAAAGAATTTTTAAATACTACTAAAGAATTAGAAAGAAAAATGATTGAAAGTATTGTATATTCTTTAACAGAATTAGAAAGTGTAAATGAAATTCTTATTTTTGTAGATGGAGAAGAATTAACTCAACTTCCCTTTAGTAAAGAAAAACTAAACCAACCATTCAATCGAAATTTTGGTATTAATCAAGTATTTGATTTAGATAGTTTAAAAAATACAACCAAAACAACCATTTATTATGGTAGTCAAGAAAATGATATATTTTACTATATCCCTATTACCTATATTGAAAATAATAATCAAGAAAAAATAGAAATTATTATTGAAAAGTTAAAAAATGCTCCTTTATATGAATCTAATTTAATCAGTTATTTAAATGCGAGTGCGGAAATTAAAAATTATGAAATTTTAGAAGATGAAATACGATTAAGTTTTAATGAATATTTATTTGATGATATCGCTAAACAAAAAATTTTAGAAGAGGTACAATATACGATTTATCTTTCTATTCGAGATACTTATGCCATTCAAAAGGTTGAATTTTTAGTGGGAAATGAAGAACAAAATGTAAATTTTGTCATAAATTCTCTTGAATAAAACACAATAATATTATATAATCAAGTTGTCCTTGCTGAAATGTCCCGGTAGCTCAGCTGGATAGAGCATACGCCTTCTAAGCGTACGGTCATGTGTTCGAATCACATCCGGGACACCACTAAAAATATAAAAAGCCCTTACTAAAAGGCTTTTTTTATGGTTGTTTTACTAAAGCTTTCATCAATTTTTCAACTTTTTCTTCTTTATTTTGAGGAATTGGTATTTTTTTACTTTTATATTCACTATAGAGTTGATTTAATACTTTTTTATAAAAAGCATACTCTTGGATACAAGTATTCATAGAATACAAAATAGAATGTTTAATTTTTTGATTTTTAAGATAAGGAACAAATAATAAGCCTTCACTAGGACGATACAAAGTTGGTAGTAAGCATCCTTTATCACTTGCTAAAATACAAGGATTGATTTTATGTCTATTTTTAGCAATAATCGTATTTTTTTCTTCATACCCTCTTACTCTTAAAATAAAGTTATTACTTCTTACGGGACGAATACAAACAATTCCCGTATTTAAAATGGGTCTCATATAATTTAAATTGCGCAGATCTAAAAAATCAAAAGGAGAAAAAGCACAAGGATAACTTTGACAACAATCTCCTCCACACAATTGGCATAAATGATAATCACATAAAGTATTTTCTACACAACTTTCGTCTATTTTACGTTGATTTTTTATTTCTAATAATAAAGTTTTTCTTTTCCATAAAGCATAATACTCTTCTTCCGTCATACTACATTCCTCATTTAAAACTAGAAATTATCCTAGCATTTTCCCTTTTAAATGTCAATTAAAAAGCCCTATTGGGCATTTTTATATTCTTGACAAGCATTTTCTAAATCTTTTAGTAATGCATCTACCTCTTCTAACGTCTTACATCTTGCCCCACTGGCAAATTTATGTCCTCCTCCACGATAATTTTGAGCAATTGTATTAATAATGGGTCCACGACTACGAATATTAATTTTATAAAGTTCACTTTTTTCATCATAGGTAATAAAAATCCATACCAAGACCTCTTTAATATAATTAAAATCATTAATCATATTCGATGGTGTTCCATTATCTACATTGTATTCTTTTAAAATTTCAGGAGTAATTTTTACATAAGCAAGACCATGTTTTGTTAAAGTTAAATGCTCTGCTAAATAACCATGAAAGCGAATTTCATTAATTGGTCTTTCATAAAGATTCGTATACAAAGAATTAAAATCGATATGATACTCTTCAATTAATTTAGAAATAATTTTAAATGTTTTGGGAGTTGTATAAGAAAGTAAAAAACGATCACTATCCGAAACAATTCCTAAAAACAAATTATTCGCTACTTTTTGATTCATTTTTAAGTTAGTTGAAAATAACAATTCCGCAATCATTTGACAAGTACTCGAAGAACTTTCTTCAATCCAAGAAAGTGAAAAACCGACATCATTACTAGGATGATGATCAATTTTTATAATTTCTTTATAAGATAATCCTTCCATTTTATCCACTCGATCTAAGCTTGGAACATCTAAAACAATTAATAAAGCATCTTTGATATTTGTATAATCTTCTTTATCTAAAGTACCAAAATATTTAAATTTAGCAACACTTGCTCCAACTGCCAAAACCTCTTTGGAAGGAAAAGTAAGTTTAATCGCATCACGAAGAGCAATTTGACTTGCAATGGCATCTGGATCAGGTCCAATGTGTCTGGCAATCACAATGGTATTGTATTTTTTAATCTTTTTATAGATTTGTTTTTTTATATCCATCTGCCTATCCTCCTTCTATCCAATAATATGGTATGTATCAAGAGCAATCATTAATTCTTCATTTGTTGGAATGACATAAATAGGTACACTAGAATCACTACTACTAATAATACCTTCATTTTTATCTAAATAACTAGCAATCTTATTATTTTCTTCTACATCAATTTTCATACCTAAAGCAGAAAGTTTTTCAATAATATTTTCTCTAAATTCACGAGCATTTTCTCCAAGTCCTGCTGTAAAGACTAAAGCATCTACTTTACCATCTAATTCTACATAATATTGAGCAATATAACGAACGATACGATCAATGTACATATCATTAGCAAGAATACATCTTTCATTTCCTTCATTCATACCATTTTCAATATCACGGTGATCACTATACATACCACTAATACCTAACAATCCACTTTGTTTATTTAACATTAAATCAACCTCAGTAATCGATTTTTTAGTTTTATCCATATAGTAAGGAAGAATAGAATAATCAATATCTCCAGAACGAGTTCCCATCATAAGACCAGCATTAGGACTAAAACCCATTGTTGTATCGTAACTTTTTCCATTTTTAATACAACAAATAGATCCTCCACTACCAATATGACAATTAATTAAATTAACCTCTTCTTTATTTAATATTTTTTGCATCGTTTTTGTTATATATTTATGACTTGTTCCATGAAATCCATATTTACGAATACCATACTCTTGATACCATTCATAAGGAACAGAATATAAATAATTAATTTCTGGAATAGTTTGATGAAAAGAGGTATCAAATACACCAACCATTGGTGTAGAAGGCATTTCACTTTGAAATGCTTTTATACATTGTAACATAGCTGGATTATGTAAAGGAGCTAAATCATTAAATTTTTCACATTCCTTTAATACCTCATCCGTAAGTAAAACAGAATCTTTAAAACGATCTCCTCCATGAACCAAACGATGTCCAACTCCATCAATTTCATCTAAAGAAGACACAATTTTATTACTAAGTAACTCTTCTTTTAAATAACGAACTGCATCATTATGATTTTTTAAATCAACTTCTCTTTTGGTTTTTTCTCCATTTATTTTAATGTTATAAAAACTACCATTCATTCCTATCTTTTCAAAATACCCACTAATTAATTCTTTTTGACTTGGAAGTTCAATACAATTAAATTTTAAAGAAGAACTTCCCGCATTGACTGTTAATATTTTCATTTTTTTACACCTCACAATTTTATTATACAAAAAAAAAAGACATTTGACTATCTTTCTTTTGGTTTTTTTATTTTATTTTTTATCCATTTTATAAAACGTTGCTTTATTATTTTGATAATCCGTTTTCGTTACTAAAGCATCATAATCAATCACTCGTCTTTTATTCCCATCAAAATTATAACCATATTCATTAAATCGTTCATTATTTATTTTATCAATTGCATTTTCATTTTGTTTATCAAAACATTTATAATAATAATCAATATGTTTACGCATTTTTATCACCTACACTTAATATGTATAAAACAATAAATTTTATACAATCTAGTACTAGGTGAAGAAAAATGGAAGCAATTTATTATAACCAATGTATTCAATGTAAAGTATCTACTTGTCAATACCATGATCAAAATAATTATTGTACATTAGGAAAAATTCTTATAGCCAGTGAAAATGATAAAACCAAATGTGCAAGTTTTAAAGAAAAAAATTGAACTAGAGTGTGCTCTCTAGTTCTTTTTTAAGTTCCTGTTCGAGCCGGAATCGCTCCTTTTTTAAGTTCCTATTAATAAGCTGGAATCGCTTGCTTTTTTATATAATATCACAATAAATCACTAAAGTCATTAGAATTTTTGGCAGTAACTTTTATTACTTCCTGATTTTTAATGGCTTTATAAATAAGTTCTTTGTAAGGAATTTTATTTTCATATTCTTCACATAATTTTCTATCAGGATTAATGACTGGATGATCTGGTACAAAAATAGTACAACAATCTTCAAATGGTAAAATACTTGTTTCATAAGTACCAATTTTTTTAGCTAAAGCAATAATTTCTAATTTATCAAAACATGCTACTGGTCGAATAACAGGCAAATGAACGACTTCATTTATAGCTTTCATACTGGTAAGTGTTTGACTGGCTACTTGACCAATTGATTCCCCATTTACAAGTATTTTAGCGTTTCCTCTTATTGCAATAACCTCCGCAATTCGATACATCATACGTCTCATAATCGTAATTAAATACTCATGAGGAATATTTTTATAAATAGCTTCTTGAATCTCTGTAAATTTAATAACATGCAACTTTAATTCTCCATTATATTTACTTAAAATTTTTGATAATTCTAATACTTTGTTTTTAGCATTTATACTAGTATGAGGAGGACTTTCAAAATAAATGGCTTCTAATTTTACTCCTCTTTTCATTGTTAAATAACCAGCAACTGGAGAATCAATTCCTCCACTAAGCATTAATAAACCTTTTCCTAAAGTACGAACTGGATAGCCTCCTAAACCAGTAACTTTTTCAAAATAAATATAACTTTTCGTATTTCGTAATTCAATATGGATCACTATATCTGGATCATGAACATCTACTCTTTTATCTTGTAATTGTTTTAAAAGAAAACCTCCAACCATACGACTAATTTCTAAACTAGTTTTAGGAATTTTTTTATTACTTCTTTTCGTTTCTACTTTAAAAGTTTTAAAGTCTTTTTCCTTTAGTAAAGAAAAAATCGTCTTTTGTATTTCTTCTAAATCCAAACTTTCTAATTCATAAGCAATATTGATTTCATGTATTCCAAATACTTCTTGTAATTTTAAAATAATAGAATCAAATTGTTCTTTTTTAGGAATAAGAAACATTCTTCCTTTATCATACGTAAGTTCTACCTGTTCTTCTTGTAGTTTTTGTTTTATATTTTCTTTTAAAGTTGTAAGAAATAAGTTAATATTTTCTTTTTTCGTTGTTAATTCACCATATTTTATAATAATAACTTTTTTCATAATTCACCCACTTTTTTTAAAATCTTTTTTTATTTTAAACAAAAAAGAAAAAAAAGACAATCTTTTTTTCTATTGTAATTCTTCTAAACGATGATAAACGATTTTAAAACATTGCATAAATCGTTCTATTTCTTCTGTTGTTGTTAAATAAGAAAGACTGATACGTATCGTTGAAGAAGCTCGATCTTCATCATCATAAATGGCCATAACACTACTGGATAATTCTCCACTTGCACAGGCGGTATTCGTTCCTACATATATTTCATATTCTTCTAAAGCATGGATAAATGTTTCTGGTCGAATCGTTCCTAAACTAATATTTAAAATATGAGGAATAGAATAATTTGTACTATTAATAGTAATTTTTGGATACTCTTGTAAAAAGGTAGTGATTTTTTCATTTAATTTACGAATAAAAGTTTCTTTACGATCTAAATCTTTAATTCCTAAACGAATACTTTTGGCAGCAGCAGCAATTAATGGAACCGGAGGAGTACCTGGTCTTAATTCACTATCTTTACTACTACCATGAATTAAAGGAGCAATATGTACCATTTTACTTTTATAAAGTAAACCAATTCCTTTTGGTCCATACACTTTATGCATGGAAAAACTAGCTAAATCAACATCTTTAACATTCACAGGTATTTTTCCTAAAGCTTGTGTCATATCACTATGAAATATAGTATTGGGATTTTCTTTTTTAATAATTTGACGTAACATTTTTAATGGTTGACGTATTCCTAGTTCACTATTTACATTACAAATACTTACTAATATGGTTTCTGGTCGTATTAATTTTTTTAAATCTTCAAAATCAACTAAACCATTTGCTTCATGTTTAACATAACTAATTTCAAATCCTAATTCTTTTAAATAATCACATATTTTATAAATAGAAGGATGTTCCAATTTCGAAACAATAATATGATTTCCTCTTTTTCCATAATGGAGAGCTGTACCAATTAAAGCCATATTATTTGATTCTGTTGCCCCACTCGTATAAATCAGTTCTTGTTCTTGAATTCCTAAAAGTTCACTTATTTGTTTCGTGGCACTTTCCATTAATTCTTTTGATTTTACTCCTAAACTATGTAAAGAATTAGGATTTCCTATAAACTCTTTACTAGCTTTGTTATAAGAATCAAGAACTTCTAAAGATATAGGAGTTGTAGCACTATAATCTAAGTAAATCATTTTATCACCTTCCTATTGATATTCTTCCATTAATCTCTTATGAATACCGGGTTCCACAATATTAATGGCAACAATAGCATTTTCTAATGCATTTTTAAAATTTCCTTTGTAAAATAAAGCTTCTGCTTTGGAAAGACCAATATCTACCTCTTTATTCATACGATAACGATTGCCATATACAATAGCCATTTCTGCCATCTTGGCTGTCTTTACAATTTCTTTTGAGGTTGTAAAAACTTTAAAAACTAAATCCCTTGCTGTATCTACTCTTGTATTTAAAATACGAATTGATATCGGTGTTTTTTCTAATACTTTTACAATTTCTTCAATTGCTTCACTAGCTTCTGCCAGTTCAACAAAATAATTTTCTGGAATTACTGGTAATTTAAAATCACGTATTTGTTTTTTTGCTTTTAATAGAATGTCTTTAATTTCATCCAATTGTTCACGAGCACGAAGTTCATCTTCTTTTAAAGATCCAATGGTTCTTAAAGAACGTTCTAATTTTTCTTCTGTCTTGGTTAAACGGACATTTAAATTTTCCATTTCTTTACCCAATTTTACAAAATAAGATTTTTTACTACGATGAAGTTCAATAATTTCATCATACTTTTCATGAATTTGAGCAAGTTCTTCTTGTATTTCTCCAATTACTGCTACATCTTCATTCGTTAAATCATAACTATATTTAATATCATCAATCTTTTTATACAAATCATTATTAATTTTATTTAATTTCGTTACTTTAATTAAAATCGTCCTTGAATAATCTTCAAATATTTTTTTAGCAATTCTTTCCTTATCAAAATCATTATCACTCGATTCAAAGAAATCTAAAATAGTTTTTAATTCAAATATAGAATCTTCTAAATTTAAAACATTAAGACGTTGAAAAACATCCGCAATCTTTTTATTGGCTTCTGCTATATTATAATCAATATTTAAGTATTCTAAATTATAGCCTTCTTTTTCCATTTTTTCTTTGGTTTTCATAATAGCATTAATTTTATTAGGAATTAATTTCTTTCCCATTAAAATAATACTAGGAGCTTCTTCCATTACTACTTTTAAATTTCCCACAATATCATCAATTGCTTTTACAATCTTTCCAACCTCTTGATACGCATTTTTTTCCATAGAACTTTCAAAAGCACTAAATAGTTTATCAACATTTTCAAATTGTAACTCAATAGGAGATTTAATCAGTTTATACTCTTCTTCATGATTATGATATTTTGTTAAAATTTCTCGATAACTTGCTTTTAATTTGGTAATCGTATCACGATTTCTTTCTTCACTTAACGTAATACTTTTAATCTCTTCTAATAAAAAATTTGATTTGGTTTTTACAAAACAAATATCGAGTTCAACATCAGCAATTCTTTTTTTCAATTCTTTATATTCTTTTTCATTAAATAATTCTTCAATTTCTAAAAGAGCATCTGTAATTCTTGGTACCTCTTCATCTTTAATTTGTTTAAATCTTCGTTGCCAATTTTCATAAACATCTTTAGAATCTGAGTTCGTTACTAATGGCTCTACTTTATTAAGCTCTGATAAAATACTAGCAGAAATAATTAAATTTTTATCTCTTTCCAAATTGGCAATCATTTGACTAAATTTTTTACGTTCTTTACGATTAATAAAGTTTAAAACCACAATTAAACAAATAATAAATAAAATATAATATGTAATTCCCATTAATATAAATGTAGTTTTTGACATAAGACCACGTTCCCTATTCTTCTTTATTTTACCATATTTTTTGTCATTTTGGAACAAAACTCTCTATTTTTATATTTCATAAAGAAAAAGTTTAGATACGCTTCTAAACTTTTTCCATTTTTTCTTGAATGATAAATTTTAAATGACATATTTCTAAAATCTTTAAAAACATTTTTAATGTTATATCATTTTCTCCTACCTCATAACGTGAATATTGTTGTTGCTTAATTCCTAGTTGACTTGCAAGTTCCTTTTGCGTAAGTCCACTATTGATTCTTATTTCTTTTAAGTTAATCATAAAACACTCTTTGGAGAAAGAACTACACGGAAGGTAAAATAAGTATTATAAATACCACCATCATCTCGAGCAAAAGCAAAAATTCCGGAATAATATGAATATCTAACTGCATCAGCACCTCTGCAAAACCAAGGATAGCTCGTTCCAACAAAGAGTCCATTATCGTTAAAAAATGAACCTATATACTGGTTAGATGAAATTTGAAATGGTCCCGCTTCTCCTGTTGCATCTCCCAAAATTCTTCGATTCCAATGAGCCCAGTCAGCAGCATAATCATATAAATCAAAATATCTTTCATCATTTAAAATGGTACCTGTTAATGTACTTGATCCATAACTCGGTGTACCATTATTGGCACTTGTTTCCATTACACTTGCCATGTATTCCCAGGCTCCACCACTCATATCATAAATACCTGTATAATTATTTGTGGTACTAGATGCTACTGATGTACTTGTTGTATAAGGTATATTCGTACTTGAGTATCCTGTTTTATAACTAGTATTTCCGTTTAAGGTTACCTCAGTGCATTCATTACTACTTGTACATCTTCCATAGATACTTTGCGTTAAATAAGCAACGGCTCCCCATTCGGTATTCTTCATCATATGGCTTAACAACTTATCTTTATAATTAAAACTATTTGTATACATAGTAGAAACATTTATGGCTATCCATGAATTTTTATCGGGTTTTATTTCTATTTTATTGTTTCCAGGAGTACTTGCCTCAAACTTTCCTACCCAAAATCCATTGGTATCAAAAGCTAAGAAAGCTGGATGTGTCATCCATTCACCCACATTGCATTCTCCAGTTCCACCTGATTCTCCTTGAACATTATTAGCAAGCATAGGTGTTGCACATTCTTTATGATTTTTATTACTTTCATCATTTGTTGTATTTACTAGTCCAAATTCTATTTCTATTGCTGTTTTTGAACCTATATCAGTTATAGTAGATGATGCAGATTGATATTCTCCCATATTAAATAACTTATAACTATATTTTGGTATCCATACAAAATAACTTTCTATATCTTCTTCTTTTATTTCTGCATTATCTGCTGGAATTTCTATTCCTTCTTTTAATATAACCGCATTTGCCCATTCTTTGTTTTTATAGTTGTACCATTCTTCTGTTTCTTTAGCTTTCGTTACTTTTCCAGTTGCTTTATCTATTTTTACTGGTACTAAATCTTCACTTATAACTGGATCTGCTCCATTTAAGATTTGTTCTGTATAAACTGCTACTTGATTTTGTAAAGCATCTATTATAATTTTACTTTTAAATGTTTTATTTTGAGCATCATTTCCAGCATTTATATCTAACCATAATCTTAAACTATGTTCTACACTAGTATGTGGATCTAATGTTCCACTACCTATCTTATAAATGTCTCCTTCTTCACCTTCAACTGTTGTTTTAGTACTTTCTAGTAATACTACTTTATCGTTTTCATCAATCTTTGTTGCAATGTTTTTAGCAGACATTGCATTTTCTTCTTGAATGATTTCTAAGTCAATATTATAATCTACTCCTACATTACAAGTATTCGTTAATTTAAAAGTATAGGGTTCTGTTGTTGCACCCTTACTATCTTCCATGGGATAAGCATTTTAAAGTGATAGCATTCGTTACATCTTCAAGTTCAACATTAATACAATTGGTTTGTGTAACATTCGTACTTTGTTGTTTGGTATCTTTTCTTATATAAGCATAACTTATACCGATTATAAGTACGAGTATTAAAATACTCGTAATACTAGTTATTAATCTCTTTTCTAATCTAGGTTTCTTTCTACTATCTAAATAACCCCCCCCCCAGACTAGACTCTAGAGTTGGGAGGTTTTTATTTTTCTTTTTCATATCTGTTTCCTCCTATTTTTCTATAACTATTATACACCACATCTATTGTTTTTTACAATAGAAAAAATGTTACCTTTTTAAAGGCAACATTAATGATTCACTTTAGTAATCGTAAATTTATCTTTCTCTACATCAATTTTTAAAATATCATTAAATTTAATTTGATCTTCTAAAATTAAATTAGCAAGTAAAGTTTCAATATTTTTCGTTACATATCTCTTAATAGGTCTTGCTCCATAATTTTTATCATAAGCATCCTCGAGTATTTTTTCTCTTGCTTTATTTGTAAGTTCAATATGTATATTACTTGGAACTAAACGAGTTTCAATTTCTAAAATAATTTTATCTAAGATTTCATTAATAACATCTTTTGATAAAGAGTTAAAGATAATAATTTCATCTAAACGATTAATAAATTCTGGACGGAATGTTCTTTTTAGTTCATTTAGAACTAAAGTAGAACTATCTTTATCTTCTCCAAGAATATATTCGCTTCCTAAATTACTCGTCATAATAATAATGGTATTTTTAAAGTCTACTGTTCTTCCTGTACTATCGGTGATACGTCCATCATCTAAGATTTGTAATAAAATATTAAAAACATCAGGATGAGCTTTTTCAATTTCATCAAATAAAACAATAGAAAATGGATTTCTTCTTACTTTTTCCGTTAATTCTCCACCTTCATCATATCCAACATATCCAGGAGGAGCTCCAACTAAACGACTTACATTAAAGGCTTCCATATACTCTGAGCAATCAATACGAATCATATGACGTTCATCATCAAATAATTCACTTGCTAAACTCTTAGCAACCTCTGTTTTACCTACACCAGTTGGACCTAGAAAGATAAAGGAACCAATAGGACGATTAGGATCTTTAATACCACTTCTGGCACGAATAATGGCTTCACTTACTAGTTTTAAAGCAGTATCTTGTCCTTTTACTCGTTTTTTCAAATTTTCTTCTAGATGCAATAATTTTTCTTTTTCTCCACTTACTAATTTTGAAACAGGAATATTGGTCCATTTTGAAACGACTTGAGCAATATCTTCTTCACTAACCGTATTGGAAAGCATTGTTCCATTTTGATTATTTTTTAAAGTTTCTAATTCACGTTCTAGTTCTGGAATAACACCATGACGCAACTTGGCACTTGTTTCTAAATCATAATTATTTTCAGCCATAGAAAGTTCATGTCTAGCTTTTTCTAATTCTTCTTTTTTCTTATTTAATTCTTCACTTTTTTGTTTTTCACTTTCCCAATTTTTACGCATTACACTTTCTTTTTCTTTTAATTCTTTAATTTCTTCTTGTAACTTTTCTAACCTTTGTTTGGATAGTTCATCTTTTTCTTTCTTTAAGGCTTCTCTTTCAATTTCAAGACGCATAATATCACGTGTTAAGGTATCTAATTCAACAGGAACAGAATCCATTTGCATCTTGATGGTTGCACAAGCCTCATCCACTAAGTCAATCGCTTTATCGGGTAAGAAACGATCAGTGATGTAACGATCACTTAGCGTTGCTGCAGAAACTAAAGCACTATCTTTAATACTTACTTTATGATACACCTCAAATCTTTCTTTTAAACCACGAAGAATTGTAATGGTATTTACAACATTTGGTTCTGTAACTAAAACTTTTTGTAAACGTCTTTCTAATGCTCCATCTTTTTCTATAAACTTACGATATTCATTTAAAGTCGTTGCACCAATTAATTTAATTTCTCCTCTGGCAAGCATTGGTTTTAACATATTTCCAGCATCCATAGCACCATTATCCCCAGCACCAACAATCATATGAATTTCATCAATAAACATAATAATATTGCCATCACTATCTTTAATTTCTTTTAAGACGGCTTTTAATCTTTCTTCAAATTCTCCACGGTATTTAGCACCAGCCACTAAAGCCCCCATATCTAATTCCCAAATACGTTTATTTTTTAAACTATTTGGTACATCTCCTGCAACAATCCTTTGGGCAAGTCCTTCAATAATAGCTGTTTTACCAACACCGGGTTCTCCAATTAATACGGGATTGTTTTTGGTTTTACGAGATAAAATTCGTATCACATCACGAATTTCTTCTTCACGACCAATCACAGGATCTATTTTATTATGAATCACATCATCTACAATATCACGTCCATATTTTTCTAAGACGTTTTCTTGTTCTTCTGGTTGATTATACATAAACATTCCTCCTTTTTCACATGTAGTATACAACTAAAATTAGCACTTGTCAACATTAAGTGCTAATTTTGATTTTACTAGTATTATTTTAAAAGAAAAAAGAGTTTTTATTCACTCTTAAACTACTTTTTCTTTTAAAGTTTTACTTTCATCCGTATACGTTGTATGTAAAATAGGTTTGTTTTCTTCATTAAAATATTCTTCATATACTTTTTGTATGTCTTTATTTTGATAACTTGATTTTATATTTAAAGAAGCATCATTTTCATATAAACTTTTGCTTCTAGCAGCAATTTGACTTTGTAATTTGGAAATTGGAATTAATGGTTGTCCTGCTCCACCAACACAACCACTAGGACACGTCATGACCTCAACAAATTGGTACTCTTTTAAAGAATCATAAATTTTACCTACATTTTCAATACCATATAAAACCGCTACTTTTATTTTTTGCACTCCTAAATCAATTTCGGCTTCCTTAATAGGAATTGCACCTCTTACCTTTTCTAATTTGTAAAAATCATCTGGTGCTTCTTTTCCATTTAATAAATAATAGGCTGTACGCAGTGCTGCTTCCATAACACCACCACTTGTACCAAAAAGAACACCTGCTCCACTTCCTTTACCAAGAAGGGTATCAAAATCTTTTTCTTTTACATCATTAAAATCAATATTGTGTTCACGAATTAGCATCGCCAGTTCACTGGTGGTTAAGACATAATCGTTATTTTCATCGTTTTGAATCTCTTTCTTTTTTGAAACACAAGGTGCTAAAGAAATGGTTACAATATCTTCTTTATTTAAATGTTTTAATTGAGCAAAATAGGTTTTAATGGTAGCTCCTTGCATTCCAATAGGGCTTTTACAAGTAGATAAATAGTTTAAATCATTAGGATGATACTTTTCCATATATAAAACCCAAGAAGGGCAACAAGAGGTAAACATTGGAATATTTTCTTTTGTTTTTAAACGAGTTATTAATTCACTAGCTTCTTCCATAATAGTTAAATCTGCTCCAAAAGTAGTATCCAATACATAATCAAAACCTAAAGTTTTTAAAACACCAACTAGTTTTTTTTCTAAAAATGCTCCTGGTGGAAAACCAAACTCATCTCCAATGGCTACTCGTACGGCTGGACTAATACTTATGACGGTAATTTTTTCTTCATCGGTAATATTGGCATAAATCTCTTTATAATTATATTTAGGAATTAAAGCTCCCATAGGACAAGTTAAAATACATTGTCCACAAAAAATACAATCCTCTTCTTGTAAATGATTATTTTGTTTACAAGTTTCTAGACATTGTCCACAATTTATACATCTTTTTTCAATTCTTTGTAAAGAAGGATTTTCTTCTTTTATTACTACTCTTGTCATCATCTAATCTCTTCTATTCTCACTTATTAATTCTTTATCAATGGTTAATTGTTTAATTCGTTCAATAATTCTTCTTGCTTTTACTTTATCAACACCACTCGCAAGTGATAAGTGTTCTTCTAATTCTTCAATTGTTAAATTAGAGGTAAAAAAAGTAATTTTTCCTTCATTCATACGAAATTGTAAAATAGTTCCTAATATTTCATCTCTTCCCCACTCTGTTACTTTTTCTGCTCCAATATCATCAATTAATAATAAATCCACATGCATTAATTCATCCATTAAATAACCAAAACGATGAAAATCTTCTTTTAACGTTCTTAATAGTTCTGGAAAATAAGCAATTTTAATCGTTGCTTTTTTACTTCTTTCTAATTCATTAAATAAAGCCGTTAAAAGATACGTTTTTCCAGAACCAAAACTGCCATGTAAATACAATCCTTTTTTATATTTTGATCCATCATATTCTTCATAAAAATCATCCATCCATTTAATAATGGACATTTGTTTTTTATCTTTGGTATCTATATCTTTCATACGCACTACTTTTTTCTTATTTTGGGCTTCTAAAACTTTTCTTTGATAAGAACAAGGTTTATAAGAAAAATAAAGTTTTTCTTCTAGAATCGTTGGTTCTAATACATGCCCAATACATTCATTTTTACACATATAAAACCCTTTACAAGATTTACAATGTTTTCTTTCTTCTAAAACCAATTGGAGTTTACTTGTTTTTGTCATAGCTTCTTTTTTATTTAGTTTTAAAGATTGCACTAATGAAACAAATTCTTTATCTTGACAAGCTTCTTGTAAACTTTGTTCTAAATTGATTTGATGTTCTTTATTTACTTTTAAATCTTTTACTAACGTCATAATTCACCTACTTATATTTATTTAATATACTTTCTAATTCTTTTTCTTCTTCTTGTGTCATATTTTCACTTTCTAATTTTTCATTAAACCAAACCGGTTCGATCATTTGATTCTTCTTAGAAATTGGTGCTTTTTTACTATATTTTTTATGTTCTTTTTCTGCTACATTCATAGCATCTTCTGCTGTTTCAATATTTAATCTTTTCCATTGTCCTGCAATTGTCTCAACAAAAGCTTGATTTAATTTATTATCATTTTTCTTTAAGACATAATCAATTAAAACATTGACTACAGCTGGTTTTAAATTTAAATCAATCAGTAAAGTTTCTAAAAGTCGTAAATCTCGATTGGTAGGATTGGCTCCTTTATATTTGCTTTTTAAAAAATCATAAGGACTCGTATTTTCAAAGACTCCAATAATTTTTCCTCGTTTAGAATTGTCTCCTAAAGGATTTTTTAAATATTCTGGTTGAGTACGATAAACTAAAGTTGGTAATTTTCCATTATTGTTATATTGATAATACTTTCTAGCCATTTTTCTTAATTCTTCTTTATCGATATAGCCTTTTTCATTAATAGCCAAACGGATTAATTCTACCATTTTTAATGTATCTAAGTTATATATAAAAGCTAAATTATTAATCAATTCTTTTAATTTTTTATTCCATTTTTTTTCATTTAAAATACCTTGTGGTAAAGAAGAAAATAGTAAATCAAAATCAACTTGATCTTGTAAATTTAAAGCTCTTTCATTTGTTCCTAAGGCATCAAATGTTGTTAAACTGGTTGCTTTATACGTTTCATCCATAAATTTAGAAATATCACTATAGTCTTTTAAGTCAACTTTTAATTCTTGGTATTCTGCTTTTAAAAGTTCATATTCATTTTTTCCTACATTATTATAAAGAACAACACTAAAAATAGGATGATTAAAGAATTCTTTAGGGGATAAAGGAGAATAAAGTTCATAAACATAACTATTTAAATTTCCAACTTTTACATACGTTTTTATAAGTCCTACACTTTCTAAAGATTCTCTAGCTTCTTTAATGGTTTCTAAACTACATTTTAAAAGTGTCATTAAATGATGATGGGTATAATCCATACTTACAAGTTCTAATCGATCTAAATCACGCCATAAGGTTAAATATAAACTAACGGCGGCATAACCAATGATTGGTTCATATAAACTAATTAAATTTTTACGTTCTTTATCCGTTAATTGCGTACGATTAACCACCATATATTTATCTGCAGGAAGTAAAGTAATTAGTTTCATTCTGTATCACCTCAACTTTAATTTTTAAGGCTCCCTATAGAGACCACATAAACGCCATCTTCTCTTTTATAAGAGTAATTGCTTTCCGTTAAAACCATTAGAAAAGAGGGTTCACCACATTTTTCTACATCCACTTTTTCTTTAAATTTTAATAAATTTTCTGCTGCTTCATCAATATAGCCAGCACCTAATTTTATTTCGATAGCTCCCCAACGTCCATTTTCCGTTTTTAAAATACAATCAATTTCAAAATCATTTTTATCATGATAATAAGACAAAGTTGCATCTAAACTATCTGCATAAATATTTAAATCTCTTATACACATATTTTCAAAAAGAAATCCTAAAAAATTTAAATCATTAATTAAATCTTCTCTTTTTAATCCTAAAGAAGCAACAACTAAAGAAGGATCGACTAATTCTAATTTTGGAGAGACTCTTAAAGTTGTTTTTGATCTTAAATTTAGATTAGTAGCAGGAATATATTCTAAAATATAAAGTTTTTCTAAAGCATTCAAATAATCATCTAATGTTGGTCTAGAAAGTTCATTGATAAATTCATTTTTCACATCTTCTATAATAGTCATTTTACTTGTATTCGTTGAAATATTTCGAGAAATACTTTTTAAAACAGCTTCCATTTTTTTAGAATTTCTTTCCACACCATCTACGGTTTTTATATCTTTATTTAATAAACGTTTTATATAATCTTTTGCTACTTTATATTGGTTATCGCCCTGTATATTTAAAGACTCTGGCCATCCTCCTCGCATCATAACACTTACAAGATCATCAAATTCTAAATTGGATACAGCTTCTATTTCTTTGCCATTTAAAATATCTTCTAAAGAAACAAGACCATTGGAATCTTTTGATTCATATAAAGACATAGGTCGCATTAAAACTCTGGAAATTCTACCTGTCCCTGTGTGCATGACTACATTATCAAGAGGTTTTGTTGAACCGGTTAAAATATATTGTCCTTTTAAACCAGTATGATCAACATCCATACGAATAGAATCCCAAACAACTGGATACATTTGCCATTCATCAAATAATCTAGGTTTTTCTCCTTCTAAAAATAAAGAAGGTTTCATTTTACTCGTATTATCATATTGTATTTTTCGATCGGGATCTTGAAATTCAATAAAACTTTTTGCAAATTGTCTTGCGGTTGTTGATTTACCACACCATTTACATCCTTCGATTAAAACAGCACCCATATATTCTAATTTATTTTTTAAAGCAGTATCAATGACTCTAGGCATATATTCTTTCATACATATTCCTCCAAAATAAGTATACAACATTTTCTTTTATATGAAAATATTTATTTTACATTTTTTCTAATTTTCATTTTACATTTTGGCCAGTTTTTATTTTACATTTTGTCTAAAAGAAAAAGAGCAAATATTGCTCTTAACAGGCTTCATCACAATCAATTTCATAAACACTACGAACTAAATCGATAAAAATGTTTTGTAATTCTTCTTGTTGTTCTGTTGATAAATCATCATAACCACTTTCTTGACTTTCTACTGTACCCGTATGAATACTTACAATTTCTCCATTTTTAACAGCAATCACAGTTGGAGCCATAATTCTTTTTTCTTTTGTATCAATCTTTTTTCCATCTTCACTTGTTAAATAGTAAGGCTCTAAAACAGAATCCATTGCTTTTAGTAACTTGTAGTAGCCTTGTGTACCTTCTACTTGTGTTTCCACTTTATTTTTTTCATCTAAAGCTAAGGTATCACGAATACTACCAATATTTAAATAATAAAGTTTTCCTATACTCATACTATCTAAAGTAGATAGTAGTACGGGAAGCATACTACGACACCATGGACAATCTGGAAATCCAAAATAAAGAATTCCAGTTCCATTTTCAATTAAAGAAAGAGCTTCTTCTTCAGTGAGAATATCAACAGGATTCGTAGCACTAATACTAATTTCTTTAATAGTTCTTCCATCTTTATCACGAACAACATTATTTAAAGATTCATATTCATTTTTAAAAGTAATCGCATCGTAATTTTCTTTTAATTCTTCTTTACGATCACGAAAAGCAAAAAAACCTATCACAACCATAGCAATACAAAGTAAAACAATGATTGCTACAAATATTTTTTGATTTTTATCCATTTAAACCACCACTGATAAAATTTTAACGTAGATTTTTCATGTTTGCAATAGTTATTTTACTTTTGCAGTGATTTTTATAGGTTTTTTTCTTTAAATATATTTATATAGTTTTATGAGAATTATCAAATTGTTTTTCTTGAACATTAACATTTCTTATAAAATTTTTGACACATTCCTTTATGCAATTTTGGTTAACTGTATTATGAGTTCCGGGAAATCTTTTAAAAGTTGCATTTACACCTAATGCAGTATACATAGCCTCGTTATTTGCAAATCGAATTTGTGGATTTTCTCCAAATAAAGAATGAATTTGTTCTATTTCTTGTTGAGTGTAGTTTTCTAAATATCGAGGTTGAAGTCGTCCATTACCATCGAGTACCGGAATGATTTTTCCACTTTCATCCGTTACAGGAATTAATTTATTTTCTTCATCTCTTAAAAATTCACGATTAGCATTCATTTTAAAATTACATTTATACATAGCAGGATCATTATCATCTTCCGTACCTATATAATATAGTTGTGGAATTTGACAAAAAGCATCATAATCAAAATTTGGAACATCGGCAACTCCTAAAGGAAAATTTAATTTTTGTCCTTTATATTCTATTATAGGTAAAATACCTAAACCACTATTTCCACCACCTATACAAGCTTTTACAAGTTCAGGATGTAATGCTGTAAAACAATTTGCAAACTTTGAACCTGCTGAATAACCCTCCACAATTACTTTAGTATCAATAGTAATACCAAGACTTTGTAAGAACAATCTAGAAGATTTTATCATATTTACTACTTGTATATGAATATCTTGGCATTGCTCTTGAATCATTCTAATCTCTTGTTTTGATAATTTTTCTTCTTCATTTCCTCTTGCTTGGTCTTCTAATAAAATTGATACATCATTATGATAAACCATACTCCCCAAAGTTTGAGTATAATAGCTTCGAACTCTTGGAATTAAAGGTATCAAAACAGGCATATTCAAATCATTTCCAAGATTCATTCCAAAATTTGGTCTTTCATATGTGCTTTTTTTAACAATTTCATTGGCTTCTTCTAAATGTATTGGTACATTATTTCCAGTATTGCAACTATGCATTATAAGAGTAGTATTTTGTTCACAATTCTTAGGAACAAATATCGAATAACCACATTTATACCCTTCATTAGGATTAGGTGGTATTAAATAAGTAGTTCCATCTATAACGGTATTATTTTTTTCAAATTTTACTTTTTTTGATTCAATCATATAAAACTCCTTATATTTAAAATTATTATAGCATCATTTTACTATTTTGTTGCACAATAAAAGACTATAAATAATTATTACAGTCTTCTAAACATATACAACCGAGATCACTTATTACTCGCACCACTCGGAAGCGATTAACATTTCACGACTAGGATCATTTATTGCTCGCACCACCTAGAAGCGATTAACATTTACTTTTATTGTACTTTTTCAAGTACAATATTAATATAAAGCATTTTTGAATAAGTGTCAATTAATTTTCAACAACAATTTCTTTTGTATTTAAATCTACTTTTGCTTTGGCTCCTATTGGTAAAATACACATTGGAGCACTATGACCAAAATTAATATTGTATAAAATTGGAATATCTTTTCTCAAATTTTCTTTAATTAAAACATCTATAAAAACTTCTTTATATTCTTCATAATAGGTTTCATCTTTTGGTTTACCAATTAAAATACCATTAATTTCCTCCATTATACCACTTGCTATTAACCCTCTTAACATCCATTTTAATTGTAAAGGAGTTGCTTTAGCATCACTAGTTTCAAAAAATAAAATTTTATCTTTCCATTCTTCTTTTTTTGGCCATAAAGGAGTTGCCATAAACATTGAAAAAACATCAATACATCCTCCAAGCAATTCTCCTTCAATAATTCCTTTTCCTTGTAATACTTCATAACCATGTTCTTCTTTTATAAGTTTTCTATGGTCGTTTATTCTACTTTCATCTGTCCAATCAATTCGATCATTTGTCCACATAGGGCTCGACGTAATTTTAACAGGACCATTTTTAAATAAAAAATCCCAAATATATTTTTCTGTATAAGAAAACATTTCACCATTTTCAGCAAAATCAGTTAAAATGGCTGGTCCATAATAAGACATTACTCCCGCTTTATAAAGCATAAAATGATTTATAGTTGTATCAGAGTATCCCATAAATATTTTAGGATTTTTCTTAATAATTTCATAATCAATATAGGGTAGCAAACGGATTGTATCATCTCCACCAATCATAGAAATAATCCCTTTGATGGATTTATCTTTAAATGCCTCCATTAAATCGTTTGCTCTTGCTTCTGGGTGTTCATTTAAATATTTAGAACCCTTTAAGGCATTTGGCATAGTAACTACATTTAAACCAAATACTTCTTCTAATCTTTTCTTACCAAGTAAATAGCGATGAAAAAATTCTTTATCTCCACCCATGCCACTTGATAAACTTACAATGGCAACAGTATCACCTTTTTTTAATTTTTCTGGAATAAGCATAAATGTTCCCTCCTAACTAATTACAAACTTTCTTCATCTAATCTACCATAAATGATCTGTAAATCTTTTATTTTATAATCTCCTGAAATTTTTTCTTCCTCCCATTTATATTTTGGTAGACTTAACATATTTTTTATTTTTAAAGAGGCATTAGGTAAAATTGGTGCAATCATATTTGCTATGTTTGCAATCATATAAATACACGTATAAGTAGTATTGTTAAACTCATTTATGTCTTCTTTTACTTGCACCCAAGGTTGTTTACCATCATAATATTTGTTAGCACAATTTATATATTCAATTATTTGGTTTACAGCATTTCGAATTTCACCTTTTTCAAAATATTCTCCAGTTAATTGAAAACATTTTTGGGTCAATTCTTGAATATTTTCATCTATAATTGCTTCCGAAATCACTCCATCAAATTTTTTATTTATAAAAGATAAATTTCTGTTTACAAAATTTCCAAGCATTCCTACCAAAAATTTATTATGTGTTTGAATTATATCCTCAATAGAACAATTCATATCATTTGTCTCCGGTCCTTTAAAGGCAAAATAAAATCTTAAAGTATCACTATCAAACATATCTAATAACTCATTAGCAGTTATTAAATTTCCTTTTGATTTACTCATTTTTTCTTGATTTAAATTAACATAAGCAGAAGAAACTATATAATCAGGTAAACGATAACCATTCTTTAATGCAAGTATTAATGCAGGATAGATTGTTGTATGAAAAGGTATATTATCTTTTCCATGAACATAATACGTTTTTAAATTTGGATTTGTATCAGCCATAAATTGATCAAAGTCTATTCCTCTTTTTGTAGCTACATCATAACCAACAGATAAATAACCTAATACAGCTTCAATCCACACATATACTCTTTTATCTTCATAACCTAAAACGGGTACAGGAACGCCCCAATCTAATTGTCTAGTAGCAGCTCGATCTACAAGGCCCATATCGATATATTTTTGTGCTTCCCCTAAAGCATTTTTTCGCCAAGTTGATTTATTCGTTTCTATTAATTGTTGCAATTCTTGTTTAAATTCTGGCAATTTAAAGTATAAATGTTTATTTGTTTTCATTATAGTTTTTGAACCACAAATTTTACAATGCTTATCTAGAACTTCGCTAGAATCTAAAGAATCTCCACAGATTTCACATTGATCTCCTGTACTTTTTCCACCACAATGAGGACAAATACCTTCTATTTCTCTATCAGATAAATAGATTTTACAGTTTTCACAATAGTCTTGTAATTCTTCTTTTTCGTAAATGTATCCATTATCCAATATTTTTTTAAATTGATCCATAACATAATTTTTATGATTTTCAGACATAGTGGTTGAATATTCATCATATTCAAAACCTAATCTTTCAAATGTTTTTTTAAATTCATTATGGTAAAATGTAGCAATACTTTCGGGTGTTACATTTTCCTTTCTTGCTCTTTCAGTAATAGGTGTACCATGACAATCTGATCCTGATACATAAATTACATTATCTCCCTTTCCACGAAAATATTTTGCTAAAATATCACCAGGTAATAAAGCTGCTAAATGACCAACATGTAAATAATAATTTGCATATGGCCATGCTCCTCCAATAAAAATATCTCTCTTTGTCATATTTTCCTCCTTTTTTTAATTTTTCGGAATAATCATAAATGTTCTCTCCTATATTCTGTTAATAAGGTAATCATTTCATCTGCAATTCCATATGGATCTCCATACTCTTTAGCATTTTGTTCTAAAACTTCAATTACATTATTTAAGGGTATAGAACGTAATTCAAAATTACCTTTTGCTTCTTCTTCCGTATAACTTGTATTTTCTAAATTTGGCTTTTCATCAGTTTTTATTTCATAATAATAAATTTCTATTTTACGATTTTGACCTTTTTTAGGATAGTCTTTATAATAACCATATTTACAAGCAAAATAGTCTAAATTATTTTCTTGAATTTCAATTCCTGTTTCTTCCTTTAATTCTCTTTTTACAGCATTTAAAAGTGTTTCGTTTTCTTCTACATGCCCTCCAGGAAATTGATATGTATGATAAGAATAACCAAGTAATAGTTCTTGTTTAGAATTAACAAGTAGTGCTTTTACTCTTTTGACAATTTCTGTCATCTCTTCCTCTTTTAAATGATTTTCATTTGTAATAAATTTTAACACAACTAACACCTACTTTAACTTCTTTATATCTCTATACATACGAGAATGATAACCATTTTGGTTATAAAAATGAATGGCATTATCATTATAAGCAAATACATCGACCATACAGTATTCACAACCAACGGATTTAAAATAATTTTCCATTGTATCCATTAACTCTTTTCCAATACCATTTTTTCTTGCTTGATGAGATACAATGAGTTCAGTAATTTCTCCACGTTTTAGGCATTTATAATCTAAGTAATCGTATGCATCATATGGAAAAATACAACCCATAATTAATCCAATGGCTTTATCATTTTCAATTGCTAAATAGCATTTACCATTATTATTTTTAACTTCTTCTAAATCAAGTAATGCCATTTTCTCTCTATATTCAGGATGTAATTGATCTAAATGGTCTTTATCAATCTTTAAAATATATTCTTCTAATTCCACCAGTAAGTCTCTTACATCCTCTAAATATTTATCTTCATATTCTATTATTTTCATTCTTTAAATAATCCTCCTTATTTTAATGAACTTACTATTTTCTTTAAAACTTTTTCTCTATCCAAAGATGTATCATATGTTTTTATTTGATATTCTCTAAATTTATCATTAAAGAACGCATTTCTTTCAAAAAAATATTTTATATTTCCGCGCAACTCTTCATCTTCACACCAATACGTCCAATCATCTTCGGTATCATAGTTTTTTATATTTTCATACATTTCTTGTTCTGTAATATGATTATAAGTTAAACCAATAATTTCATATTTTTCTTTGTATTTTTCACTTTGTAGAAATGGCATTAATATTTCAAAATCAATATGAGTTCCTTCAATAGCATACTTAATTCCATCATAAAAAGTATTTCCTTCTGCTAGTTCAGTAAAAAATTTAATTAGAAATGGTGCTAAATTGGAAGAGGTTTCTATATCATTATCATCATGTTTGATATGCAATTGCGGAAAAGCCTCAAAACCACTAACAAGATCATCTATACTAATTAAATTATAACCTTTTTCTTTCACTAATTTTTTTGCAAGTGTCGTTTTCCCACTTCTTGCAGCACCTATTATCAAAATATTTTTATCCATAGTGACTCACCTTTCTACTTAATTCAAAGTTACATTTAGGTAACACTGAAATTTTCTTCACAATATTGTTAAATCGTTAATATAATTATTAAAATCTTTAAAGGAAAGATTTGGTTTTACATCATAAAATTCTGTAATTGGTCTAAATACTCCACCCGATAATTCGACATAATAATCATTGATTTGTTTTAATGCTTCTTCTTCCGTTTTATATTCATATATACCTATCTTAGACCAATTTGGATGTTCAATATGATACACTTTGTTATTTATATAGCAAAGTACAAAACAATGCATATGTTCTTCTTCATCCAACTCATCAATATCATTTGGTTCATAGATTCTAGTTGCAAACATTTTGTTTTTAATCTTTATCTTGTTTAAAAGATAGTTCATTAATTTAACTTGATCAATACAAGTACCAATATTATATTCTAACATTTCTTCTAAAGCTAAAGTTCTATACAATCTTCGAAAGTTTTTCATATTCCCTATATGCAATTTATTATTTATGTCTAACCATCCATATCGAATATTTCTTTTCATAAATATTAAAACATCCTCTATTGATTTCAAATTTGTTATATTTGGTAAACATGTATCCGTTTTAATTCTAACTATAATACCCTCTACATTTTTATTAAATTTTTTCCAAGTACTTTCTTTGTAAATTTCGAATCCGACATCAATAAATGTTTTTAAAGCATTTTCTCTATCCTTTTCAAATGTATCATAAAGATAATCTATTCCATTTTTATAGGCTTCTTTTACTAAAAGTCTAAGTGCATCTTTAGAATAACCCTTGCCTCTATACTTATGTTCAATTAAGATTCCACATTCATAAATATCATCATTTTTATTATATTGATAATTAACATATCCAACATATTTATCAAGTGAACAGTCTTTTATATAGGCAAAATACTTATTTTCTTTTTTACGCTTTTCATAAGTTATTTTCCATCTTTCTTCTGGAAAATCTATACAACCAGTATCATAATTATACCCATAATAAGACACATCATATCCGGCGTTATAATGCATTGTTTTTGCATTATTTTCAAGTTTTTGCTCATAGGAATATTCACTTAATTTAGGAACAATTAATTCTATATTCTTCATTATACTCTATTACTTCCCCACCAATCAGGGATTAATTCTTCTAATCTTACGATTTCTTTCGTAGTAATACTTTTAAGTATTTCAATATCCTTACTATTTTTAGAAAGTTGCATCATATATTCTCTACATGCTCCACAAGGTAAATCAGCATTTCCTTTAGAATCTACACATACTAATTTCACAATTTCATTTTCACCATTCGTAATCATATTCGCAATAGCATTTCTTTCTCCACACATACCTAATGTACATGCTGTATCAATACAAACGCCGGTGTAAATGTTATGGTTTTTAGTAAGGATGGCTGCTCCTACTCCTCCAGCACTAATCATACCAGAGACATCTCTTGGATTTCTTACATTTTTGGCTTTTTCATACAATTCTTCCCAAACACTATCTTCACTATACAAGTATTCTATATGTATAGCATAGACACCATTTTTCTTAATAGCATCTTCTTTATCATTAATAGAAGAAATTGTATATCTTGTCCCTTCTAAAGTAAATAGTTCTTCTAAAGAATCATAATGATTAATTTCTTTCACTTTAACATAAACTACACCTAGATTATCACTAATAAATTCTATAATATCCTTTGGTTTTAATTTACTATAATCATATTCACTATTTTCTTGATTTGCTTTTATAACTATTCTTTTCGTATTATTTTTGATAGCTAAAGCAGTTCTATCATTAATATGTAATTTCATTATCATTTTCATATCCTCCTAATAAAAAAAGAATGAAATTTTATTTCATTCGCCAAACTCTATGAGTTTGGATTTTTTTGTTTTATAATAAATATATG
>CANRCV010000013.1 GCA_947629205.1 uncultured Bacilli bacterium
CTAATAGTAGGTATAAGAAAAGAGGAACATACGAACCTCTTTTGGCATACGAAAATAAATAGGAGGAAAGAAAAAGTGAAAAAGAAATTTATGGGAGTGACCTTAGCACTTGCGAGTATGTTCTTTATTGGTAATGTTTCTGCAGAGACAACTCAAAGACCAGACTATGCAAAAGGGGGAACTTGTACTGTATCAGATTTTAGTAAATTTAAAGAAGCATTAACAATTACATGGGGAGCACAAGGAAATAAATCTTGTGATGTTGTAGCTGTAGCTGATGGTTCAACAATTACTATTACAGAAGCTATTGAAATTACAGACAAAACAATTTGGATTGGTTATGATGATGAAACACCAACTAAATTGCAAGTAGCAGCTGGAGGTAAAATTACTTTTGATAGTGATAGTACTATTATATTAGCTGATTCAGGTACTTTAGAGGTTGTAAATGGTGGAATCATAGATGGTCAATCTTCAATTTATTCTAATAATACCGGAAAACTTATAGTTGATGGGGAAAACTCTAAAATTAATCTTCATGATAGTGCCAAAGGTAGTGAAGATGGAGGTATTTTTGGACTTGATGTTGAGGTTAAAAACAAAGGTAGTATTGCAGTTACCAATATGCAATATGGAATTGAAGTAACTGATAATAATAATAAATTAACTGTAGATGGTGGTACTGTATCTGTTACAGGAAGTAAAGGATATGGAATCAGTGGAAATTTAGTTACTCAAAACGATGCTCAAGTTACAACAACGAATAATAATTATGGTTTAAAATTAAAATCAGGTTCTTCTATTGGAGGAAACACTATATTAAATTCAACTGGTAATAAAACAGGGGATTTAGCATTAGTAGATAATACAGGAGGAACTGTTACTATAGCTGAAAATGCTCAAGTAACTGTAGATAAAATCGTAAATGGTAATGCTAAAAATAAAGCTACTCTTGCTATTAATGGTGATGGAACAAAAGTAATATATAATACGGATGAAAATAGTTTAGTAATTCCTTTAAATGGTACAATTACAACAAGTGATAATACTATTCGTTATGCGAATCATGATATTACCATTACAGATACTGTAACTGTAAAAAATACATCTAGTCAACCAATTAAAATTAAAACAAGTGATATGAAAGATGATACAGGTATTACCTTAAGTGCCAATGGTTCTAATACTATTCAAGTTGAAAAAATTACGATTAATGGTCATACCTATACAGTTTTAGCTGGTACAAAACAAGAAGATATTAAATTAATTGCTAATGAAACACCAACAAAACAAAAAGAAGAAGCAAAAGATCCAGAACCTAAAACGGGAGATACATTCCCAATAGCACTAGTAGGAATGATAACTTTAGGTTTAGCGGGAACTTATACATTTAAAAAATTACATAACTAATTAAATAGAGGATTAAAAGACCTCTATTTTTTTTTTGTATATTTTTGTCTATTTTTGACATAATAAAAGCAGGAGGGATAGATAATGAAGAAAAATTTAATAAGTATCGTTTTATTTCTTTTTAGTATTCTTTTTATACCTCAAGTATATGCAATGAATTTGGAAAGTATTTCCATTATTAATGCCAGTGATTCCTATAAAGGAGGAAATCCAAGTATAGTAGGAAATGGAACAAATAATGTGGTTGTTACTTATAATGCTGCTGATTTAAAAATTGTTCCTAAAGATTTAGATATAGGACGTACGATTGATGCGGCATGGATTGGAGCTAAAATCGTTGCACCAAAAGATATAGAAATTCAAACATTAAAAACAGCTGTTTATAAATCAGGAAATTCAGCTGAACAATCGTTTTGGAATAGTCAAGATACACCAGTAGATGATCGTAATAATCAAGGTAAAGAACATTATATATATGTATATGGTGCTGTTACAGAAGATAAATTAAAAGAAGCAACCATTGGAAACAAAATGATAAGTTATACTTGGACATTTGATTGGGATAAAAATGGAGATATAGATCAAACGGTTACTATGAAGATTAATCCAACTGGAATTGTACTAAAAGCTGAGGATACAGATACCGTTTTATGGAACTTTTCAAAATATGAAGAAATAAAACAAGCTAGTGAACAAAAACCAGAACAAGATCCTGCACCAAAAACAGGAAATACTTTAACCTATGGTTTTGGATTCATTACTTTATTACTTAGTGGCTTCGCCATAAGAAAATTTGAAAAATAGGATTCTTCCTATTTTTTTTAATTTCTAAAGAAAATAGACTTGAAAAATAGCGATAAATTTAATATAATACTTAAAAGCAATGAAGAAAGAGTAGTAGTAAAATCTTTATTTTAAAAAGAGAGTTTATGTTAGGTGAAAATAAACAAATAAAATTTACGAACTTGCTTTTGGAGCGAATAGACTCATCTCCTATAGAAGATGAAAAAAGATAGTGTATACTATGAATTAAGGTGGTACCACGGCATTTTCGTCCTTAGGAAAATAGCCGTTTTTTCTTTTATAGAAAGGAGAAAATAAAAATGAATTTAAATACTCCATCCTTTATTCTATACTTTTTTTGTATTTTATTTGTCATCATCTTTTGTATTCATTATGTATATGATTATAGAAAGTTAAAGAAAAAGAAAACAGATAATTTTATGTTAATCAGTTATGTAGTGAAAAAGTTTAAAATTGATGAAAAAAAGATTCAATATAAAAAAGAGTTAAAATGGATGTGTTTGATAGATAGTTTTATTATTTCAAGTGTAGGAACCATAGTCAGTTTTTTAGATACGTATTTGATTTTACAATTAGGAATAGGTTTTGTCCTCTTGTTTTTACTCATTTATGCATTATATGAATTATATGGAAGACATTTAGAAAAAAAGATAAGGAGAGAAGAAAAATGAATTTTAAAGAAATAGAAAAAAAATGGCAAAAGTATTGGGAAGAACATCATACTTTTGAAGCAAAAAATGAAGGAGCAAATCCATACTATATATTAGTAGAATTTCCATATCCTTCTGGAGCAGGACTACATGTTGGACATGTAAGAAGTTATACAGCATTAGATGCTATGGCTAGAATGATGCGTAGAGAAGGGTATAATGTGTTATTTCCTATGGGTTGGGATGCTTTTGGTGCTCCTGCTGAACAATATGCAATTAAAAACCATATTCATCCTAAAGAAGCTGTAAAAGAAAATATTAAAACGTTTAAAGGACAAATGATGGATTTAGGATATTCTTTTGATTGGTCAAGAGAATTTTCAACAACGGATCCGGAATACTATAAATGGACACAATGGCAATTCTTACAATTCTTTAAACATGGTATGGCGTATAAAGATACAATTCCTGTAAACTGGTGTCCAACTTGTAAAATGGTTTTATCTAATGAAGATGCAGCGGGTGGTGTTTGTGAACGTTGTGGTACAACTGTTGAACAAAAAGAAAAATCACAATGGATGCTTCGTATGAGTGATTATGCAGAAAGTTTACTTGAAGGATTAAGCAGTACAAATTTTGCAGAAAAAGTAAAACTTGGTCAAATCAATTGGATTGGTAAATCTACGGGCGTTGAGGTCGATATTGAAATTGTTGGTGGTGGAAAGTTTTCTATATTTACAACTTGTATTGAAACGATTTATGGTATTACATTCTTTGTTTTAGCACCAGATGGAAAACTGATTCAAGAATTACTACCAAGAGTTGAAAATAAAGAAGAGGTATTATCTTATATTGAAGAAACGAAAAAGAAATCCAATATGGATCGTACGGAACTTAATAAAGGAAAGACTGGTTGTATAGTAAAAGGTCTTGAAGCGATTAATCCTATTAATGGTAAACATGTTCCAATATTTTTAGGAGACTTTGTTTTAGGAAGTTATGGAACAGGTGCTGTTATGGCGGTTCCTGCTCATGATGAACGTGACTATGAATATGCCAAAGTCCATAATTTGGAAATTATTGAGGTTATAACAGGTGGAGATATTACCAAACATGCTTTTGAAAAACATGATTATTTAGGTAAAAATTGTACTTTAATGAATAGTGAAGAATTTAATGATTTAACTGTTGAAGAAGCTAAAGAAAAAATCACTGAAAAATTAGAGAATATGGGAATTGCTAGACGTGTAAATAACTATAAAATGCGTGATTGGATTTTCTCAAGACAAAGATTCTGGGGAGAACCAATTCCTATGATTGAATGTCCTAAATGTGGATGGGTTCCTATGAAAGAAGAGGATTTACCACTACTACTTCCTGATGTTGCCGAATACGAACCAACGGATACAGGAGAAAGTCCACTTGCCAAAATTACTGATTGGGTAAATTGTAAATGTCCAAATTGTGGAGGAGATGCAAAACGTGAAACTGATACTATGCCTCAATGGGCGGGATCTAGTTGGTATTTCTTAAGATATATGGATCCGCATAACACCCACGAATTTGCAAGTATGGATGCTATGAACTACTGGGGAAGAGTGGATTGGTATAACGGAGGAATGGAACATACGGCTAGACACTTATTATATGCAAGATTTTGGGTACAATTCTTACACAATATTGGCTTAGTACCAAAAAGTGAAATGATTTGGACACGTGTTAGTCATGGTATGGTCTTAGGTTCAAATAACGAAAAAATGAGTAAAAGTAAAGGAAATGTTATCAATCCTGATGAAATTGTAAAAGAGTATGGAGCAGATACGTTACGTACTTATGAACTATTCATGGGAGATTATGAACAAGATGCACCATGGAGTACGGATTCATTACGTGGATGTAAACGTTTTATTGATAAAGTTATTCGTTTAAAAGATAAAGTAAAAGAGGGTAGTGGATATCAAAAATATTTAGAAAGTTTAATTCATAAAAGTATTAAAAAAGTCACAAATGATTTAAAAACAATGGGATATAATACAGCTGTTTCTACTTTAATGATTTTAGCCAATGCTTATGAAGATAGTGACTTTATTACCAAAGAGGAATATCTTGTATTACTTTCTTTATTAAATCCTATTGCTCCCCATATTACAGAAGAATTAAATGCGCAAATGAATGAAAAACCATTATGTGAAACACCATGGCCAATTTATGAAGAAGCAAAAACTATTGATAGTGAAAAAACGATTGCTGTTCAAGTCAATGGTAAAGTTCGTGGTACCATTTTAATTACCAATGATGAAAGTGAAGAAAGTATTAAAGAAAAAGCATTAAAAGAAGAGAATGTTATAAAATATACTCAAGATAAAACAATCGTAAAAGTTATTGTTGTTCCTAATAAAATTGTTAATATTGTAGTAAAAGAGATATGATAATCTCTTTTCTTTTCATTTCATTAACAGTTTTTCTTGTGAATTACAAATAAAATAAAAGAGGATGTGGTATAATAAAAACGAGTGATGCTTATGGATTTTTTTGCTAATATTGATGCATGGATTAACCAATTTTTATTAAATATAGGGATTTATGGACCTCTTTTAGGTTGTATTTGTATTGTCCTTGAATCTATTTTGCCTATACTACCTTTATTCGTTTTTATTACCATTAACTTTTTAGCATTTGGTCCTTTTTTTGGTTTTTTCATTTCTTGGATCTTTACCGTTATAGGGTGTTTACTATCTTTTTTCTTATTTCGTTATAAAATAAAAAATTGGTTTGATGCTAAAACCAAAAAGAAAGAAAAAATAAAAAAATTGATGCATATTGTTGATAAAATTAAATTAGAACAATTAACCACTTTAATAGCGATACCTTTTACTCCAGCTTTTTTAGTCAATATAGCTGTCGGGTTATCTAAAATGTCTTTTAAAAAATTTATGGTTGCTTTATTAATTGGTAAGATTTTTTTAGTATGGTTTTGGGGGTTTGTTGGAACCAGTCTTATCCAAAGTCTTACCCATCCCATAGCTCTTTTAAAAGTCATCATTTTATTATTACTAGCTTTCTTGATTAGTAAACTACTCAATAAAAAATTAGAAATAGAATAGAGGAATTTATATGTTGTACGTTATTTTAGGAATTTTAATTTTTATCGTTTTTTTACTACTTTTATTACTTTTAAAAGGAAAAGATAATAGTGATTTAACAGAACGTATTGGTCGATTTGATACCAATATTACGAAAGAAATTGGAGAATTTAAGTTGTATTTTTCAAGTGATTTAAGAAAGGATTTTGAACATTTAACAGAACTTTTAGAGAAAAAAATGAATGATTTAAATGATAAAGTCAATGAACGTTTAGATGATAATTTTCAAAAATCCAATAAAACGTTTAATAATATTTTAGAACGTCTTACTAAAATAGATGAAGCCCAAAAAAAGATAGATGGGTTATCCACGGATATTGTTTCTTTACAAAGTGTTTTAACCGATAAAAAAACAAGAGGTATATTTGGAGAGGTCAATTTAAATTATATTTTAACAAGTGTTTTTGGAGAAAATGCGAAAGGAATTTATGAAATTCAACATAAATTAAGTAATGGGTTTATTGCAGATGCGATTTTGTATGCTCCAAGTCCTTTAGGAACCATTTGTATAGATTCTAAATTTCCTTTAGAAAACTATCAAAGAATGACCGATAAAACACTATCAAAAGAAGCAAGAGATGTAGCAGAAAAACAATTTAAAAAAGATGTACGCAATCATATTGATGCCATTAGTTCAAAATACATTGTTCCAGGAGAAACAGCGAGTGAAGCGATTCTTTTCTTACCAGCAGAAGCTATATTTGCAGAGATTAATGCGTATCACGCTGATTTAATTAAAGAAGCGTATAATAAAAAAGTATGGATTACCAGTCCAACGACTTTAATGAGTACCTTAACCACCATTAGTATGATTTTAAAAAATATAGAAAGAGATAAATATGCCAAAGTCATCCACGAAGAATTAAATAAATTAAGTCATGAATTTGCTTTGTATAAAGAACGTTGGGATAAACTATCTAGAAGTATTGATACCGTTTCTAAAGATGTTAAAGATATTAATATAACAACCGAAAAAATAACGAAACGTTTTGATTCCATACAAAGTGTGAATGTCGAAGAATTAGAAAATAAACAAAAAGACTCATAATAAGTCTTATCTAAAATAAATAAAAATGAATAGGGCAAGGACAAAACAATAGATGGAAAACTTCCAAAGTTTTCCTTTTTTTACGATCGAACTTAACCATTGATAAGATAAGTAGGTAACAATTCCTGCTGCAAACATTCCTAAAATGTATGGGATAAACAAACTACTACTTGCTGGATTTTCGATGAAATCTAAAACTCCTAAAGCCATAGATGCAACACTAACAGGGAAATAAAGCATAAAGGTATATTTTAAAGAAGCATCCTTTTTTAGTTTACAAAGTAAGCAACCAACAAGTACGATACCACTACGACTAATACCAGGAATTAAAGCAATCATTTGCATAAGACCAATAATAAAAGCATCTTTATACGTAATATCTTTATCTTCTTTAGTACCACTTGCATTTTTAACAATAAAAAGTAATAAAGCCGTTACTAGAAAAGCAATACCTAACCCTTTAATCGTTAAACTACTTTCTAACTTACTTTTAAATAGAAGTCCCATAATACCAACGGGAATACTTCCTATAATAATACACATACAGTAATGAAATTCTTGTTTTACTAAATTTCTTTTTTCTTTATTAAAAATATAGGTAAAGAAAGATTTAATAAGTTTTATAATATCCGGTAAGAAAATAAAAAGAATAGCTAAGAAAGAACCAAAGTTAACAAAGATTTCAAAGTTTAAATCTTCTAGCATATCGGTATTAAAAAGGTTTTTAAATAAGAATAAATGTCCACTAGAAGAAATGGGTAATGGTTCTGTAAACCCTTGTAAAATTCCTAATAAAGTATAAAGAATGTATTTCATATTTTATCACCTATTTAATTATATAATAAAATTTGAAAATAAGAAATAAAATGTAATAGGGGAAATAGTATGAAATGGATTCTTATGCTTTTTGGTATTCTTTTAACAAGTATTGGACTTTCTTTTATTCTTTTTTATACGAATTTAATGACCATGGGGTATAGTTTTTTTGAATTTGTCCAATTTATTAGTAAAAGGGTAGAATGTTTACTCTTTCTTATTGGTTGGATTTTAATTGTTGTATCGATAGAAAGGAGTAGAAAAAATGTATTTTTATTACGATATCGTTCTAAATTTTGGAAGTGATGGAGATTGTTTTTCTTTTTATGAATGGGAAGAAGCGGATCATTTAGATTATATTAAAAAAATTCCTTTATTTCGTGTACCATCTACTTATATAGAGGATCACTTAAACTATCAAACGAAAATTGAAGAAAGTCTGTTATTGCAAATTAAAGAAAAAACAATTTTAAAAAAGAATGAACCTAGTATTTGTTATGCTCTTATTTTAAGTGATGGTAAAAATGCTTTAGCTTTAGAATTTAATGAAGAAGGTTTAGTACTGAGTCGTAGTAAATTATTATTAAGTGATGAATTAAATTTATGTGAAGCGATATATGAAATGAAAGAAACCACTTTTTCTTATGAAAAAATAAAAAAATATACTAAACAAAAGACATTAAGACAAATCCAAAATATAAAAAATCTCATAAAGTGTGAATTAGATACTCTTTATGAGAATAAAAACATAAGTAAATTAAAATATTTATATTATGAATGGTTTAATCAAAATAATGACAATTTACAAGAAATGTACAAAGAAATGACACACTCTTTACAAAAAGACTATGATGAAAATGTTCAAAAAATTTATGATTTAATTAAAATGTCTTATCATAATGTCAATTAATCTCTTCCTAAACCAACTTTCTTTAAAACACTTTCATATTTTATTTTAGCAAGTTCATTGGTTTTTTTCTTACCCTCTTCTAAGACTTGATCAACAAGTCCTGATTTCATAATTTCTTGGTATTTTTTTTGTATTTCTAAAAGAGTAGTAACTACTAAATCGGCTACTTCTTTTTTTAAGTTCCCATAATTATACTCTTTAAACTTTTCTTCTACCTCTTGAATAGATAAATGACTTAAAGCAGAATAAATTGTAAGTAGATTTGAAATTCCTGGTTTATGTTCGACATCATAATAAACTTTTCCTTCACTATCAGTAACAGCAGACATAATTTTTTTACGAATGACCTCTTCTGGATCTAAAAGAAAAATACAACCTTTACTGTCTTGATCACTTTTACTCATTTTTTTAGTTGGATTTTGTAAATCCATAATCTTAGCTCCTATTTTAGGTATTAAAGGAGTAGGAACAACAAAAGTATCTCCAAAACGATGATTAAAACGTTCTGCTAAGTTTCTAGCAAGTTCCACATGTTGTTTTTGATCAATTCCTACAGGAACATAATAAGCATCATAAAGAAGAATATCTGCTGTCATTAAAATAGGGTAAGTAAGAAGACCTACACTAACACTTTCCCCTTTACTGGTTTTATCTTTATATTGAGTCATACGACTTGCTTCTCCCATATACGTTAAACATTCAAAAATCCAAGAAAGATTAGCATGATATAAATTATCACTTTGAATATAAATGGTATTTTTATTAGGATCAATCCCACAAGCTAAGTATAAAGCAACATTTTTTTTAATTCTTTCTTTTAAAAGGGTTGGATCTTGAGAAACTGTAATAGCATGTAAATCAGGAACAAAAATAAAAGAATCATATTCATTTTGATACAAAACACTTTGTTGTATTCCTCCTATTAAACTACCTAAAGTTAATTCTCCACTTGGTTTTAAACCTGTTAAAAGTCTTTTCATGTCATCACCTATACTTTATTTTATCACAACTCGTATAAATTCGATACCTTTTGTTCAAAATATAAACAAAGGAGAGTGGAAAATGAAAAAAATACTAGTGATCTTATTTACTTTATTTCTTGTGGTAGGTTGTAGGGTAGATAAAGCCAGTGATGCTGTTACATCCTATTTAAAAAAATATAATAATCAAAATGAAGAGGTTTTAAATCAATTAGAGGATTTAATTAAAGATGAAAATTGGAGTGAAGAAAATAAAAGCAAATATAAAGAAATTATGGAAAAACAATATAAAGATTTATCTTATAAAGTTGTAAGTGAACATTATGATGGAGATGAAGCTATTGTTACAACTAAAATAACAGTTTATGATTTATATAATGCTCAAAAAGAAGCGGAGGAGTATAAACAAAATCATAAACAAGAATTTCTAGATGAAGATCAAAATATCAATCAAGATAAATTTTTAACTTATAAATTAGAAGAAATGAAAAAAACAACTACAACCATTGAGTATACAATTGATTTTAAAGTAAAAAAAGAAAATGGTATATGGAAATTAGAAAAATTAAGTACGGAACAATTAGAAAAAATACATGGAATTTATAATTATACAAATGATTAAGAACAGTTTTGTTCTTTTTTAGACAAAAAAACTTTACAAATAAACTCCTTTAGTATAAAATAGTTGTTTATTAAGGGAGGGAAAAATACATGGAAAAATTATATAGTCTTAAAATAGAATTAAAGCAAACAGATATAGGAAGTAATACGATTGTTTATCCTATTTTAGTTGAAAGCCAAGTATTAATGGATGAAAAAGGTAATTTTGAAGGAATAGTCAATAATAATGTTTTTTATTCTTATATACAAGGTAAAATGAATAAAGAAACGGGTTTACTAAATTTTTCTGTTTTAGATGTCATGAATCAAGGAGTTGAATCTTCAAAATGCATTGCCATTGAATATCCAAGTAAAGGTACGCATTACAATGTTTATCAAGGAGAATATACTTATTCTTGTGGTTTAAAAGGAGAATGTTCTATTTATACAGAATGCTTAGAACATTTTTATAAAAATGATATTCTTGCGACTAGAAAAGAAGAAATTCATTATTTAATCAATCAAGAAATGAAAGAAATTCATAACAATATGCAACAAAATCAAGTATCACAAACAAGATAAAGGACTAACTTTAGTTCTTTTTTTAATGTTTAAAAAAATGCAACTTTTTACTCGAGTCATTTGTTATTTATTATGAAAGGAGCATATATGTGATTTTACAAGAGAAAAAAATAGTTGATCATGAATTATTTACAGAAATCTATCAACAATATTATAAAGATATTTTTCGATTTATTTATAGCTATATAGTAAATATAAAAGATACAGAAGATCTTGTTCAACAAGTATTTACAAAATTATATAACCATATGTATCTTTTTAAGAATGCCGATGAAAATGTTAAGAAATGGTTGTTTAAAGTAGCCATGAATGAAGCGAAAAATAATTTAAATTCTTATTGGAAAAAACATAAGATAGATTGTATTGAACTTGAACAAGAACCAGCAAAAGAAATGGAAACGGATTTAGCTTTTTGTTTAAAAAAATTACCTAAAAAATATCGTCTAGCTTTATATTTCTATTATTATGAAGGATATAGTATTAAAGAAATCGCTAAAATAATGAAAGTAACAGAAAGTGGTATTAAAACGCGACTAAAAAGAGGGAAAGAAAAATTAAAAAAAGAAATGGGAGGAGATTGAAAATGATCAATTTAAAAAAAGAGTATCAAAACATGTTTAAACAATTGGATGTAGAAAAAAAGCAAGAAGAGATTTATAAAAATATTGTAAATGGTACAGAAAAAAAAGAAAAAGGGTATTTAAAATCAAACATAGTGATGGCTTGTACAGTTCTTTTACTTATACTTGGAGGTTTAGGAATTGCTTATGCCAAAGAATTAGAAAAAATCTTTGGACATTTAACCAAAACTGTGGAAACAGAAGGTCATATAGAATTCACCTCAAATTCATTTCTAGAAATGAATTATGATGCTGATCTTCCAGAAGCAGAACCTACATCAGTTCCAGAGATGAAAGCAACACATAAAAAATATGATTCTTTTAAAGAACTTGGAAATGCATTAGGAGTTCAAATATTACAAAGTGATCAATTTACAAATCAAACCATCTATCAAGATATAACCAAAAAAGTAGATGGAAAAATCGCTTTTGCAAGTTTTTATACAGAAAATTTAACAAATGCCCAATCGTTTGAAGAGGGAAATATTTATGTAGATATCAGTTTTATGACCAAATATTATCCAACTCCAAAAGATAATGATATTAAAATAACTAGTGCCTCTAAAAGAGTAGAATATTATATAAAAAATTTAAATACGACTGCATATATTTTTAAACCATCTCATGAACAGGTTAGAACGCAACAATGGTGTGTAATTTTAGAATATGAAAATATTCGTTATAATTTTACTATTTTATTTGTTCATAAAGATCCAGAGGTAATGCAAACTGAATTAATTACTCTTTTAGAATCCTTAAAATATTAAAATGAAATAAAGGACTAATTCAGTTCTTTTTTTCATACAATTTTTTAGGTGAGTTGGATGAAAAAAGTAATCTTATTTTTTCTATTTTTAAGTTTTCCTATTCCTGTTTTTGCCTTATCCGCTCGTAATATGATAGCAATGGATATAGATACGCATCGCGTTTTATATGAAAAAAATGCTTATGATGAACAATTAATTGCTAGTACAACTAAAATCATGACTGCTATGGTAGCTATTTTAAATTGTGATATAGAAAGTGATGCAACTGCATCCAATACCATTTTAAAATCTTTTGGTAGTGGTATTTATATTGAGGTAGGAGAAACGATGAAATTAAAAGATTTACTTTATGGTCTGCTTCTTCGTAGTGGAAATGACGCTGCTCTTGCTATAGCAGAATATGTAGGAAAAGATGTGGATCATTTTGTTCTTATGATGAATCAACTAGCTAAAAAAATAGGAATGGAACATACTTACTTTATCAATCCACATGGTCTTGAAAACAATGAAGGGAAGGGGAATACCTCTACTGCTTATGATATGGCTCTTTTATCTAGTTTTGCAATGCAAAATGAAACATATAGAACGATTGTAAGTACAAAACAATATGTAGCTAAAAGTAGTACAAAAACGTATAGTTGGACCAATAAAAATAAATTACTTACTTTATATGAGTATACAACTGGAGGAAAAACAGGATTTACGAAAAAAGCCAAAAGAACACTTGTTTCTACCGCATCAAAAGATAATAAAAATATTACCATTGTCACTTTAAATGATCCCGATGATTGGCAAGATCATCAAACGATGTATGAAGATTTATTTTCTACTTATGATAGTGTAAAAGTAGTGGATAAAAATACATTTCAAGTAGAAAATGAAACGTATTATACAAAAGAAAAGTTATATATTAAAAATGATGTACATATTCTTTTAAAAGAAGAAGAAAAAAAAGAGATTACTTTAGATATACGTTTAAATAAATTAAAAAATTATGAAAATGATACCCAAGTAGGAACAATTCAAGTTAAATTAAAAGACCAAATTTTAAAAGAAGAACCCATTTATGTGGAAAAAACAAAACCAAAAGAGAAAAAAGAAAATTTTTTTAAAAAAATTTTAGGATGGTTTAAGAAATGATTAATAAATTATGGGGATTCTTTATTATTGTAGGAATTGTTTTTTCTTTAATAATGGGCAATATTAGTTCTTTAAATGATACGATATTAACAAGTGCCACTAGTGGAGTCAATATGGTTTTGGATTTATTACCTATTATTGTTTTATGGTGTGGAATTATGCAAATTGCTGAAAAAAGTGGTCTTTTGGATAAAATTGGTAAAGTAATGAGACCTTTACTTAGTAAATTATTTCCTTCTTTAAAAAAAGATAGTAAAGCACTTGGTTATATTACCTCCAATATTGCTGCCAATATGATGGGACTTGGAAGTGCTGCAACACCATTTGGTTTAAAAGCCATGGAAGAGATGCAAAAAGAAAATAAAAACAAAGAAGAAGCAAGTGATGCCATGATTACGTTTTTAGTATTAAATACCAGTGGTGTAACTATTATTCCAACAACTGTTATTGCTCTTCGATTAATGTATCATAGTCAAAATCCGGAAGAAATTATTTTAAGTGCTATTCTTGCTACTATTTGTGCAAGTATTGCTGGTCTTACCTTAGATTATTTTAGAAGGAGAAAAAGAAAATGAATAGTATTTCGAAATTGATGATTCCACTTTTTGTTTTATTTGTTATTTTTTATGGTTATAAAAAAAAGATTAAGATTTATGATGAGTTTTTAGAAGGAGCCAAAAATGGTTTAATAACGGTTTTTCATATTTTTCCTTCTATTTTAGCAATGGTTTTTGCAATTCATATTTTTTTAAATAGTGGAATTTTAGATGCTTTTTTTAAACTTTTACTCCCTTTTTTTAATCGATTAAATCTTCCTATTGAAATATTACCTATGGCTTTTGTAAGACCGATTTCTGGAACAGCTTCTCTAGCTATTATGAATGATATTTTTAAAAATTTTGGCCCTGATTCTTTTGTAGGACGACTTGCTTCTACTTTACAAGGATGTACTGATACGACCATTTATGTTTTAGCTCTTTATTTTGGTAGTATTAAAATTAATAAAACAAGGTATGCTTTATCAACTGGTTTATTTGCAGATTTAATTGGTATTTTAGCTAGTTTTCTATTTGTCCATCTTCTTTTCTAACCCTTTATTCATGCGGTATAAAAGCCTTTCTAGGTCTTTTTTTTTAGGCCTACAATTTGACAATTGGATAAGAATATGATAAGATAGGTATCGTTCCGCAAAAAAAAGAGGTAGAGAAAAATGAAAAAATTACCGTCGGTTAAGGCCATCATGGCCATAACCACGATTCTTCTAGTCAACATCTGCACGATACATTCGTTAGATGGAACAAAAAGTATGGAAAATAGTAAATCTATTGTTCCAACAAAATATATCGTAGAATATACGAGTAACAAAAAGTTACCAAATATTGAACCTGCTAAAGAAATTTTAGCAATCAATGAATATACGAATTCTTCTAAAGAAGCAACAGAAGAACAAGAAGAAACGACACCAGAAATAGTTTACGATGGAATGACTTTAGAAGAGTTAGCCAAAAAATTAAATAAGAATTTAAAATCAACATTAAAAGGCTATGGTATGGTATTTGCTGAGTCTTCCATAAAATATGGTGTTGATCCTTATTTAGCTCTTGCTATTGTTTTACATGAAACAGGATGTGCCTCTGGTACATGCAGTTCTTTAGTAAAACATTGTAATAATATTGGAGGAATGAAAGGAAGCGGAAAAACTTGCGGAAATAGTAGTTATGCCAAATTTAAATCTTTAGATAGTGGCATAGAGGCTTTCTTTAAAAATTTATCTCAAAATTATTACCAAAAAGGATTAACAACACCTGAATCTATAGGAAAAAAATATGCGGAAAGTAAGACTTGGGCAAATCGAGTACAATACTATATAAAAGCAATTAAAATGAGTTAATGTTGAAAAAAAGAAAAGTGTAAAGTCAAACTTTTCTTTTTTCTTGTCATTTTATAAGAAAAAAGTTATAATTATAATTATGATAGAGGGGATTGATAATATGAGCAATCAAAACGAAAAAAAGAATATGGATGCTACCTTGGAAAATGAAAATACAACTTTAAGTGAAGCACCCAATGAAACTGTATCTACCACAACAGAAACATTAGAAGAAATTTCTCCTATAGAAAATGTAGAACCTGAAAAACCAAGTCTAGATTCTATTTTAAATGGAGAAGGGGTAGGAGATGTTCCTACACCAACACCTACAAGTGGACCTACGATTTTAGAAAGTACACCAGTAGAAACGCTTGATGTACAAGAAACACCTAAAGAAACTATAGAAGAAAATATAGTAAGCCCACAAACCGAAGAGGTACCAGTTGAACCTTTAAATGCAGAACCTTTAGTTGTAGAAGAAGCACCTACACCAGAAATAGAAGAAACAAGTACACAAGCACCGGTAGAAGAATCAAGTGTAGCAGAAGTACAAAATGCACCAGTAGAGGCACCAGTCGTAGAAGAAGTACCAAAAGATGCAGAACCAGTTGTAAATGCAACGGAAAATAGTGCACCTGTTATTGAAACGATAGAGGATGCAACACCAACACCTACACCAGAAGAGAAAAAAGAAGAAATTGTAGAAGAAAGTGTAAGTACTCCTTCTAATGAAACGATGGTAGATGATTTTAATGCAGTACCAACACCACCAACATTTGATGATAAAAAGAAAAGTAAAAAAGAAGGAAATAGTAAAAGTTTAATACTTCTTTTAGTTGTTTTATTAATTGTGGCAGTTGGTTTAGGAGTTTATTATTTCTTAAATTTTGCTAAAAAAACAACAACCAATTCTTTAAAAGCCAATGATTTAAAAGTAGAATTAGGTTCTGTTTTATCAAATGATGTTAGTGATTATGCTACAATTTCTGGTTATAATGAAGAAAATTGTACAGTGGATTTAAATAGCGTAAATGTAAATCAAGTAAGTACTTATAAATTTACAGTTACTTGTGGAAAAGCTAGTGAAGAAGGAACTATTATTGTAGATGATACGAAAAAACCTGAGGTTGTTACCAATGATGTGATTCTATTACCAAATGCTACTTTAAATGTAGAAGATTTTATTGATCAATGTAATGATGCATCAAAATGTAGTTATGAATTTCAAAATGATGTTAGTACTTTAACAAGCCAAATAGGAGAATATGATGTAACCATTCTAGTTAGTGATGAATACAACAATCAAACAACTGTTACAGCCAAATTAACGGTGGCATCTACTGCACCAGCAAGATATTTAACTTGTCAAAAAGAAAGTGAAGAATTAAGTGATCTTTCTGCTACTTTAATAGATACTTATAAAGTAGGAATTGATAATCAAGATAATTTCTATAATGCTACAAGAATTGCTGAGTTTACTTTTAAAGATATGAGTGCTTATAATCAAGTAGTAAGTGGTTATGAAGAAACCGTAGGAATACATAGTATTATTGGAAAAGCAAGTTTTAATGAAAGTAATCAAAAAGTTATAATAAAAGCAGATAAAACAATGGAAGAATTAAATAAAGAATTAAATGGAACTTTACCAAAGAATGCAAATATTATTCGTGCCTTCTTATCTGGTTTAGGTTATATATGTAATTAATGCTTCAAATGAAGCATTTTTTTAGTCTAATGAAGGAGACAAACTTTATACTTTAACATATAGTATTTCAAGAGGTGTTTTATTTTGAACCAACTAAAAGTGTATGTATATGCTATATGTAAAAATGAAAGTAAGTATGTAGAATCTTATATGAAAAGTATGAGTGAGGCCGATAAAATTTATGTTTTAGATACCGGTTCAACGGATGATACAGTAAAAAAATTAAAAAAATATAAAAATGTAGTGGTGAAGCAAGAAAAAATAGAACCTTTTCGTTTTGATGTAGCCAGAAATAAATCTCTTGCCATGGTTCCAGCAGATGCTGATATTTGTGTTTGTACTGATTTTGATGAAGTATTTGATCCAGGATGGCGTGAAAAATTAGAAAAAACTTGGTTAAAAGAAAAACCAACAAGAGTAGAGTATTTATATAATTGGAGTTTTGATGAATATGGAAATCCTGCTACAACCTTCTATATGTCTAAAATTCATAATAGAAATATTTATACTTGGCATCATCCCGTTCATGAAATTTTAAAATGTTTAATTGAAAAGGAAAAAAGTGTTTTCGTTGAAGGAATGGTTTTAAATCATCATCAAGATATTCATAAAAAAAGAACTAGTTATTTGTCTCTTTTAGAAATGAGTGTCGCAGAAGATCCATATGATGATCGTAATATGCATTATTTAGGAAGAGAATATATGTATTATCATAAATGGAATGAAGCAATTGATACTTTAATTCGTCATTTAAATTTAAAAAGTAGTACTTGGAAAGATGAAAGAGCAGCTTCTATGCGTTTTATTGCTCGCTCTTATCAAGGATTAAATCGTCCTTTTGAAGCAGAAATGTGGCTTTTAAAAGCTATAGAAGAAGCTCCTTATTTAAGAGAAGGATATGTAGAATTAGCTACTCTTTATTATGAACAAGGAAACTATGAAAAAGCATATCATTTATTAAATAAAGCTAGTAAAATCGTCGAAAAACCAGTTACTTATATTAATGAAGATTTTTGTTGGAATGCTTACTTTTATGATTTATTTAGTATAACGTCCTTTTATACAGGACATAAAAAAGAAGCCATTGCATATGAAAAAAAGGCTTTAGAATTAGATCCCAATAATGAACGATTAGAAAAAAATTTAGAGTTTATGGAACAATAACAAGCACTTACTCTGTTATTAATTTGGCATGAACAACTAAACGATTTCGATGATTTGAACAAGTCGATAAAGTTAAAATTTTATCATCAGGTTTTATATCAACTTGAAAATCTTCTATACTACGTTCTTTAATTAAATCAATAAAATTCATAAAATCTTCATCGGTTTCAAAATAAGTTGTTAAATAATCAGTGGTTTTAGGGACTTTATAAATAGAAAATATTTGGTATTTTTGACTTTCATAAATCGTATCAAAAGTAATGGTTAAATTATCTGGATTGGTATACCAATCTTTTTTATAGGTATTGGCTAGAGTACCAAACATAACACCACTATAATACATTGTATGTCCATAGATAATTGTATTTCGATCTAAATCATCACTATGATTACGATAATCCATAAATACCCAACCATTTTTATCATATTCATTATACAAATTATGTTTTAAATAATAATCATTGTCACTAGCTTGTACAACCGGATAGTCAATATTGGTTTCATTCACCTTTAACCATCCAATAACATCTGGATTAATGGTTAGAATAGAAGCAATATAGTTATTTTTAATGACACGATTATCCTCGTTAGGAATTGATAGGTCTTTATTTTCATTTTCTTTAATTGTTTCTTGAATGTCCTCTTGAATACTGGAAACCTCTTGCATAGCAGTATAATTATCATATAAGACATAACTAATAATACCAACAACAAGTACTATTAAAATAGAACCACAAATTTTTAGAGTATTAACCATAATTTGTTTAAAAATATTATTTTTTAAATATTCTTTGGAATAAACAAGAACAATTTTTAACTTATATTTTTTTATTTTTTTATTTAGTTTTTTTAAATAATCAATGGTTTTATAATCCTTTATATCAGCATAAATTAAAAAAGTGATGTTTCGTTTACGATTTTCTTTTAAAATTTCAATTATGGCTTCTAAATCACTTTTATGATAAACATCTAAATGAATTGTTTTTAAATATTTATTAATACTACAAAATCCTTGAAAATCATCTAAATCTTCTTCATTTAAATAAGTATCCACATGAATATTCATTTTATAAAATATTTTGGAATAACTCGTTAAATTATTACTTTGCATAAAATGACTAGGATAAAAGATTTCGGTACGAGATTCACTATGAATTCCTTTTTTATCAAGCATTTCTAACATATAATCTGGAATACTTTCCGCTTCAATATAATTAATGGTTTTACTTTCTAAAATACTTTCATATAAATCATACGATAAAGAATTATTTTCACGAATACAAAGAGCCGTAATACAAGGGTTCTTTTTTAATACATTCATAAAAAGTAGGGCTAGTTCATTATTTTCAAAAGATGCACGATAAACATCTTTTTCTTCACATATTTCTTTTATAAACGTAGCTACTAATTTTTCATTTTCTACTATGTAATTGGATGTAAAAATAAGTTCATCTGCTAGTATAAAGTTATCTTTTAGTAAGATTTCTGGGTTCTTGACGGGATCTTTATAAGAAAAAATAAGGGAATCTTTGTAAAGTTGAATACCTATTTTTTGCATAAAATCACCGCCTTTTTCTTATTCTTTACTACTATAATAACACAAAAGTAACACAATTTTACACATTTTTATAAAAAAATGTAGATTTTGCGTATTTTTATGGTATAATTAAGACATAATAAAAGTAAAAGAAAGAGGTAAATAAAATGAAAAGAGTTATGAGTGTTATTGTGTTAGCAATGATGGTAATTTTACCAATGAGTGTTCATGCTGCATTAGATTTTAGTGGATTTAAATGTGATGAAAAGAAAGTAGAAACAGATGGAACAACAACAAAAACATGTTATATTGTTGGAACAGCAACTGGTAGTAGTTCTTTATCAGAGTTTACTGGAACTTTAACATTACAAAATATGAGTGTTAAAAGTATTACAGCTGCTGATGGATGGACAAATGCAAATGGAACATCTACTAATTTAAAATTTACAACAACTGCTCCAAAATCAAATTCAACATTTACAATTGCAACGATTGTATTTACTGTTGATACAACTAAAGATAAATGTGCTGTACAATTAGTTCCATGTTATACAGATGGACAATATACTTGTGGAAATACTGTAACCGTTACTGAAAGTAAAACATGTAAAGTAGAAAATGGAAAATACTATGGTAAAGATGGAACTGAGGTTACTGCTGAAGAATATCAAGAACAATGTGTAAAAAATCCACAAACTGGTAATTTTGTACCATATGTTGTCATTATTGCAGGAATTGCTCTAGCAGTTGGTGTATTTACAATATCTCGTAAAAATACAAAATTATATAAAATATAAGATAAACTCCTTCGGGAGTTTTTTTATGGGCTTTTTTTGTTGTAAAGTCCAATAGATTCATGATAAAATAAGAGTATACAATAGAGGAGGAAAAAATATGGAAAGAGAAATTAAACTTTCTGCAGGAAGTAATCTAGAAAGTGCTGTTTATACCCTTTTAGCTGCTAAAGCAAGGAATGAAGACGTATATTGTAATTTTAATGGTGTAGTGCTACATTCTAATACGGTTTCAATGGATTCCGCCTATATGGAAGTTTTAGGTTGTACGAAAAGAGAATATGATGAACGACAAAAAGAAAAATTAGAAAAATATGAAAGAGAAGAAAAACTGGCTCAACAAAAAGCGTATGAAAATATTCCTGGTTGGATTGAAAAAGGACAATCTTTAATTTTCCCAGAAAGATATGCCGAATGGGAAAAATATGTAAAAGCGCATGCTACTGATTTATATTATGGATTTGAGTTAGATGCAGCTTTAGAGATTATGACAGCTTTAGAAAATGGTGCTACAGTAGAAGAAGCAAAACAAATCTTGGATAAACAAGGTAGATTGTCTTCATCATTAATTCGAAATATTATATTTTTGTTTTCAAGTAAAGGTCCTGAATTTTGGGAAGCAACTGCTCATGAAGAAATATCAGCAGAAAATAAGCAAATACTTGAAGCAAAAAAACAAGAAAATATTCAATTAGCACAAAATAATGCTGAAAAAACTACTAATCATACATTATAATTATTAAACAGAAAATAAAAGTATATAAGATAAGCTCCTTTGGGAGTTTTTTCTATTGTAAAGTACAACAAATTCGTGATAGAATAAATATAGAAAAATAGAGGAGGAAAAGAAAAATGAAGAAGAAAAATAAAAACCTCCCAACTCTAGAGTCTAGTCTGGGGGGGGGTTATTTAGAAAGTAGAAAGAAACCTAGATTAGAAAAGAGGATAATAACGAGTATAGTAAGTATACTGATACTTGTACTAATAATCGGTATAAGTTATTCTTATATAAGAAAAGATACCAAACAACAAAGTACGAATGTTACACAAACGAATTGTATTAATGTTGAACTTGAAGATGTAACGAATGCAATTGTTCTTAAAAATGCCTATCCAATGGAAGATAGTAAGGGAGAAACAACAGAACCCTATACTTTTAAATTAACGAATACTTGTAATGTAGGAGTTAACTATAATATCGATTTAGAAATCATTCAAGAAGAAAATGCAATGTCTGCTAAAAACATTGCAACAAAGATTGATGAAAACGATAAAGTAGTATTACTAGAAAGTACTAAAACAACAGTAGAAGGAGAAGAAGGGGACATTTATAAAATAGGTAGTGGGACATTAGATCCACATACTAGTGTAGAACATAGTTTAAGATTATGGTTAGATATAAATGCCGGAAATGATGCCCAAAACAAAACATTTAAAAGTAAAATTATAATAGATGCTTTACAAAATCAAGTAGCCGTTTACTCAGAACCAATTTTACATGGAGCAGATCCAATTATTGATGGTGATTTAATACCAGTTAAGATTAATCCAGAAACTGGAATAGTCACTAAAGCAAACATGGAAGAAGAATGGTATAGTTATGAAAGAAGAGAATGGGCGAATGCTATTATCTTGACAGAAAGTGGAAAAGAAAAAAATTATCAAAATAATGCAGAGATAGATGAAGATGACATAGAAAGTTATTTTGTATGGATACCAAAATATAGTTATAAATTATTTGATGAAAATATGGGAAAATACACATCAACCACAGTAGCTGATGAAACAAAACAAAATAAAGCTATTGAAATCGAATTTGGAATTGTAGATACAAAAAATGATGAAAGCAATGAAAATCATAAAGAATGTGCATCACCAAATGAGAGTGGTGTAGATGGTCATTGTCATGTAGGAGATTGGATGACACATCCAGCATTTATGGCATTTGAAGGTTCAAAAGGTTTTTGGATTGGAAAGTTTGAAACTGGATATAAAGATGCTAATAGTACTGCTACTGCTCAAAAAAATGAAACAACAACAGGAGAAGGCAATAGTAAAGTAATTATAAAACCAAATGCTTATAGTTGGAGAAATATAACAGTTAAAAACGCTTTTGATGCAAGTTATTATTATAAAAGAAATTTAGATAGTCATTTAATAAAAAATACCGAGTGGGGAGCAGTAGCTTATTTAACGCAAAGTATTTATGGAAGATGCACAAGTAGCACAACATGCACTGAAACTATAGTAAATAGTCGAAGAGATTATTTAACGGGTTATGATGATGAACAAGCATATCCACAAAGCATAGATGCAAGTATCACATTAAATAATTCAGGTGTATTTGACATGTCAGGTGGAGCTTTTGAATTTGTTGCAGCTGTTATGTATAGTTCAAATGATAAATCAAGTTATGCAATTGGTTCAAGCCAATTAGATACAAATACATTAAATAAAATACAATATTTTGATCGTTATAATTATAATAGTGGAAATTATCAACATTGGGAAAGAAGAATTTTGGGAGATGCAACTGGAGAACTTGGACCCTTTCATGTAAGTACACATAATTTAAGCGCCTACTTTAATGACTATGCTAATTTTTTAGCAGCAAGTGCCCCTTTTATTGGAAGAGGTGGTTTTTATACAAATGATAGCGCCAATGGTGGAATATTTTCATTTGGAATTTTTGTTGGAACATATGATCCATATGTAAGTTTCCGTATAGTCCTAACCCCAACGAATGAGGTAGCATGATCAACTTAAAAGAAATAAGAAAAAGTTGTGGGTATACACAAAAAGAACTAGCTAAAAAAGTAGGACTTACGCAACAACAATATTCAAGATATGAAACGAATACCAATAAAATAACTTTAGAAATGTTTTTAAAAATTATAAAAATTTGTCATTTAAAGATAAAAATAGAAAAAATTTAGTGTAAAAATTAACTAGTATTTATAATGGAAATACGTTTGACAACCCATAAAGAAAGTGTTAAACTAAAAAATATAAATTGATGATGAAAGATATGATTTTATTTCTTTATTTTGTAGAGAGTTCATGGTTGGTGAAAATGAATAAATGAGACTTAAAGTTACTCCTTTCTAGAGGGATTAATACTCCCCGGTTTAAAACCGTTATCGTAAATTAAGTAAAATAAAGGATGGTACCGCAGCAATTGCTCCTTGGTTCTATCCTTTTTTAATGGAAAGGGAATGGTTTTATGGATATAACTGTTTTTACCCAGTCAGCAATTTTATTAAGTGGAAAAGAAAATATTTATTTTGATCCTTTTAAAATTACTAAAGAATTCCATAATGCTGATTATATTTTTATTACACATGATCATTATGATCATTATGATGAGACATCGATTCAAAATGTCATGAAAAAGAGTACTTTCTTTATTGTTCCAAAAATATTAGAAGAAAAAATAAAAAAGATGACTTCTCAATATATTGTTGTAGATGCAAATCAGCATTATAAAGTTGGTGCGATTGAATTTGATTGTCTACCTGCATATAATAAAAATAAACCCTATCATCCAAAGGAAAAAGGATATGTTGGTTATAACGTGTCGGTAGATGGTAAAAAATATTATGTTATGGGTGATACAGATGCTTTAGAAGAATTAGAGCATGTAAAAACAGATATTTGTTTTATTCCTATTGGTGGTGTGTATACCATGGATGTTTTTGAAGCTATTGGTTATATCAATACCCTAAATCCTAAAAAAGTAATACCTATTCATTATGGAAGCATTGTTGGAGATGTATCTTTAGGAACAATATTTAAAAAAGGAATAAAAAAGGAAATAGAAGTAGAATTAAAATTGGAGGAAGAGAAATGATAAATTTTAAAGAAGATGAATATTTAAACAAATTAAACCATAGTTGTGCGCACATGATGGCCCAAGCGATTAAACATTTATGGCCGGAGGTTAAATTCTGGGTAGGACCTGTTATTGATACTGGTTTTTACTATGATGTTGATTTAGGAGATAAAGTAATTACGGATGAGGATATTGAGGCCATCTCCAAAGAAATGAAAAAAATTAGTAAAGATGGAAAAAGAATTGTTCGAAATGAAATTAGTAAAAAGGATGCTTTAGAACAATTTAAGGATGACCCTTATAAACTTGATTTAATTGAAAGAATGGATGAAGAGAGTACTGTTATTTCTACTTATACGCAAGGAGACTTTACAGACCTTTGTCGTGGCCCTCACGTTGATAGTGTAAAAGAATGTAAATACTTTAAATTGATTAAATTTAGTGGGGCTTATTGGAAGGGGGATGTAAACAACAAAGTTTTACAAAGAATTTATGGTGTTTGCTTTCCAACCGAAGAAGAGTTAAATGCTTACCTAGAAGAACTAGAAGAAGCCAAAAACAGAGACCATCGTAAACTTGGAAAAGAATTAAATATTTTTATGACCCACGATTTAGTAGGAAAAGGACTTCCTATGTATTTACCAAATGGTTATATTATTTGGGAGGAATTAGAAAACTATATTAAAGGAAAAGAAAAGAAACTTGGTTATAAACACGTTTTAACGCCACCTCTTGGAAATGTGGAACTCTATAAAACAAGTGGACATTGGGACCACTATCAAGAAAATATGTTTCCAAAAATGGAGGTGGAAGGAGAAGAGTTTGTTCTTCGACCTATGAATTGTCCTCATCATATGATGATTTATGCTAATGATATTCATTCCTATCGTGATTTACCTCTTCGTATTGGAGAAATCGCAAGAGATTGTCGTTTTGAAGCAAGTGGGGCATTAAAAGGAATTGAAAGAGTTAGAAGTTTTTGTCAAAATGATGCCCATCTATTTGTAACTCCCGAACAAATTGAAAGTGAATTTAAGTCCGTTGTGGATTTAATACTAGAGGTGTATAACGAACTTGGTATAAAAGATTACCATTTCGAACTTTCCCTAAGAGATAAAGAAGATAAAGTGAAATACTATCCCGATGATGACATGTGGAACAATGCCGAAGATACCTTACGTAAAGTTTTAAACGATATCGGTATTTCTTATGTTGAAAAAATTGGGGAGGCTGCTTTTTACGGACCAAAATTAGATGTACAAGTACGTCCTGCTGTAGGAAATGAATACACGCTATCTACGTGTCAACTTGATTTTTGCTTGCCAATGAAATTTGATTTAAAATATGTAGATCGTGATGGAGAGAAGAAAACACCAGTTGTTTTACATAGAGCCATTTTAGGAAGTATTGATCGTTTTATTGCTTACTATTTAGAAGAAACAAAGGGTGCTCTACCTACTTGGTTAAGTCCGGTACAAACGAATATTTTACCCGTTAATAATGAATACCATTTAGAATATGCAACAAAAGTGTATGAGGCTTTACAAATGGAAGATATTCGTGTAGAACTTGACAAACGTGAAGAAAAAGTTGGGTATCGTATGCGTGAATCAGTAATGAGAAAGATTCCATTTACTCTTATTTTAGGTCAAAAAGAAGTAGAGAATGAAACCATTTCTTACCGTAAATATGGTAGTGAAGAAACAATAACGGTACCATTAAATGAATTTATAGCCACTTTAAAAGAAACCATTAAAAATCATAAATAATGAAGGTTATTTCCCTTGCTTATTCTATAAATTATGTTATACTAATCATTAGTAGTGGGGGATATTTATGATGTGGGGTAGAATTACAAAGTATTTTACATTACAAGAATTAAAGAATATGGCTTCATGGGAAAAAGAAATGGATTTTAATAAAGCCTTAGCTATTGTTGGACGTGTCTATGCTGAAAAATTAGATAAATCAGGAAATGTAGAATTATGCCATTTTATCAATGTCAGTAATTATAGTAGTACGGATGATGCTAGTATAGTAGGTTTATTACATGATGTGGTAGAAGATGGCTATATTGATTTAAGAGATTTATTCTTTTTAGGTTTTTCAAATGAAATTATCGAAGCCGTTCGTATTATCAGTCGTGATAAAAATAGGTATCCCACTTATGAAGAGTATATATACTCGGTAATTGATTCTAATAATTTGCTTGCTATAGAAACAAAATTAAATGATATAAAAGATAATATAAGTCCTAGAAGAATTATGGATTTACCAAAATCAAAACAAGAGAAAGCTATTAAAAAATATACTTGGGCCCTTCCTCTTGTTTATGAAGCCTATCAAGATTGTATTTCAATAAAAAGGAGAAAAAGAAAATGATAGATATTGAATTAATTCGTAAGAATAAAGATGTCGTAAAAGAAAATATTAAAAAGAAATTTCAAGAACAAAAACTTCCTTTAGTTGATGAGGTTTATGAGGAAGATATTTTATTACGTGAAACCCAAACCAAAGCGGATAAATTAAAAAGTGAACGCAATCAATTAAGTGAACAAATTGGTCTTTTAATGCGTGATAAAAAGATTGAAGAAGCAAATGCGTTAAAAGAAAAAGTAACTAGTATGAAGGAAGAAATTGAATCTTTAGAAGAAAAAGAACAAGACTTACGTTCTTCTATTAAAAGTAAAATGATGATGATACCTAATATCATTGCAGACGATGTTCCAATTGGTAAGGATGATACTTGTAACGTAGAAGAACAAAGATTTGGAGAGGCAATTGTTCCAGATTTTGAAATTCCATATCATGCGGAAATTATGGAAAGTTTTAATGGTTTAGATAAAGATGCTGCAGGAAGAGTAAGTGGAAATGGTTTTTATTACTTAATGGGAGATATTGCAAGACTTCATTCTGCAGTCCTTGCTTACGCTAGAGATTTTATGATTGAGAAAGGTTTTACATATTGTATACCTCCTTTTATGATTCATAGTGATGCTGTTGATGGGGTTATGTCTTTCGAAGAAAAAGATAATATGATGTATAAAATTGAAGGAGAAGATTTATACTTAATTGGTACTAGTGAACACTCAATGATTGGTAAGTTTAAAGATCAAATCTTAAAAGAAAATGAGCTTCCTATTACTATGACTTCTTATTCTCCTTGTTTTCGTAAA
>CANRCV010000014.1 GCA_947629205.1 uncultured Bacilli bacterium
CATTTATTTTAATATTTTGGACTTCTAAAATTTTATTAGACATATATTCACCTCCTAATTTCAATCAAACATATTTAGAATATAACATTTTTTTCAAAAATGTTATAGCATCTAAATTATATATTTTTTTCCATTTCTATTTTACCATTTTATTCATCATAAAAAAAATAGCTAAAACTATTTTTTTTCTAAAAATCCAAAACGATTAAAAGGATACAAAATAAAATTGGTAGTTCCTTTAATTTGACTTTTTTTAACTGGACCTATAGAACGACTATCTTTGGATACAGCACGATTATCTCCTAAAACAAAATATTCATCTTCTTTTAAAGTAATGGCTTCATAATCACTTGTCGTTCCATAAGCATAAGGATCCTCTATTTTTTTATCATTAATATAAATATTACCATTTTCTATTGCTATTTTTTCTCCCGGAAAGCCATAAACACGTTTAATTAATTCTTCTTCTTTTGTATCTACTACCACAATATCATAGCGATTTACTTTAGCAAGTTTATTTAAAATCATAAATTCCGTACCATCTAATGTTGTATACATAGAGGTACCATTTACTTTAATTGGAGTTGCTATAAAACTACGCACCAAAATAACTATAAATAAAATAAGGAGATAAGGTAAAATTTCTTTGATATTTTTTAGCCATTTTTCTTTCATCTAGAAAACCTTCTTTCCTTTTTATTATACAACAAAGTCTTTTTAATTAAAACTAAAAAAGAAGCCTTATGCTTCTTTTACAGAACTATTTCTTTCTTTAACTTTATATTCTTTACACATGTTTTTAATAAAGTTAAGTTTTGCACGACGTACAAGTCCTTTTTTAATAACGGTAATTTTATCAATGGTTGGTGCATTTACTGGGAAAACCCTAACGACTCCTACACTTCCAGATTTCTTACGAACAGAAAACGTTTCAGATACACCAGAACCTTTTTTAGCAATTACAATTCCTTCAAAGGCTTGAATTCTTTCTTTTTTACCTTCTTTTACCCAAACATCTACTCTTACAATATCTCCAACACGAAATTCAGGAATGTTTGGTTTCATGTGCTTTTCGTTAATTCTGTCTACTAAATTAGCCATCTTTCTACATCCTTTCTATCAAAAATTTATCTTCTGTAATCATAATTATGTTTACCAGCGGATTACATGCTTCAAAAAGCGAATTCATTATAACAAAAAATGAAAGAAAATGCAAATTTTTTTAACGACTATGTCCTTCTATACGTTCTTCTTCATATACTGGTTTTGCCATTTGTATATAAAGCATCTTTTGTTTTAATTGTTCTTCTAATACTTTTAAACGTTTTAAATACTTTTCTTTTTCTTCTTTTTTAATATATTCTTTATATTTTCTTTGTAGTACACTTTTTTCTTTTGTTAGTTCATTTAATGCAATCACAACATCTCCTGCTGTTGTATCTTCACTTTCTAATACATTTAAAATCAAACTAGCTAATTTACGAAAAGATTTATCTAATTTTTTCTTTAAAATAGGATGGGTATAAACGACATTACTCATAGATAATTCAGTAATTTTTATCATACCATCACTTTTAATATTAGGAGTAAAGACATAACCCATTTCTTCAAAATTAAATTTTTGAATCTTTTTATTTTTATTTTTCTTTTTAATAACAAACTTTTCCATTTACCTCACCTTTAATTTAATAAATCTTTTCTTTTACTTTCTGTTTTTTTTATTTGTTGTTCCTTTCGCCATTTACGAATTTCTTCATGATTTCCACTTAGTAAAACATCAGGGACTTTTAATCCTCTAAATTCTTGGGGTTTTGTATAGGTTGGATAATCAAGTAAATTATTAGTAAAGGAATCTTCCTCATAGGATTCTTTTTTAATAACACCATCTAATACTCTTACTACACTATCACAAATAGCCATAGCAGGTATTTCTCCTCCTGTTAATATATAATCCCCGATACTAATTTCTTCATCAACAAACGAACGTATTCGTTCATCAAATCCTTCATAATGACCACAAATTAAAATTAAATGTTTTTCTTTTTTTAGTTCTAAAGCTTTTTGTTGTTGATAAGTTTTTCCTTGTGGACACATTAAAATCACTTTAGAATCTTTTGTCTTAATAGATTCAATGGCTCTTACTAATGGTTCAACCATTAAAACCATTCCTGATCCACCACCATAAGGCGTATCATCCACTTGTTGATTATTTAAAGTTGAAAAACTACGAAAATTAATAATATGAATTTCAACTAATTTTTTTTCTTGCGCTCTTTTTATAATGGATTCATTTAAAAAACCATCAAACATACTAGGAAATAAGGTTAAGATATCTATTTTCATAACATTAAATCTTTTCCTCCTTCCACTACTACTTTCTTTTTATTTACCTCTACTTTTTTAACATATTGAGAAATCAAAGGAATATAAAATTTTTTGGTTCCTTCCACATATAACAAGGTATTGGCTTTATTATACACGATATCTTTAATTTTGCCTAATACTTTTTCATTTTCTACAACCTCCATACCAATTAAATCTTGATAGACATACTCATTTTCTTGTAACTGAAGCGTACTACGTTTAACAAAAACACTTTGATTTTTAAAATGTAATACCTCATTAATATTTATATATCCTTCTAAAGTAATCATATCAAATTGTTTGTGTCTACGATACGTTTTTATCTCTTCTTCTTGTTTTTTATCTCCAATGTATATTTTCGTATGGGGTAGAAATACTTTTTCTTTTTGTTCAAAATCACTGAGTAGTTTTAATTCTCCTTTAATTCCATGGGTATTTACTATTTTTCCAATCCATACATATTCATTCACCATAATCCCCCATTTCATACATCAAAATACTAGCAGCAACACTGGCATTTAAAGATTCACAAGAAGATGTCATAGGAATATGAATCCATTTGTTGGCATATTCTTTTAATTCTTCTTTTACCCCATTTCCTTCATTGCCAATTAAAAGAGCAATTTTTTTATCTTTTTCGATTGTTTTACTACTTTCTCCTTTTTTAACATCCGTTACATAAATTGTATACTCACACTTAATACTTTCTAAAAAACTGGTTAAATCTCTTCTTATGATATTCATAGAAAATAGCATTCCTTCAGTTGCTCGTATCGTTTTTTCATTATAAACATCAACGGTATCCATACTGATTATGATATCTGTAAAACCAAATGCCACTGCACTACGAATCATCGTTCCTAAATTTCCTGGATCTTGTATAGCATCTAAAAGGAGTAATTTATTTTGTATGGGTTGTTCTTCTATCTTTTTACATACTGCGATTCGCTTACAAAAACTTACTTGGGTAGAGATTTTTTTCATAATCGTCTCGGTTACGTAAAAGTCGGCTTTTAATTGTTCATCCGTTGCAATAATTTCTTTAATTACTCCTTTTTTTTGAGCTTCCTGTATTAAATGTTCTCCTTCAATTAAAAACAAACCTTCTAAATCACGATATTTTTTTTCTTTTAATTTACACCATTCTTTTACATGAGAATTATGAATTGATTCTATTTTCATATACTTAACTCCTTAATCTTTTTCTAGCTTCTTTGTATTTGGGATAATATTTTTCAACGTGATTCCAAAACTGAGCACTATGATTGGGTTCATAAAAGTGACAAAGTTCATGAATAATCACATAATCTAGTAAATCGATTTCTTTTTTTAATAGTTCTGTATTTAGCGTAATGGTATTATTTCCTCTATTATTTACACCCCACCTTGTTTTCATTGTACGAAATTTTAAAGTAAAGGAAGGAATATTAGGAAAAAAAGGAAGAATACGATTAACCTCACTGGTAAAAATTCTTTTGACCTCACTTTTATAAAAAGTATCTAAAGCTTTTTGATTTTTAACAAATAATAAATCGGCATCAAAAGTGGGTTTTTTATAGTTTTCATTATACACAATCGTATACTTTTTTCCTAAATATTGAAAATAAGAGTCATTTTCCAGACGATTACAAAGATTTAGATACATTTTAGTAATTTTTTCCATATTCTGCTCTATTAATTTTGCAATTTCTTTTTGCGTAACCCAAGTATTACAAGAAACATATAATTTTTTATCTTCTTGAAAACGAAAATAAATATTTTTATTTTTCTTACGTACAATAACGATATCGACTAAGTCCCCATGAATCCACTTTTGCATATAGCAACACCTACTGGTATTTTATCACAAAGTAGAAAATGAAAAAAGTACTCTAAAAAGAATACTTTAAAAACCGTGACCCCCGCCACCGCCTCCACCGAAGCCTCCTCCGGAAGAAAATCCTCCTCCAAATCCACTACCACTGGAAGAGATAGAATTTGCCCTAGCTGCAGTAATAGCAGATAAATTGGATTCAATAGAATTTGTAAATACACGATGAACATCATAAATAAAATAGTAATCTGTAAAAGTTGGAAAATGTTCTCCATTATAAACTCCACTTGTTTGCATTTCTTTTATTTTAACATTCATAACTTTGGCTACTTGACTTGCTAAATTAAAGACAGTTGCATAAACCATATAGCGTTCCCATAAAACAATTTCTGGTAATTCTTTGGTTTCAAAAGTTCCAAAATCTTCTAAAAATCTTTTAAAAGCCAGCCATTTATGATAATCTTCATTTCCTTTTTTCGTTCTTTTAAAGAAAGCAAACGTATAAATAACAAAAAAGATATTTATAATCATAGTAATTATCGTAAGAGGTTGTAAAGTTTGAATAATGATACTCATACAGCAAAGTATTAATGATAACGCTAAAAGACTAATGGAAATGACTCTTGGTTGCCAAGCATCTTCAAAAAAGTTTTGTTTTTTTCCATCACTTAACACTTTATTTTTCCAGTTTGTATAATGATTAGCAAAATCATCACACGTTTTTGTACTTTTAGCATAATTTTGTAACTCGATACTTGTAAATTGATTCTCTTTTCCAATTGTTTTAAAAAGAAAATCCAATAAATATTGTTCCGTTTCTGTACAATCTGTTTGTTTTTCTTCTTGTAAAGTAAATGTATATTCTTTCTTTTTCTTATCGGTAGGAAGTTCTTCTACCTTAATCACTTTTTTATAAATTAAATTCATAATAGATGCACTTAAAGCATTAGGAGTGATATTTTTATTCATTAAATAATCTACAACCTCTACATTATAATCATCTATAAATTCACGATTGTATTTATGAGAAAAAGTGGCTTTATATTCTTTATCATATTTAAAATAAGTACGTAACCACAAGAAAAGTAATAAAAGCAATTGAGAAATCGAAAGACCTAGTATCGTATAAAATAAAATTTTCATCTTTTTTCTTTTTTTATTAGCATCCTCTGCTCTTTTTGTCTCTACCGCAATAATTCCTTCTAAAGCATCTTCATCGGTTGTTTTTTTCACTAAAGTTTTATCCATCAAACTAGAAGAAAAAGTAATACGTACATCAACCAAACTTTTTTTATCTAAGGTTTGAATCTTAGCAAGTGCATAGGTTTGTTCATAAGGAAAAATTGTTCCTGCTACATCTCCATGAGCCCATACTAAAAATTGATTACTTGTATCTTTTTTAGGTAAGTTAACTTTAATTTGGACATCATTTAAACGATCTAGAAAATCATCTCCTATAAAAGTATAGTAAAGTTCTCCTACATCATTATGTAAAACAACGGCATCTTGAACTTTATATTTTAAGCGAAAAGCAACTGCTTTTTTAGAAGATTTAAAATACATTTTATAACTTTTTCCACCTAAAATAGTACCTTCTGTATATCCAAGATTTGCACCTAGTCCTTTTGTTAATTTCGTAAAATCATCTTGAAATAAGGTATCAAAAGAAACACTATCTATTTCTTTAGCAGAAATTTCTTCCATTTGAATTCCTGTAGCATTATAAATGCGATTGTTTTCATATCCACTGGTTCCTAATTCTGGATTTGTATTTTCATACATTAAATCACGTACATATCCATTAAAAGAACCTTTTAAAACAAAAAGTTCTGTTACTTCCATATCTCCATCTTCTAAGATATCCGCATTTACATAAAAATGTTGTATTTTATAATTGACGGTATCTGCAAAAACAAACATAGGAAAGAATAAGAAAAATAGAAACAGAATAACTTTTATTTTTTTCATCAAATTTCCTCCTAAAAAGAAAATTTTAAGCATTTGCTTAAAATTGTACTTTTACATTTTCTCTTTCTGTTTCATTTGCTTCAAAGAAAGCTTCCTTTTTGAAATGGAACAGACTTGCTACAATATTACTTGGTATTGTTTCTACTTTATTATTATAAGTAAGTACTGTATCATTATAAAATTGACGAGCACTTGCTATTTTTTCTTCTGTTGCTTGTAATTCTTCTTGTAATTCTAAAAAATTAGTATTGGCTTTTAAATCAGGATAACTTTCTTGTAAAGCAAATAATTTAGAAACGGCTTTTGTAAGTTCTCCATTTGCATTCATTTCATCTTCTGGAGTCGTTGCACTTAAAAATGTATTTCTAGCTTTTACTACATTTTCTAAAGTTTCACTTTCGTGTTTTGTATATCCTTTCACTGTTTCAACAAGATTTGGAATTAAATCAAATCTTCTTTTTAATTGCACATCAATTTGTGCCCATTGATCTTTTACTCTATTTCTTAATACAACTAAACCATTATAAGTAGCAGCAATAAAAATAAGTAATACAACAATGATTCCAACAATAATCCATACCATAATGTATTTCCTCCTTTTAATTATCTTTATTCTATCATATGTTCTGTTTTTATACAATAAAACATAAAATAAATTGGTGAAAAAAATGATTTTCTTTACAGGTTTTTTAGTTGGTATTGTTAGTCTTATTCCGGGAATTAGTGGTGGAACCATTCTTATGCTAATGAAAAAATATGAAACCATTTCTTATGCCATTACTCATTTTAAAGAAAAAGAATCTTACCCTATTTTATTTTTTTTAGTACTAGGCATATTTTTAGGTACCATTACCTTTGCTCGTATTATCGAACTTTGCTTTTTTTTCTTTCCACAAGCAACCTTTTTACTCTTTAGTGGATTTGTTCTTTTTTCTTTACCCAATTTAATAAAAAGTGAAAATATAAAACTAAATAAAAGTTTCTTTTTCTTAGGAATGAGCATTATTTATCTTCTTTCCTTTTTTTCTTTTCAAACAACTACTGTCGTACTTGACTATCCAAAAATAACCCTTCTTTTTTTATTTCTCTTTTGTTTTTATGGAACCATCGATGGTTTTTTTACTATTCTTCCAGGTATATCCGGATCGATGGTGATGATGATTTTAGGCCCTTACTTTCTATATAAATCCTATTTAGCCAATTTAAGTATAGAAACGCTTTCCTTTTTCATTCCCCTTCTTTTTTATTTCATTGGTGATTTTCTTGGATTCTTTTTAGGAAGCAAAGTTTCTTTATATTTTCTAAATAAAAAAAGAAAACTTTTTTTAAGTTTTCTATTTGGTATGGTTTTTATGAGTGCCATTCTTATTTTTCCTTTTCAAATTTTTCAAAGTAAAGCCCTTCTTATTTATGTTGCTTTATTAATTGTTAGTTTTTTAATTGTCCAACTTTTAAATGCTTTTAACTAGTTCTTTTTTTAACTTGAATAACGGGACGTATGGTTCTTAAAGTATCATGAGCAAGAACACTTTTTTCATTTCCAACCTGAATGTTACTTTGACCATTTTCAATCGTACCTGCTGTTAAATACCAAATGGTATCTTTTACGGTATCATCAATTAAAGCATATTCATTTTCTGTAGGTATACGAATATAAGAAGAATAAAAGGAAGCATTTTCTTCTGTTTCTATTGAATTCATAAGCATGATATTCCCTGTTGCAACTCCTTTTTGGAAAACGGCATTTTTGTTAAACCAATCTTCAATAATTCTTCTTACAATACTTGTTTGCCAAGTATATCCATTATACGTATAAGCATCTTTATAGTTACAAACCGATGCATGATAAGAATTTAAACACATACGAACTTTATTTTCTTCAGTAGCATCTGTTAACTCTAATTGATCCACCATTATTTTTATTTCTTCTTCAGTAAAATCACGATTTAAAAGAAGAAGGACATACTCATTTTCTTCGTTTTGACCATCTTCTAAAACTTGCCAAGTTTCATTTCCAAAAGTAATAAGTTCTCCTTTCGTATACTCTCTATTTTCAAGGGCATTCACTGGATTAAACTGTGCTAATCCATCTAAATACTTTTGGGTTTCTTCTTTTATATTTTTCAGTAAAATACGATTTTGAGCATAACTTGTTACAATGGAAAGTAAAGTAATTAAAAACACTAAAAAAAAGGAATAGATTAAAGAAATGGCAATAAAACCTTTATTGTTATTCTTCATATCTGTTCCTCCTTTATTCTTACGATTATTATAGCTTACTTTTATGTATTTCGCAAGTTAACAATAATTTTTAGAATAAATTCTTCGAATAGCAGAACCAATTGTTCTTCCTAAATCTAATATCGTATTAATCATACGGGCTACTGAATTAATCAAAGTTGTACTAATACCACCTTTGATTTCAAATAATTGTACATCTTTTAAAACCATAAATACCTCCTTAATTACATTTTAAAGGTCTTAGAATTCCATCTATAATCCCTACTACTAAAATACCAACTGCTCCAATAGCGGCAAGTACAGATAGAGAAAGACCTCCACCTTTAATTTCATTTAATTCTTGTTCTTTTAAAATCATGTAATTCACCTTTCTTTAATTATTTTAAATATTTTTGTTAAGAATTTTTCTTTGTTTTGATAAATTTGTAATTGCACAAATTCTTGAGGATTCCCTTGATATTCTTTTACTTTTAGTTTGATATTTTGAATGGCATTATTAGAACTATCTAACATTGCATCTCCAAAGAAAACGGCTTCTATTTCAAATTTTTTTTCATTAATACGTATATAGTCATAAACAAATGCTTGATTACTAGGATAATAAAATTCTAATAAACATTCTTCTTGGCATTCCATCTGGGCGGTTGTTTCGTAAACTTTGGTTGTTTGTTTTTGCATGGAATACATACAAATACTTATAAGTGCAATAAGAAATATTCCTGATAACACCAAGAATCGATGTTCATCTAAATGCATATACCGATAATAATTATATTTTAAGTATTCTTGCATTGTAACTCTCCAAAATCATACACAACATCAAAATAACGATCGTGTTTTTTATGACTAACATATATAATTGTTTTTTCTTTAAAATAGGCTTTTAATTTCTTAATAATGCTTATTTCTAACTCGCTATTGACCTCACTTAATGCTTCATCCAAAATAAGAATGGAAAAATCATTTAATAAAGCTCTTGCTAAAATAATACGTTGTTTTTCTCCTCCGGAAATATTGGTTGAATCTTTCATTAAAAAAGTTTCATAACGCATTGGTTTATTTTCCACAATGCTTTCAATTTCACAAATTTCAACAACTTTTCTAAATCGTTCTTCATCCATTTTTCGTTCTAAAAGGATATTATTTTTAATCGTATCTTGCATTAAACATTCTTTTTGACTTACATAAGTAATATTTTTTCGTATCGTATCCAAACTATAATCGTTTAAATGAACATTCCCTATTTTAATATTATGTTGATTGACTTCGATTAAACGACATAAGATTTGACATAACGTACTTTTTCCACAACCACTTTTTCCTTTAAAAAGAACACAAGTATTCTCTTTAATTTCTAAGTGAAAATCATGAAATATTTGCGTAAAATCATTGTAAGAAAAATTTAAATTCTCTACAACAATATCACCATTTTTAAACTCGGTAAGTCCAATTTTGGTTTGTTCTTCTGGAATTTGATAAAAATCATTAATCTTGGTAATTCCTACTTTTACATAATTATAACTTGGTAATAAATTGATAATGGATTTGAAAGGAGTGAAGAAGAAAACAAGTAAACTTTCAAATGTTACTAGATTAATCAAAGTACAATTATGATGTAAGATTTCAACTAAACCAAAAGTGATAATGCAAAAATTTAGCATTTCCTCTAAAAAATTAGAGATAGAATTTGTTAAAGTCACACATTGATTTAAATCATATGACTCATTTAAATATTTAAATAAATGCATTTCAATTTTTTGAAATAAAATGGAAAACAGATTTAAATTTTTAAGTGTAATCATTGAATCGACTTGTTCAATCACTTTCGATTCAAAATTCACCTCTGCTTCATTAAGGGAAAAAGCTTTCTTATAAATAATCTTGCCCACAATTCCTCCAAAAATCACATAAAGAAGCACAAATAAACAAAGAAGGAAAAAGAGTTTTTTCTCAATGTGAAATAGAAGAATTCCAACACTAAAAGCTAAGATAGAATCGAGGAATATGGTCATAAAAAGTTCTGTAAAGACATTTTTCATTTCTTCGAGTTCTTTTAGACGAACCATAATTTCCCCTGTTGTTCTATCTTTTACAAAATAATTAGGAAGCGAAAATAAATGATGTAAAAAATGATAATATAAGTATCCATCTAAATTTTTATTTAAATAGGTTTTAAAATAATTACGTAAGTAGGTTAATATTATCTTAAATCCAAATAAGGATGCGAAGAAGAAGAATAGATAAAGTAATATATTTTTTCCTTCATATTCCGTAATAAAATTTAAACCAATTTTAAAGTAAAAACTTGTGAATATGGTGATACAAGTAAGAATCGCCGTTAGAGATACAATTTGTATCATGGTTTTCTTAGAACTTTTAAAAACCTCTAAAATCATTTGCATCAAATGGTTTTCATTGAGTATTTTAGGTAGTGGGTGTTTAGGATAAAGAAGAAGGATGACTCCGGACCAAATAGATTCAAAATCATTTCGAGGTATTTTCACCATTCCTTTTGCAGGATCCATTACCGTAAGCTCGATAGAACTTATTTTATAAATGACTAAAAAGTGATTTAAATGATTGATTTCTACATGTGCTATAACTGGCAAAATTGTATTTTCGAGTTCTTTAAGATTTTCTAATTTCATACCACTAGCATCAAATCCATAATTTCTAGCTGTCTTTACTAAATGATAAGCAGTTGTCCCCTCCAATGACGTATGCGTATCCAATCGTAATTTTTCAAGTGGAATATATCCGCCATAGTATTTAATGATAGAAAGTAAAGAACAAACTCCACAATCTTGTAAATCCTGTTGTCTTACGATTACATTTTTTTTCATTTATTGCCTCCTACTAATATATTTACACCGTAAATTTGTAATTTCCTTTTTTTTGAATGAAATTTTTTTAAAAAAATGAAAAAAACTTTAAATTTTACATATTTTTTGTAAAATTTAAAGCTTAAATATGTCTATCTATTTACACTTTTATTTCAATTAAGTAGTAACACTTTTTGGAGCTAAGACAACACGGAAACCACGACATGGATTATCGCTTCCAGCAGATCCATTCCAACCTATTGAGGTAAATATCCCAGAATACGTTCCATAGCGATGTTCTCCGCCTCTCATAAACCAACTATAATGATAACTACTATTATAGATAACAAACATCATCCAATCTGTATAATAGGAACTAAATCTTCCTACACTCCATTTATCCCCAAAAGGTCCCATTTCTCCTGTTGCATCACCAAGTATTCTCAAACTATATGCACCTGATGTTGCAGTTGGATTATTATAGTTATAAACATCATAATATTTTTCATCACTTAAATCCGTAGCATTTAAACCACTTGATTCGTACAAGGGTGCTGTATTTGTATTATTAAGCATTACACTTGCTGTGTATTCCCAAGCACTACCATTCATATCATAAATACCAGTATAGTTCCCAGTTGTACTTGCATTGGTACTCAACTTATTATTATAATTTAATGTTTTTTGACCATCTACACCTAATTTGCTTGGAGTTTCATAGTTGTTGTAAGAACCTTGTCCAGTTGTGGGTGCCTCTTTTGCTCCATATCCCGTCAAATAAGTACTATTGTTTAACATTACCTCACTACAACTATTTTCATTTTCACATCTTCCATAAATACTTTGCGTTAAATACGCAACAGCACCCCACTCGGTATTTTTAATCATGTGACTATTTAATAGTTCCTTATATTCTTTTGCACTTTTAAAAGCATTCCCAATAGTTAATCCTCTCCATGCATATACATTTGGTTTAACAATAATTTTAGAGGAATCTTTTTCATTTTTTGAAGAAGCAGCAAGTGTCCAAGTATCTGTTGTACTTAAATCGTTATTTTGTAAATATCCCGTTTCAAACTTTCCTACCCAAAGCCCATTTGTATTAAAAGCTAAGAAAGCTGGATGTGTCATCCATTCATCTTTTGAACAATCACCATTTCCACTTGATTCTCCTTGAACATTATTAGTAAGCATCGGGGTAGCACATTCCTTATGATTTTCATTGCTTTCATCATCTGTTGTATTTACAAGTCCAAATTCAATTTCTATAGCTTTATTTTGCTTTGTTGCATCAATTTGTGTTGCAACTGTATATTTACCCATTTTATCATCAAACAACTTATAACTATACTTTGGAATCCACACAAAATAACTTTCAATATCACTTTCATTTATCGTTTGATTATTTTGATAATTTTTATTTTTTCCTTCTTCTGTTAATATGACTGCATTCGCCCACTTTTTATTTTCATATTTATACCACTCTTCATTTAAAGCGGCTTTTTTCACTGTTCCATTCTCTTCATTTATTATGACGGGTACTAAATCTTCACTAAGAACTGGATCAGCACCATGTAATAAATCTTCTTTATAGATGGTTCTAAAATTTGGTACTTTTCCTTGGATGACATCAAAAGATTTCTCTGTTTTATACATAGCAAAAGTGCGGTATAGTGTTATACCACCAATTAATACTACAAGTCCTATTATTGTTCCTATTAAAATTCGTTTTTGTTTTTTATTTTTGATATATCTTTCTAATCTAGGTTTATGATTATCTAATATACCCCCCCCCCAGACTAGAATCTAGAGTTGGGAGGTTTTTATTTTTCTTCTTCATTTTTCTTTCCTCCTATGCTAATTCCATTATAAACTATTTTTGAAAATAAAAAAAGATATAATTTCTTATATCCATACACCATAAGTAATAGCAGCCATGGCAAGTAAAAAACCAATAACCCAGAAAAATTTTACAATATCGGTCTCTGCCCAACCAAGTTGTTCAAAATGATGATGTAAAGGTGCCATTTTAAAAACTTTTTTATGAAACTTGGTAATGGCTATAATTTGAACAAAACTAGAAATTGTTTCTACAACAAATACACCACCTACTAAAACTAAAGAAAGTTCATGTCGAGTAATAATAGCAACTGTTGCTAAAGCTCCTCCTAAAGCAAGACTTCCTAAATCTCCCATAAAGATTTTAGCTGGATGGGTATTATAAAGTAGAAAACCAAGTAAACTTCCCACTAATAAGAAACAGAAAATAGCAACCTCTTCATAGCCTTGCATCCATCCAGTATTCCATGCAATAATACCAAAAGCTAAAAAAGCAATAGCTGATAATCCTCCAGCAAGTCCATCTAAACCATCTGTTAAATTTACAGCATTTGATGTTCCTACTAAAACAAGTAAAATAAAAATACCAAAAAACCAACCCATAGGAATGGTAATTCCAATAGAGGTAATCCATAAAACAGGTTCTCCACCATTTTTCATAAAGATATAGAAAAAGACAAGAGCAATTCCCATTTGAATAAGAAATTTCGTTGTAATACTAATTCCAGCATTATTCTTATATTTCATTTTTAAATAGTCATCTGCAAAACCAAGTAAAGCATAAGCAACAAAGACAAAAACTAAAATAAGTAAATTATGACTTAAGGTAATACTTCCTCTTATATACAGTAAAAATAAAGAAAGAAGAACGGGAAAAATAAAGATAATTCCACCCATAGTTGGTGTTCCATTTTTTTTGATATGTCTTTCTCCTACTGTAAGACTTACATTTTGACCTAGATTTTTCTTTTTTGCAAAACGTACAAAGAAAAAGCCAAAAACCATTGCTATGACAAATCCTAACATAATGGCCATAGCTGCTTTTGCTAATATTAACATTGATTTCACCTCATAATTCAAATTATACACTATTTTTCCTAAAGTTTAAAAACTCGTTTGTAAAATTGACATTAGTTAGACAACATTAAAGAAATTGTACTACCTTCTTCTGCATAATAATTTCCTTCTGGACTTTGATAAATGACTTTGTCTCCTTCTCCAGAGGTAACAATTTTAAAGCCTTTTAATTCTTTTTTAGCTTCTTCTAATGTTTTTCCAACAACATCTGGAAGCATCGTATATTTTTTATCCAACCAAGTATATTCTCTAGGCATTCCTTCATTGGTTTTAGGAAAACCATAAAGTTCTATGGCGGTTTTAAAAACATTTTTAGCAATGGGTGCAGATACAACTCCTCCGTATTGGGTAACCCCTTTTGGATTATCAATAGCAACATACACCACAATTTCTGGATCATCTGCAGGCATAAAACTCATAAAAGATAAAATATAATTTCCTACCATATAAGCTCCATCTTTTACTTTTTGGGCCGTTCCTGTTTTTCCACCAATACGATAATTTTCAATATAAGCGTTTTTACCAGAACCATTGGCAACAACACTTTCTAGTGCATATCTTACCATTTTACTTGTATCTTCACTAATGACTCTTACCCCTTCATCTGGATGAAATAGTTTAATCACACTATTCGTTTCTGGTTCGGTCATTTTAGAAACAATATAAGGCGTATGTAAAATACCACCATTTACAGCAGCAGAGACAGCTCTTACTTGTTGAATAGGAGTTACACTAATTCCTTGCCCAAAACTTGTAGTTGCTAGTTCTACCGGTCCCATTTGATCCAATGAAAATAAAATTCCACTGGCTTCTCCATTTAAATCAATTCCACTTTTCTTACCAAAACCAAAACTTTGAATATATTTAAGTAATCGTTCTGCTCCTAGTTTTTGGCCCATGACAACAAATCCGGGATTACAAGAATTTTCAACGACTTGTAAGAATGTCTCTGCTCCATGACCTCCTGATTTCCAACATTTAATACGGGCTCCTTCTACAGTAATCGATCCTCCATCATAATAATTATCATTAAAAAGATTAACCGTTTTTTCTTCTAACGAAGCAGCTAAAGTAATAACTTTAAACGTCGAACCAGGTTCATAAGTCATCCATATTGGTAAATTACGATTAATAACCTCTACAGGTGCTAATTGATATTGATTAGGATTAAAATTAGGACGACTAGACATGGCAAGAATTTCCCCAGTTTTGGGATTCATAGCCATAATGAGGGCTTGTTCCGGATTATATTTATTCATCACATTATCTAATTCATTTTCTACAGCTAATTGTAAATCAATATCGATTGTTAAATCAATATTGATTCCATTTTGTGGTTCTTCATAAATTTCCGTAAGAGAAAGACGATTTCCTTTTCCATCCGAAAAATATTTAATGGCTCCGTTTTCTCCAGTTAAATACGCATCATAATTTAACTCAATTCCTGATAATCCTTGATTATCAATACCAACATACCCTAAAACATGAGAAAGCACATTTTCATAAGGATAATAGCGTTTACTTTCTTTTACTAAGTAAACTCCATCATAATTTAAATTATTGATTTGTTCTGCTAATTCATATGAAAGTTGTCTTCCTTCTGGATGAACACGTTCAATCGATGTTTTTTTACTAACATGTTTATACATTTCTTCATAATCAACATTTAAGATTTCTGCCAGTTTTTGAGCAACCTCTTCTTTATTTTTAATTTGATTTGGAATCAGTACTAAAGAAGTTGTAGTTATATTAGTAGCAAGTACTTTTCCATTACGATCTCTTATTTCTCCACGATCTGCTGTAATCGGTAATTCCCGACTCCATAAAGATTGAGCAAGAGAACTTAATCGGTCATATTGAAACACTTGAATATAAAACACTCTTACAATAACCACCAACAAAAATACAACTACTACTACAAAGATAATACGCATACGAATATGAATATGATTTAAAAACATAAAAAATGTGCTCCTTTCTATATTTTATTTTAAAAGGAACACATTCATACCTATTTTATTGTACTCTCATCCATACTTTCTTTAAATAATTCAAAGAATAACTTAGCTACCTCTTTTAATTCCGCTTCCTCGGTAATTTTTTCAACATATTGTTCTTGATTATGTTCAACTACTTTAGCAAGCATTTGGTTATTTTCAATTAAATTTTCTTCTTGATCAACCTCAATTAAATATAAATAGGTGGTGTTATTATATACTAACTTATTGGCTACTGTATAATTTTTATCCGTGCCATCCTCTTGTTCAATGGTTAAAATTTTATATAATTCGATTTTTTCCATTATCTTCCACCCCTTTGTAAATCATCTTGATTACTAAAATAGCCTTCATAACCACTTGAATGACTATGTTCATTTTTTGTTAAGAAACCAACTTGTTTTGCTCCATTATTTTCTAAAGCTGTTTTTGTTGCTTCAGCATCCTTTTCTGTATTTTTAATCGTAATAATTTCCCCATTATATTCATAGACAATTCCTTCTATTTCATGTAAGCTTTCATTATCAAAATAAGGCATTTTTTCATTTTCTTGATGTGCAACATCAAAAGCCGTTTCATAAACTGGACCATCGGTTTTAAAAGTATCTCCAAAATCATAATATGTTGGTATACTTTCTTCTAAACTTTTCTTTATTTCTTCTTCAAATGCCGTTGTTTGTTCTTTATTTTCTTGAGTACTTTCATCAACTACAGTAGTACTTTTTGTTTCATCCTCTTCTTTTTGGTTGGCAAATAAATCCGTTAAATCTGTAATAGAAGCTTCTTTTAAAACAGAATTTACTTGTTTTTCTTCTTTTGTTAAATCATTTAAATTGTTATGAAATTCATACGTTGTTTCAATACTTTTGGTATTTTTTATTGGTGTATCTTTTTGAGCAGTAAAAGCCGTAATTCCTAAAGTCACTGCACTAAATACGGCAGCACCAGAAATAGCTATTTGTAAAGCTTTTTTATTTTTAGATTCCCTAACCTCTTTTATTTTTTGTTTCCAAGCATTCTTTTTAGGCAGAGCATTTACTTTTTCTTTTACTTTTTCCATTTGCTCTTTTAATAAAGAGGTTGGTTCTTTGGTTTCTTTTTCTATATAAGCATCCGTTTCTTGTAACAAAGATTGGGCGTATTGTACTTTCTCTTCTTCCGTTAAAGCATTAATAGTTGTAAGGGTATTTGGTTCTTCTACCACTTGTTCTAAATAACTTTTGATATCACTCGAAATAGATAACGTTTTTAAAAATACTTTAATATTGGCTTTTAAAGCAAATCTTTTTCCTTTATTCAAACGATACAATTTCTTTTTTAATTCTTTTATTTTTTCTTGTCTTTCCGTGTTAGGAGTTTCTTGTTGTAAAGCTCGAATATCTCCATATAATTCATTTTGTAAAATTTCTAAATTTTCAATTTTCTTTTCACTATCTAATATATCAATATCATTTTCTTTCGCACAAGCACTTAGAGCATGTTGTTCTTGTTTATACGATACAAATAGTTTATTAAATTTTTCTAAATCGGTTTTTAAAACATATAAAGGTTCTTTATTAAAGGTGGCAACTGCTATAACATCTGCTGTATTTAATCGACTTAAAGAAGCATCTGTTAACGTAAATAATTCTTTTTCTGTTGTTTTAAACTTTTGGTAAAGAAGAGCATATTCCTCTTCTTTTTGCGTTGAAATTTCTTCTTGTTCTTTTTTTAATTCCTCTTCATATTCTCTTTTAATTTCCGTTAATTTAGATTGGCATTTTAACCATTTTCCTTCTACACTACGAGCAATGGTTTTTACCTCTCCTCTAAATTTTAATCTTACTTTTTTTCCTTTAACTTTTTCTAAATTTTCTAATAATAATTTTAAATAATCTATTTTTAAAGGATAAGATAAAGAATTTAAGTAAACCTCATCTAATCTTAAATCTTTGGTATCTATTTTTAGTGGTGCCTCTTCAATTAATTCTTCGTTTGCCTCTTCTTTCATCTCTTCTTCACTTACAAAGGCATTATATAAAGAATCAATTGCTTTAAAAGCCTCATTTGCTTGTTTTTTTAGTTTTTCTTGGACACTTTGTATTTTTTCTTGATCTTTTTTATAAAACTCTTTTAAAGCTTCTGTATTCCATGGATTTTGCTCATTTAAATTTTTTATACGATTGAAAGCTTCTTCACTTAATTTTTGTTTTTCATCCATTTGACTTTCTAATTTTTGTAAATCTTCTATTGTTTCCGTTTTAGAATGGATAATAGAAGAATCCATATTGCGATTGATATGATGATACTCTATAATCGTTTTTACATCTTCCCATTCTTTTTGAATTTCATAAGTATCAAAAAACTTTCCTTCTTGGTAATATCGATTTAAATGATTTAAAAGTTCCACAAATAAGACTAAAAAATCATTTTCATTTTCTAAAAATTCTACTAATTTCTTTTGGGTAACAGAATTAGGAATACGATTATAAATTTCGGTATACTCTTTTAAATAGCCATCCACTTGCTCATAAAGACGACGAAAATCATCAATGGATTCTATTTTTAACGTTCCATTCATGATATCTTTTTCTAAAGAGTTTATTTTAAGTTGAAAACCAGCTACATCTTTATTATAAATATCTATGTTCATATCTTCACCTCTTTATTCTATAATTTTAACAAAATTCTTTATAAATTACAATTGTATTACTCTAAATTAATAGATAAAAGAGTTGATTTATCAATAACCTCTCCGGGAGCAACACTAATACTTTTTACTCTTCCATACCCATTTAATTCATAACTCATTCCCATTAAATTACAAAATTGAACGATTTCACTTGTTGTCCAACCAATTACATCAGGCATTTTATAAGTTGTATCATTGGTTAGTAAAAAGACTTTGGTTTTTAATAACACATTTTCATTATTTAATGGATACTGATTAATAATATATTTTCCATTGCCAATCACAATTGGTGTTACTCCTAAATTTTTTAATTTTTCTTCTGTTGTAGTAACTTGTTTAGAAATATAACTGGATAAAGCAACAATTTTACTTTGATCTTCATCACTGGTTGCTTCTACTATATTTAGAGCTTTAGCAGACTCAGAGATGACTTGATTCACAACTTTAGCAACATCTGTAGTAGCCCCAACTAATTGTTTAATGGAAATAAAGACAATGTATTCGGGATCTTCATAAGGAAATAAACCAGCAAAACTTTTAATATAATCATATTTTCCACTTAAATACCCACCTTTAGGACTAGCTATTTGAGCCGTTCCGGTTTTTCCAATAACGGTCATATTGTCTGGTGCAAATAAATGATTGTTTTTCTCAATTCCATAAACAACATCATGCATCAGTTGTCTCATTTTTTCAATGGTTTCTTTACTCGCCACTTTAGCAACTTCTGTACGATTATGTTCTTCTATCGTACTACCATTTTCATCAACAATTTTTTCTACTAAATAAGGTTTAATCATAACTCCATCATTAGCAAGAACCGTTAAAGCTTGTAACATTTGAATAGGAGTAACCGTAATTCCTTGACCAAAAGCAGCTGTTGCTACCTCACTTTCATAAGTAAAGGTAATTTTTCCTTCTGCTTCATTAGGAAGTTCAATACCTGTTGGAACACCAAATCCTAATGTTTCATAAAAGGTTCTTAGATTTGTAGCTCCTAATTTTTGAGATATTTTAGTCGCAGCAACATTACTAGAATGAACAAATCCGGTATCAAAATCAATCATTCCCCAACCTTTTCCATCATTATAATCATTAATCTTTGTACCATCTGTTAATGTTATCGAACCAGATTTATATTGTTCTGTTCCATCATATTTACCACTTTCAATGGCATCCATAAAGGAAAATATCTTCATAACAGAACCCGGTTCATATTGAAAAGAAACAAGAGGATTTAAATAACTTTGTAAATCTTCTCTGGTATTTAAATCAAATGTTGGAGAACTAGCACTTCCTAAAATAGCTCCTGTTTTAGCATTCATAATTGTAAGAGTCGCCCAGTCATAAGTATAATTATTTTTTAAATTACTAATAGCATTTTCAAGTAAATGTTGAATATCACTATTTAATGTTAAATACAAGCTTTTTCCACTTTCACTTTTATCTTCTATAACAGGAGTATTAGGAATTTGATAACCATAAGCATCTTTTTGATACGTTAAAGAACCATCTTTTCCTTTTAAAATATCATTATAATAAAGTTCTAATCCCATTTCTCCATTGATTTGGCCTTCATCATTTGCTTTAGCATATCCAAGAATATAAGAAGCATAGTTTTTATTTGGATAATACCTTTTTACTCCTTTAATAAAATCAATTCCAGGTAATTCTAAAGCTTCAATCACCAATTTATCATTTTCCGTAATTCCTCTTTTTAACTCTACTTGATAACGATTTTCTTTATTTAACATTTCTAATAATTTCTTTTCTTCTATTTTTAAAATAGGACTTAATTTTTGAGCCGTAGTTTCTTTATCGACGACATGTTGAGGGTTTTCTGGATCCGTTGTACGACTACTTTCTAAATAAGCAATAACTGTATATGAATTAACATCAATAGCTAATTCTTCTCCATCAGCATAATAAATACCTCCACGAGAAGCATAAATAGTTTTTTTCTCGGTATTTCGATTACTAGCAAAGGCTTGTAAATCAATTCCATCTACTTTTTGAGAGGTTGCTACATGAACCAATTGTAAAATAATTGCCAAAAAAAAGAAAGAAACGATAAGTAAAATCAATCTTACATTTAATCTTATACTATTCCTTCTTTTCATAATGCGTCTCCTCTTTTTAATGGTTACTTACAACTTTTACATTATAATTATAAGTTAAACCATTCTCTTTTGCAACCTCTTGTATCTTATCTAAAGATGCAAGTTCATTAATTTGCATACTTAAACTCTCATTTAAATTTTCTTGACTGGTAATTTTATTTTTTAATTGTTCTAACTCAATATTAGACTCTGATAAAAGTGCTTTTGTAAATACATTAGAAATAGGCACAGCAATCACTAATAAAACAAGAAGAATATAAATAAATTTTTCTCCTTTTACCATTTTAACATTTTGACTACGATTTTTTTTCATTCTATCACCTTTTCTATAACACGCATCTTAGCACTTTTGCTTCTAGTATTTTCATTTATTTCTTCTAAACTTGCCACAATGGGCTTTTTATTTATAAGAGTAATCGTTGGTTGATACTCTAAAGGAATATCGGGTAATCCTTTTACCATCTCATTAACCTCACTATACTCTTTAAATATTTTTTTAACGATACGATCTTCTAAGGAATGAAAAGTAATTACACATAACCTTCCACCTTTTTTTAATAAAGAAATCGCATCGGGTAAAACATTTTCTAAATCTTTTAATTCATTGTTGACCTCAATTCGTATAGCTTGAAATATTTGTCTTTCTGGATGTTTCTCATAAAAATATTTTGTTCCTACAGCTTGTTTTATGATCTCTACCAGTTCATCTGTTTTTAAAATAGGTTTCTTTTCTCGTTCTTTTACAATTTCGAATGCAATTTTCTTACTCTTTGGTTCTTCTCCATAAGTAAAAAATAAAGTACTTAATTCTTTTTCACTATAGGAATTTACAATCTCTTTGGCACTTATTTTTTGAGTTTTATCCATACGCATATCTAAAGGTCCACTATGCATAAAGGAAAATCCTCTTTCTTGCGTATCAATTTGGGGACTAGAAACCCCTAAGTCAAATAAAATACCATCTACTTTTGAAATTCCTTCTTCTTTTAAACATTCTTTCATTTGAGCAAAATCACTATGAAAGATTTTAAAATTAGAACCAACCTCATCTAAAAGATTTTTTGCGTATAAAATGGCTTCTTCATCTTTATCAAATGCATATAAGAAACCTTTAGGACATTTCTTTAAAATATTTTTACTATGCCCTGCTAAGCCAAGAGTACCATCCACATAAATGCCATCTTCTTTGATGTTTAAATTGTCTAAACTTTCTTTTAAAAGTACACTATAATGTTTCATTAAAAGTTCACATCCATAAATAAGTTTTCAGCAATATCGGCTAGTTTTTCACTATTGGCATTCATAAATTCTTCCCAAGCTAGTTTATCCCATATTTCAACTCGATCATTAGCACCAATAATAATGCATTCTTTCGTTAAGCCAGCATAGCTAACTAGTGGGGAGGTCAAGCAAGTTCTACCTTGACGGTCAAACTCACATTCAGTGGCTCCAGAAAAGAAGGTTCTTATAAATGTACGGGCGTCTTTTTTTGTGAAAGGTAGAGTTTTTAAAATTGCTTCTAATCGTTCCCATTCTTTCATGGGATAGACATATAAGCATTTTTCAAAGCCACGTGCAATAACGAATCTTTCTCCTAAGGCGTTCCTAAACTTAGAAGGAAGCACGAGTCTTGATTTGTCATCAATTGAATGATGATACTCACCCATAAACATTTTAATCTCCCACTTTCCTCCACATTGTACCACTGTCTACCATTATATTACACGATTACTCCCCAAATGTAAATAGAAAAATTACATTTTTTATAAAAATTGACACAAAAAAATTTAGTTCACCAAAAACTAAATTTTTTCTTTTATAATTTCTATTTTTAAATGACAAATTTTTATAATTTTTAAAAACATTTCTAAGGTTATTTTATTGGTATTGGTTTCATATCTGGAGTATTGTTGTTGCGTAAGTCCTACTTTTCTTGCAAGTTCTTTTTGCGTAAGCCCACAACTTTTTCTTATTTCTTTTAAATTGATCATGATAGATTACCTTTTGGTGCAAGAACGACACGAAAACCAAGGCCATCATGTATTCTATAATTAGGAGGATAAAAAGCAAAGATACCAGATTCAGTTCCATTTTGAGCAGATCCACCACGGCCAAACCAAGGAGCAGTATTATCCGCAAACCAAGCATTATCATTATACCATGAAGAAATAACTCTACCACTACTTGATCCAGTTGGTCCTAATTCTCCAGTTGCATCTCCTAAAATTCTTCGATTCCAATGAGCCTGATCTGTTCCATAATCATAGAGATCATAATATTTTGAATTTCCTTCTTCATTTGTAAATGGAAACATACTAGCAGTAAATCCACTATCTGTAGCAAATGTAAAACCACTATTATTTGATCCTTTTATTAATCCCATGACATATTCCCATGAATTACCACTCATATCATAAATACCTGTATAGTTTCCAGTTGTACTTGCAACTTTACTATCTGGATTTTTGTAATTTATAGTATAGGTTCCATCTTGTGTAGGGGCTTTACTTTCATAGTTATTATAACTGTTAGCTCCAGCTGTAGGTACATTTTTAGCAGCATACCCAGTAACATATCCACTGTTATTATTTAGTCTTACCTCAGTACATTGATTATTATTACAGGTTCCGTACTTGGAATGTGATAGATAGGCAACTGCTCCCCATTCTGTATTTTTCATCATGTGACTATCTAAGCTTCTTTGATAGTAATAACTGGCATCAAAAGCATTTTTAATATTTATATATCTCCAACTATACACATTTGGCTTAATGATGACTTTACTATTTTCACCACTTGTTGTCGTTTCGTTTTTTTGAGCATTAGCAGCACTACTTGCATCTTTATATCCCGTTATAAACTTTCCTACCCAAAATCCATTTGTATCAAAGGCAATAAATGCTGGATGTGTCATCCAATCTCCTACATTGCATTGTCCATCTGCTCCACTTTTATTTGGTGATGCACATTCTTTATGATTTTCAATACTTTCATCATCGGTTGTATTTACTAGTCCAAATTCGATTTCTATTTGTTGTACTTTACCAGATTGAACACTGGTTGTTCCTGTGTAAGTATTTCCCATATCAAATATTTTATATCGATACTTTGGTATCCATACAAAATAACTTTCTATATCATTTTCATCTATTTCTGCATTATTTTGATAATTTTTACTTTTTCCATTTTCTGTTAGAATGACTGCATTCGCCCACTCTTTGTTTTTATAGTTGTACCACTCTTCTGTTACATCAGCTTTGGTTACTGTTCCGTTGTCTTTATCAATCTTTACTGGTACTAATTTTCCTTCTTCATCTAATATAGGATCTGCTCCATGTAAGATTGGCTCTGAGTAAACGGCTACTTGATTTTGTGTTGCATCTATTATTATTTTACTTTTAAATGTTTTATTTTGGGCATCATTCCCAGCATTTATATCTAACCATAATCTTAAACTATGTTCTACACTGGTATGTGGTTCTAATG
>CANRCV010000015.1 GCA_947629205.1 uncultured Bacilli bacterium
CAGATGGTTTTTCTCCGTTAATCAATACCTCTCCACTTGTTGGAGTTAATAAATCATTCATAAGTTTTATAAGAGTTGTTTTACCCATACCATTTTTTCCAAGCAACCCTATAATTTTTCCTTTGGGAAGACTTAAATTAATATTGTTTAGAACTTGTTTGTTATCAAATTTTTTACACAAATTATTACATTTAACTAATTCCATTTTTTACCTCCTAATTCTTGCAAGTATTTTATTGCTTCTTCATAGGATATACCTATATCATTCATGCTATTAAGATAATTATTTACTTTTTCTTTAGCCAATTCTTTTTTTACTTTTTCTATCTCTTTTTCATCTTTTGTTACATATTTTCCATTTGTTCTTTCTGTATAAATTAAGTTTTCATTTTCTAATTCTACTAATGCTTTTTGCATTGTATTAGGATTTACCTTCATCATAAGTGCTAGCTCTCTTACAGAAGGTATTTTTTGTCCTTTTTGAAATTTACCAGAAACAATCCAAACTCTTATTATTTCAACTAATTGAATATAAATTGGTCTTTCATTATCAAAAATAGAATCCATAATTATCTCCTTTCCTAACTATATTACTTGCATAATACAATAATACTATTTCATTTTTATTTTGTCAATATTTTTATTCTAATATCATATCTAAGTTATAGTAATCTATCTTTTTAGTTTGTGTTTTATTTGTTAAAGTTCCATTATATGTCTTCTTTTGCATTTTTGACTTTCCAATTTAATCATATATTAAAATAAATATAAAAAAAATAGCTAATTTAGCTATCTATTCTCCTAAAAATTGTTATTGAATTCTTTTTAATTTATCTAAATTAAATTTACGAGCTAAACCTACTATGTCCGTTGAATCCTTTACTGTTTGCAAGTCTTTAAAAGCTTGTTCATATTTAGGAATTTGAGTATTTTGAAAATATAATTGTTCATCATACATATTTAATATAAAATCAAACCATTTATTGAACATATCATTATTATCATCTTGTAAATTAAAATGAATACGATCAATAATATCTACATAACGATATTTATTAAGAACAATATTTTGAGAAATATTAATTGGAGATATTCTTAAATTAGTTCCATATATTTTATTAATTCTACTTGTAAAAGCTATATTTTGAATAATACGAGCTGTTCTACCATTACCATCTTCAAAAGGGTGAATTCGTACAAATAATAGATGTGCTAAAGCACTTTTTAAAAAAGGATTATTATAAATATCTGCTATACTACTATATTTATAAAAATGAATATAATCCGTCATAAAAGCTTTTACATCTTTTGCATCCGGTGCATACCAATAAACTTGATAACTACCATTAGAATAAGCACCAACATTCACTAATGTTTTACGATAATCAAATGAAGAACGAATATTTTCTTTTTCACAAACAAAACGATGAATATTTTTAATACTTTCATGACTTATAGATAATTTATCAAAAAATAAATGATCATGCATAGCGTAAGAATCTTGTAAAACATCCGTTTCTAAAAAAGAAGATTGTTGTAATTCTTTACTTGTTAAATCAAGTAAATATAAGATAATGGAATAATCATCTTCATTGCAATAATTAAATAATGTTTTAAGATATTTTTCAAAACTTAATCCGGTTTCTTCCATATGGTATAAAACTTGATCATTTAACTTAATTTTAGAAACAAATTCTAGTATATTAAAATAGCTTACTCTTTCTTCATTAATCCAATCTTTATTCACTGTTTCTTTCATACAATCCCCTTCTTTTTAGACCTTATCTTAGCATTTTTTTGCCATCTAGTCAAATGAAACCGTAGAAACGCAAATAAACTTAGAATTATTTTTTTAATAATTACTATTATAAAGTGTAACAGCTTGTCTTCCTAAAGAATCATAACTTTCTTCCAATTGTTTTTGATTTACTTTTGTTACTTCTTCCTCTTTTAAAGGATCTGCAATGTAATAATTGTCTATATCATAACCAACTAATACAACGGCATGTGTTTTATTAGAATATGTATATGTTTTCGTTTTATCATAACTATACCATTGAACAAAATCAGATGCTTGACTATAATCATCTGCTATCCATATAACAACAGGAGTCGAATTAAATAATTCCTTTAAAGGTTTTTGATTTAAATTTTGCACTTTAAGGTAATTTAGATTTTTATTTGCAATAAGTTTATTTAAGGCATTTTCAATAACTGGTTCATAGCAACCCCAACCATTTCTAGCACTAGCAGGATTTCCTGCATAATAAAGGGAAGGATCTGGTCCAAAACGTGAACCATCTTTATTATAAACCTCTTGCATTGGTAAATATTGATCAATAAATTCTTTTAACGTAATATGAATACCATAATAGTTTAAAAGCATAGTTGTACTCGCTGCTTCACAACCATTTGGATAATCTGGTAACTGATTTGTTTTTGGAACACTTACTATTTCTTTGGAATCACTTGGTAAATCTTCTTCTGTAGAATTTCCTTTTTTATCTCCAACTAAAGGAATTATTCCTTCTTTTTCTGTAGATTCTGTTGTAGAATTTTCACTTTCCTTTGCTGCTTTTGTCAACATAATTTGATTTAAAAGAAAATCATCTGTTAAAGAATAAACAACGGAATTTCTTACTCGTTTATTTACTCTTAATAAATAGACATTTAAAAATCCCGAAGCTCCTAGGCAAAGAATTAAAAAACCAATCAATAAATACTTACTACTTTTTTTCATAAACATACATCACTTCTTAAAACCTAGTATAACATTAAGAAAATATAAAAGCAATTGTATTACAAATAACACTAATAAAAAATAAAGTACCTGCAAATAAATCACTTTTATCTTTTCTTATTTTATAACGACTTAAAAAAGTAACACAATTATAAGCACATAACATACTTACAATATTAGCCATAGAATCATTTTTAAAAAAAGAAATGAATATTAAAATAATAGAAAATAAAGCCATACCTATAATTCCATATTTCATAGATTTTAAATTCACTAATTCTGTTAGTTTAATAATATTTTCTTCACTCTTTTTTTCAATATCTTTTTCTTCTATCTTTTCTCCGGCAAGTAGTTCATTTATACTAACTCCTAAAAGAATACTTAAAGGTTTTAATAAAGACATATCCATTAAACATAGTCCTCTTTCCCACTTACTAACAGCATTTTTGGTAATTCCCAATTTTTCTGCTAGTTCTTCTTGAGTTAAATTTTTTTCTTTTCTTTGTTGAGCAATAAATTTTCCAATTTGTTCTTGATTCATCTTATTTCTCCTTTCAAGAAGAACTATACCATTATAAGTAAATTTTTAAACATACCAAAGGTTTACTTTTGCTTATAAGCATTTTTCTCTATATAAGCTTGTTTGCGATTATTTTCCCCTATTCCATAAATAAAACCAATAATCATAAATAAATATTGTATTCCATTATCTTTTATAAAACCAAAAATGATAAAACCAACAATAATGATCATAGCAATTGTTAATTCAAAAAAATGTTCTTTATCCCATTTATCTCCATAATATTTTATCTTTTCTTTTAAAGTAAATGAACTATTTTCTAAAGCACTAAATAAATTATCATCTGCTATCTTTTTAAAATCTTTTTCTTTTATTTTTTCTCCTATAAAAAATTCATTAATACTTATTTGTAATTCTTGACATAAATTTTTTAGAACAAATAATCAGGCATGGTTTTTCCATTTTCCCAACGACTTATAGATTTAGAGGTAACTCCTAGTTTTTCTGCTAGTTCTTCTTGGGTTAAATTTTTTTCTTTTCTACAAGTTGCAATAAATTTACCAATACGTTCTTGATTCATATTTTCTCCTTTCAAAAAGAATTTTAAAAAAATTTTAAAAAAATGTATAGAACATAAACTGAGAGTATTTATTTTTCAAAATAGGCAGTGATAGAACCATCTTCTAAATCATCTAAATTGTTTATATGGCCTATTTTTGTATAACTATAACTTGTATCAAAAGATTTATAAAAGATTACGAAACAATTCTTTTTATACAACATAATATCTCCTTTAGTAATATGTTTAGGATTACTTTCATTGGTTGTAAAAGAATGATTCATATAAACATATTTTTCATTTCCATTTAATTCTTCCATCATAAATTCTTGTGGTAATAAATTTATAAATTCTTTTACTGTTTCATTTTCTTCCAGAATGACTTCATACTTTTTATCATTTATGGTAACCTTTATATTTTTCATTTCATCACTTTCTTCTTTTGTATTTTCATCTTTAGGAATTTCTGGAGGAGCATATTTTTCCCAACGATAAACGGTGACTTTTTCTCCACTTGCTAAATGATAAGTATAAACAAAAATTCCTATATCTTTTTTAACTACATTTCCTATATCATATTTTGTCATTTTGATAAGGGGACGATGATTTAAACATTTTGCTTGTATAGTATCTAGTAAAATTATTCCTATTAAAATACTTACGATAACTTTTATTTTATTCTTCATTTTTTTCTTTCCTTCTATTTTTTATTATAACATAAAAAGCAAACCCCAATGTTTGCTTTTATCAATATATTATTTATTTTCTTTTGTTTTTTTTAAATCATAGATTACATCAACATTATCACATACATTTTGTGAATGAGTAACAATAATGACACATTTATTTTCTTCATGAGCTAATTTTTTAAATATTTCTAAGATTTCCGTTTCGGTTTGTTTATCCAAATTTCCAGTTGGTTCATCAGCAAGAATGATTTTAGGATTATAAGATAGGCTTCTAGCTATAGCAACTCTTTGTTGTTCTCCTCCAGATAATCTTAATACTTTACGATTGGCATAGGATTCTTTTAATCCTACTTTTTTCATTAATGCAATGGCTTTTTCTTTTTTATTTTTGATTTTTAAACCACTTACATCCATAGAAAGAATAATATTTTCTAGAGTTGTCATAAATGGTAATAAATTATAACTTTGAAATACAATTCCAATATCACGATTACGATATTTATCTAAATTCATTTTTTTAAGACTCTTACCATCAAATAAGATTTCTCCTTCTACACATCTTTCAAGGCCACTAATTAATGATAATAAAGTCGTTTTTCCTGTACCACTTCGACCTCTTATAGCATATAATTTTCCAGCTTCAAAATCAAAATTAACATTTTTTAAAGCATAATCATTTTTATCCGCATCCTTATATCTATAACTAGCATTTTGAATACTTAAAATACTATCTTTTTTCATCATTTACGACCTCTCTTTCAATATGGTAAGTGGTGAAAATCTTTGAATACTTATCATCGATGCAATTGAACTTATAAATACAAGTGATAGTCCAATACCAAGTAATTCTACTACTACTTTTATATCCACTACGGCATCAATAGAGTCATAAGCTTCTACAACGGGTGTTCCCTTTTTTTGCAATTCTTCTCTATTTCTACGTTCTGGCATTCCACCATTTTTATTTTCTCCACCAAAGTTTTTAAAAGTTTCTTCTGTTCTTTCATTACTATTTTTTATTTCATTTGCTAGTAAGGAATTGCTTACATCTTTAGAACTTATGGCACCGACTCCTGCACCAAGTAAAAGAGAGATACAAGCAACAATGATAAGTTCAAAAACAAATTGCATAGTTAGTTTTATTTTACTCATGCCAATTGTTCTTAAAACACCTATTTCATATTTTCTTTCCCGAATATTAATCATATTAATGATGAATAAAACAATTCCACCAATGAGTAAAGTTAAAGTTAAAAAAGTTGTAGCAAAAGAATTTATATTTTCAATACTAGCAATACCACTGGTAGCTTCTTCCTCATTGGTTTGCAAAACAAAGTTTTCATCTAAACCTTTTGCATAAAATTCTTCTTGTAATTTTTCTACGTTGTCATAAGAATCAATAAGAAATGTTGGTGTTATTGTTGCATTTAAATCTTCATTGTTGGTTGTAACTGATGCTGCATTCGTGATAATTGTATTGGCGGAATTAGAAAACATAGACATAGGGCTTGCATTTTCTTCATTTTCTTTAAATATACCAATAATTTCAAATTCATATTTGTTTCCATCTTCATCTTCTAATTTTATTTTATCATTTAATGCTAAATCATTGTAATCTGCAAGTTCTTGATTAATAAAGACATAGTTTCCATCAAATGCTACTTCCCAAGCATTATCGGTAATTTCATTCATCGTATAAGTACCACTTATAAATTCACTCATAGCATCTAGTGAACTATATCCCATTAACGTAAAATCAGTTGATGCCCTATTATTTTCTTTTCCATGATTCAATTCTGCTGGTCTATCTTGATTGGATGTAATTTCCGCTTTTTCAATATTGTTGCCATTTAATCCAACACTATAGGTATAATAGTAACTTTTTATATATTCACTATCTGCAAAAGATTCTACATCACTAATAGTTACACTTTCAATAGTATCAAATTTTTCTCTTGCATTTTCCCTATCCTCTTCTTGTGAAGGATCAAAATCTTTCATCATATTTTCTCGATTAAAACTAATACTTACTTCTTTATCATAAGCATTTTTATAAGAATCAATTAAGTATCCTGCTGTATTTTTAATAGCAAGTGTAATCGTACAAGCACAAGCAATAATAAAAATAATAATTCCTATTAAAATATTTCTTCCTTTATTTCTTTTAATTGAAATCCAGGCATTTTTTAAAATAAACATAAGCTTCCTCCTTTAAACATTTTTTATTTTATGATAAAGTTACAGTAATTTCTTTTTCTTTATACGCACGACCACTTATATAACGAACGGTTAAGTTTACTTTATCTCCTTTATTTAATTCATTTAAAACTTTTTGTATATCACTTACCTCACTAACCGTAGTATCATTAATTTTTGTAATAATATTGCCAATTTCTAAATCCGATTTATCAGCACTACTATTTGAAAGTATTTTGGAAACATAAAATCCTGTTGGCATTCCATAAGAATAACTACTATTATCACGAATGATATATCCTTCTATTCCTAAAGATACACTTTCATCATTTTCACCATTCATAAGAGATGTAATCAGTTCACTAACATTGGATATAGGAATTGCAAAACCCATTCCTTCTATACTAGCCGAAGAAGATGTAGCACTACTTGAATATTTAGCAGAATTTATACCAACAACCTCTCCTTTACTATTAAGTAGAGCTCCTCCACTATTTCCTCCATTAATAGCAGCATCAATTTGAATCATTTTACTTGTATAATTATCGACGGAAACCTCTCGATTTAAAGCACTAACAACTCCAGTAGTCACTGATTGTCCATAACCTAAAGCATTACCAATAGCAATAATCCCATTTCCTACTTTTAATTCATTAGAATTACCCATAGTTGCTATTTTAATTTCATTTAATGTTTCACTATCCAAAGTATCTAAAGAAACGGCTATAACAGCAATATCTTTTCTTTGAGATAGACCAACAATAGTTGCATCATAACTTTTTTCATTTATAAATTGAACTGATAATTCACTTGCATCTTCCACTACATGATTATTGGTTAAAATCATTAATTTTTCATTGGATTTACCAATAATTATTCCAGAGCCTGCCCCTTCTGCATATTGATCTTCTCTAAAAAAGCTTGGACCATATTGTCCAGATGAAATTAAAGTTTTACTAGTAATCGCTACAATAGAGGGCATAACATTTTCGACTACTTTCGAAACGTCTGTTATATAAATTCCTTCATTAGTAGAATCATTGGTTTCTGTATATTTTAATTCTATTTTTTCCTTTTCATTATTTTCCATATAAGAATTTAATTTAGAATAAAATTGCATAAACAAAAAAATAGCTACAAAGATAAAAATAAATACCAATAAACCTACGACTATACCCAAAATTAATTTTTTCTTATTTTTAAAATTTTTTTCTTCTAAATTTTTAGACATATTTTACACCTCATTTTTCTATTTTCATAATTATAATTTTTTTCTTATGAAACTTTCATTGGTTTTTCACCTTCTTTATAAAATCATCATAAGAAATAAAGATTAAAGAAACATTAAAAAACATTAACTATTTTTGGTTAATGTTCATTTTTTTAAATTTACTTTCAAAAACGGTATAGCCATCTTTTGAATAGGCTTTAATAATACCATTATGAGCTTCAACAATATTTTTAGCAATTGAAAGTCCTAGTCCATATCTTCCACTTTTACGATTATGACTTTTATCACTACGATAAAATCTTTCAAATATTTTTTCATATTCACTTTCTAGAATTGGTTCACCTTCATTAATAATTTCGAATTTGATTTCTCCTTTATTACTTGATAAATTAGCTTTTACTTCACTATTTTCTTTAGCATGACTTATGGCATTATCCATTAAAATGGTCACTAATTCATCCATACTTTCTTTATAGCAAAGAAAATGTATATTTTCTTCGATATTGGTTTTTATCGTTACATTTTTTTCATAAGCTAAACTTTCAAAAGTTAATACTCTTTTTTCAATAAGTATAGAAAGATCATTTTCCGTAAAATTTTCCTTTTTTAAATACTCTGATTTAGATAAATCCAATAATTTGGTAATTAAATTACTCATTTGATCCGATTCATTTTTTAAATTATGAATCCATTTTTCATTTTTCTTAGTTACCTCCAAACAATCAATATTAGCCATCATAACAGCAAGAGGAGTTTTTAGTTCATGAGAAGCATTAGCAACAAATTCTTTTTCTCTATTAAAACTCATTTCCACTGGTTTTGTAATCCATTCTGTTATTTTTTTAGAAATCATAAAGATTAAAATTTCTCCAAGTCCAATTAAAAATAATGAAATAAATAAATTAAAAAGAAGCATATTTCGAGTATCGGTTATTTTTATAATAGTTAAAGAATTATTTTTATTTAAATTATAAGCATAATTTCCTACATATAAAAAACCTATCTTTATTTTGCTTGTATTATTTTTCTTTAAAATACTTTCGGCTTTTTTAAGGATTTCATCACTAATACTATTATCACTATGACTGATTTGATCCACAATACTATTATGATCATTTAAAATAAAAGTATAAATTTCATAATCCATTACTTTTCTATTATGCAGTTCTTCATCACTAATGGGTAACATTTCTTTATCAAAAAGAGTATGTCTATCTAAAGTTAAATTTCTCATTCTTGTTAAATTATTTACTATTTCTACATATTCCTTATGATAGGTTTGAACATTAAAGAAAATAGCAAAAATAAAAGCAAATAAAGAAATCAAACCAAAAATAGTAAAAAATGTTTTCTTCTTTAAATTTTCCATATTTTTATTCCTCCATTTTATAACCTAAATTACGAACCGCTTTTATATTTACTTTAGAACCAATTACTTTTAATTTTTTTCTTAAAAAAGACAAGTAGGCTTCTAAGTTGTTGGATTCATAATCTGTATCCATTCCCCAAACTTTATCATAAATTTGTTCTTTAGCAATAATTTGTTCTTTATTATTCATAAAATATTCTAATAATAAAAATTCTCTATACGGTATAGAAATGGATTCATTGGTTGTTTTACAAGTTAAGGTAGAATTTCTTATATTTAATAGTAAATCACTATATTCTAAAACATCTTTTATTTTTTTATTTTCAGTATTTCTTAATTGATTGTTTACTCGAGCAATTAATTCTTCCATATGAAAAGGTTTGGTTACATAATCATTTGCTCCCATATCAAAACATTTTAATTTATCATCAAGTTCTGCTTTTGCTGTTAAGAGGATGACTTTAGCATTTATCCCTTTTTCTTTTATCTCTTTTAGTATTTCTAAACCATTTATGTTTGGTAGCATGATATCAAGAATGATTAAATCATAAATATTAGAAAGAGCATTATATAAACCATCTTCTCCATCAAAACTTATATCAACCTCATACTTTTCAGTTCTTAGTTTTGTGGCGATAATCTCTGCAATTGTCTCTTCATCTTCTACAACTAAAATTCTCATCTTACCACCTCTACTTTTACCTAATATTTTCCTTTTTACATTTTCAGTATACATAAGAAACGTTAAAGAAACATTAAAGTAAGTATTTTTCATAACTTATTATACAACAAAGAAAAAAGAAAGTCTTATTTTAACTTTCTTTATGCCATTTTTAAGAAATGCATTTCTTCTTCATCATTTATGGTTTTTGTTTGTACTAAATCACTTTTTATAAATTCTAAATAGGTTTGTAAAAAAACTTTTTTAATTTCTATGGAATAAGAATAATTTCCTACATAATTTTTCATTTCTTCATATGCTAAAGCTGTTGCTTCTTCATTAAACATGTCTTTAGCGCCTTCTAAAGTTAAATAACTATAAAAGTTTTGAATATTTTGTATATCAATAGAATTTAATTCATAAAGAGAAACTCCATTGATTAACTTAGAATACGTTAATAAAATAGATGCTGATTTTTCTTCTTTCGTTTCCTTGTATTGTTGAATGGATTTAATATTATTTTTCATTTCATTTCCCCTCTTTTTTAAAAAAACAAGAATTACTCGATATAGTACATGAAAAAAGGGAATTTGTCAATCAAAAAACCTTTAAATCGACAAAAGAGGAAGAAAAAAGACATAATTTTATTAAAAAAAGTACATACTAGTACTAGGTGATTTTTATGCAAATACTTATTCGATCTATTCTTATGTTTTTAGTTTTATTTATAATTGTTAAACTTTTAGGTAAAAAACAAATTAAAAATCTTACTTTATATGATTATATTTTAAGTATTACGATTGGTTCTATAGCAGCGGACACAATAATTAGTTTAGATACACCTTTATATGATGGAATTCTAGCTTTAGTTATTTTTGGAGCTATAGGGTATCTTTCTTCCCTACTTTCTTATCATAATCATACTGTAGAAGAAATTATGGATGGAGAGCCATTAGTTTTATTTGAAAATAATGATTTTAATTATGAAAACTTAGAAGCTTCTAAATTGAGTGTAGCCAAAGTTTTAGAAAATTGCCGTCTAAAAGGATGTTTTGATATTAATGAACTTGATTGTGCTGTTTTAGAACCTTCTGGTGATATATCGATTCTTTTAAAAGGAAAAGCCCAACCGATTACTAGTAATGATTTAAAAAGTACGATTAAGAAAAATAGTAAAAAACAAACCCTAAATCATTTAATTATTGTCGATGGTGTTTTAAATGAAGAAGAATTAAAAAAAGCCAAAAAAAGTTATCACTGGCTTACCAACTATTTAAAAGAAAAAGAAATTCTTTTAGAAAGTGTAACTCTTTTATCAATAGATAAAAATAATAAAATTACTTTATTTAGTAAATAAAAAAATAGTATTTTAAATTTACTATTTTTTATTCACTTCTAAGAGCTTCTACAGGATCTTTTTTGGATGCTGCTCTTGCTGGAATTAAACCACCTATTAAAGTTAAGATAATGGATAGAATGACTAATACAACAGCACTTTTAATACTTAAAGAAGCTGACAAAGGTATATTTCCCGTAAAATGATGAAGAATACGATTTATAATAGGAATAAAGGTATACGTAATGCCAATTCCAAATAATCCAGATAGTAATCCAATAATAAAGGTTTCAGCATTAAAGATGGATGAAATATTTCCTTTTGATGCACCAATGGCTCTTAAAATTCCAATCTCTTTTGTTCTTTCATAAACAGAAATATAAGTAATAACACCAATCATAATACTAGAAACGACAAGAGAAATCGATACAAAAGCAATTAAAACATAACTAACTGCATTTACTATGGTTTTAACAGAAGACATTAAGATTCCCGTTGTATCGGTATACTTAATTTCTTTATCCTCTTCTACTTGTTTATTATAATCCTCTATAAAAGATAAAAATTTTTCTTTTCCTTCAAAACTATTAAAGTAAAATGAAATATAAGTTGGTTCTTCTTTATCTTGATATCCTAATAAAAGTAAGTTTGATTTTTGCGTTGTTTCTGTTGGATTCATCATAGCATTTACCACTCTTGCTAGTTCATCTTCTGTAAAATTAAGAGTAAATGCAGAAGCAATTTTATCTTGATCAATGTTAAACGAAGAAGCAAAACTACTGGTTAAATTAGCCGTTAATTCTCCTACCTTTGTTAAAACGTCTTTTTTAACTTTTGCTTCCGTCATAGCATTTGCCATAGTATCATTCGTAATAGTAATATCTGGAAGACTCAAATAGGTATCTATGCTTTTTTCTTTTATTTCTGGAACGATAACAGCACTTAGATTTTCTGTATCTATACTATAAGAAGGATCTAATCCTTTTAAATACAATGTATAATTTGTCATATACATTTGTAATAAACCTTTTAATAAACCTTGATACGTTAATTTTAATGTTTCTTTAGGAATGACAAACTCTTTTTCTAATTCTGTTAAAGCATTAGATGCTTCTGTACTATTTAAATATTGATCAACCATTGTATCAATATCTTTTAAAGAAAATTCTGTAACACTAGCAAAAAGTCCATCAGCAAATGAATTAAAAGTAGTACTAAATTTTTCTTTAGCTGGTGTTATATCTGTTGTAATGGCTTCATTAATTTCTGCCATATAATTTTCGGTTTGTTTTTCTAATGTATTTTGATCAATACTCATATTAAACGCACTTTGTAATTTTTTATTATCTATCTTTACTAAATCTGCAAATTCAAAATCAAAATTATTCTTTTTACTATCAAAACGATTTCCTGAAAAAACATCAATATCCCAGTTTTCTAATTGTTTTTTTACAACATTTGCATTTTTGGATTGTTCAATAAGATAATCTACTAAAGAAGATGTATAAGCAACTCCCGGATTTAAAGCCATAGAAGTGATACCTTCTTTTGGACTTACAACTCCAACTATTTTTAATTTTGTTGCTTTATTATATAAATCTTTCATATATTCATCATCTTGAGACATATCTTCATAAACATCATATTTTTCATTATATTGATAGGTAGAAGATGGTAGAATTAATCTTAAATCTAAGTTTAATAAATCATCATAGGTAATGGTAAGTGGTTCATTATTTATATCCACACTTTCTCCACTCATAATACTTGTAACCATTTTCGTAAGTTCTTCTGTATCACGAAGACCTAAAGAATAGACAAGTAAATCCGAAATAGTATTAGGCTCTGATAAAACAATCATCATTTCATCATATTTTTCTGGCCATCTTCCTGCTAATACATCATAATCATTTTCTATTTTTTCACGATTATCTACCATTTGGGTAAAAATAGAGGTCATAGAAGAATAAGAACTCATAAGACTACTATTTCCCATCATCGAACTATATAAATTACTAGGATTAATACGAGTTAATTTTTTAGTTGCATCTATCGTATAAATATTAGGATCAATACTATAAGAATACATTATATTGGTTACATCTTCTTCTAACGTACTTTTATTTTCTTCTAAATACTTTTTAAAACTTTTTAAATCATTGGTACTAACACTAGAAAGCATAGAGGTAATATATTGTTGTTCTTTTACCTCATTACCATTTCCCTTATCAGTACTATCACTGGTCATCGATAATAAAACGCTCGTTAAATCTGCTGATTCTTGACTAATCATAAGAGGATAAGAAGATAATGTTTCTTCTTGAATGGAATCTACATAATTTTGAAATCCAGTGGATACAGCAAGAATTAAGGCAATACCAATAATTCCAATCGAACCAGCAACTGAAACTAAAATGGTTCTTGTTTTTTTTGTCATTAAATTATTAAAAGATAAAGATAAAGCTGTTAAAAAAGACATTTTCGTTTTCTTTGATTTACTTGTTTTCATTTCTTTATTTTCTTTGGTGTTTTCTTTTCCATCATAAGGATTAGAATCCGAAATTATTTTTCCATCTTTAATATTTATAATACGAGTAGAATACTCTTTGGCTAAATCTGGATTGTGGGTAACCATAATGACTAACTTATCTTTAGCAATGTTTTTTAATAAATCCATAATTTGAATCGATGTATCAGAGTCTAGTGCTCCAGTTGGTTCATCTGCTAAAATAATTTCTGGATCATTAATAAGAGCACGAGCAATGGCTACTCTTTGCATTTGACCACCTGATAATTGATTTGTTTTTTTATGCATATGTTTTTCAAGTCCAACCTCTTTTAAAGCACGAATCGCTCTTTTCTTTCTTTCATTTTTAGAAATTCCTGATAACGTTAAAGCCAGTTCTACATTTTTAAGAACGGTTTGATGTGTAATTAAATTATAACTTTGAAAAATAAAACCAATACGATGATTACGATACGAATCCCAATCACGATCTTTAAATTTTTTAGTACTAATTTCATTTACAATAATATCTCCAGATGTATACTCATCTAATCCCCCAATAATATTTAAAAAGGTAGTTTTTCCTGAACCAGAAGGACCTAAAATAGAAGCAAATTCATGTTTTCTAAAATTAACGCTTACTTTGTCTAAAGCTTTTTGTTCATAGCCTTCTGTTTTATATATTTTACTTATTTTTTTAATTTCTATCATTTTATCACCTGGATTTCTAAACTTTATTCAACCATTTTTATATTATAACTCATAATCCTATATTATGAAAGTTTTTCTATTTTTTTCTTTCTAAAGAAAAAAATAGAGCACAAAATCTTTGCGTCTACTTTTTATAATACAATTCAATGGTTTAATGTATCTTAACGTTTTTTCTAGTTAAATCATTGTCTGTTTCAAATTCTTTTTCTTTTAAACTTTGTAAATAAATCATTTCATCAAGTAATTCCTTTTTTTGTTTAAGTTGATTTAATGAATCATTTTTACTAATTTCAATATGTTGACTATTCATTTCATCCATTTTACTAGTTATATTTTCTTCTACTTCAAATATCGTATTTTGATTAAATATATATTTTTGTTCTTCTAATAACTCTAATATTTCTTGATTATCTAAACTATTAAGAATCGTTTTATATTCTCTATCTAATTTTTTAGTCATAATTTGCATAAATGGAATTAAATTACAAATTGGAAATAAAGACAATAATATTCTTGCAGCATACTCCCCGCGATTAACCACTTTATCCGCTATTAAAGAAACTAAATCATGATCATCCGTCTTTTCATATCCTTTATTTTTTAATTTTTTATCAAATTCTAAATGCAACATGTTCTCTTTTATATTCATGTATTCATAATTTATAAAAGTTGGTATATACATTGCTACTATCATTACATATATCATAACTTAAAACCTCCAAATTAATTATAACATTTTTTTACTTTTGTAAAAATACTTAACCCATATAAAAAACTCGTACTATATTAGTTCGAGTCGACTTTTATTATTTACATTTTATCATAATGTGTCCACATTCGAATAATGTGAATTTCTTTTTTTTCTTCATCTACTTCATAAACAATTCTATGTTGTCTATTAATTCTCCTAGAATATAATCCGGATAACTCACCTGTTAATTTTTCATAAGAAGGAGGGTAACAAAATGGATTTTCCATCATCAAATTTAATATATTTTTACAATTTTTATCAAGATTAGAACTTTTTAATTTTAATTTATCTTTCTCTGCTTGTTTTGAAAACTTAATTGTATATAATTCTACCATTCTTCATCATTCTTATATTCTTTAGCAGAATTCCAATCTTCATTTTTTCTTATATCATTTATATTATCTACATATCCTGGAATACTTGATAAAAATAAAGTCTCTTCAATATTTTTCCATTCATCTTCTGAAATTAATACCGCGTTTTTTCCCTTATTATTTACAATAGTAATGGGATTAAAACCTACATTAACGTCTGATACTAATTGATATAAGTTTGCTCTAGCATTCGTTATATTTATTGTACTCATTATGAATCACCTCATTTGCATTATAACGTACTTTTTTCCGTACGTCAAGTTTCTGTTATTATTATATGCAAAAGTTAAATAAAAATGTATATAAAAACTCGTACTATATTAGTTCGAGTATTCATCAATCTGGTGAAATATAACAACTTTTATTTTTTAGTAAGAGATTTCTTTTGTATAAAATTAGGAATATAATTGGTAATCCAATCACTTACTTCATTTTCATCTATATGTAGATTTCCATGACCCGTTCCTAAATTATGATTCTTTTTCCTTGATCCATGAAAATCGCTTCCACCACACATATACATATTTTTTTCTTTACATACATGAATTAAATACTTGGTTTGTTCAGCAGTAAAAGTAGTATAAAAGCATTCTAGACCGTCCAAATCATAATTATTTATTATATTTAATAAATCATTTGATATATTAGATGAATAAGCAAATGTGTGTGCTAAAAATGCTAAACCTCCTGATTGATGTATCATCTCTATTGTTTTTTCTAGACTAGGAAATAAAGATGATTCATCAACATATAATGGACTTTTAGGATTATATACTTCATTTCTAGTAAAGCCAGTATTTGTTGTAATAGATTCTTGATTTAAGAAAAATTTATAATTTTGAGAATACTTTTTTATTTCATGTACAAAAGCAATCCTACTGGATTCTACTTTTGGATCAAATTGGATATTTTTTTCATCAAAAATGACTCCAATTTTTTTGTATTGTTTCTTAATTAATTCATATTCTTTTAATTGTTTTTCTTCAAAAGTTAAGACATTATCATTTAAAAAATGTTGCATTTTGTCTATATCAAAGCCATATCCTAATATTTCAATTGTTTCACCTTTATACGTTGTTGTTATTTCAATACCAGTTATTATTGCACCTTCAAATTTATTTCTTATGTTAGGATTTAAAAGTTCAAAATGAGCTTGTATAGTATTATGATCAGTAATTGATATTAAACTTAATTTATTTTTTTGTGCTTCATTTAATAATTCTAAAACATTATAACTCCCATCAGAAAAAGTAGTATGTGCATGTAAATCTATCATAGCTAGCCTCCTATATGTTCTTTTATATTGATAAGTCAATATGCAAGTGTGTTTTCTAAATTGATAAATAATCAATTTATACCATAAATATTGTATCAAAATTTCAAACATTTTAAAACTCGAACTATAAAGTTCGATCTTGGTATCATTCTGGTGGAGCAGAGGGGAGTTGAACCCCTGTCCAAAATATCCTATGATAGAATTTCTACAAGTTTAGCTAGATTTAAAATTCATTATACAACTGGCTATAGCGTACCAATTTGTATAACTAGTTTAATAAAAATTCATTATAGAAACTTAAACAATCTCTATAGTATATCTTATATTGACGAACCTCTATTTTACCCTATAAGAGAAAGTAAAAAGAAGCCTCCTTAACCTTTAATTAGGCAAAAACAGGAGCAAAACTATTTGTTTTGTTATTTATTTTTTTGGTGCATTTAAGGTATGCCTACCACTTGCCACCCTATCTAGTAATAATTGTCGAAAGCCATTAACTGCCCCGTATTTAGTATATTAACATAAAATTTAAAAAAATTCCATAATATTATATGACATTATGAACATTTTAGTGTATAATAGAAAACTAAAAAGAAGGGATATTATGTACGAAGAAAAAGAAATAAAATATAAAAAAAGAAAAAAGGAAAGTAAAAAAGAACAACAACCAAAACCAAAAGTGGCTAAAGAAAAAAACGTAGTAAAGACAACTCCAACTAAAAAGAAGGAACCAATAAGTAAAAAGAAAAAAACGACTACTATAAAAACAAAACCAATTAAAAAACAAACCAAAAAGAAAAAGTTTGAGTTTTCGATTACCATTCCACCTATTTTTAAACAAATTGATTATAAATTACTTTTTAGTAAATTAGGTATTTTGTTATTTATTATTTTTATTATTATCTTTACTATTTCTAGAATTAAAAAACAACAAGAAAAACAATTTGCAGTTTTAAATCAAAATATAAGTACAATTACGAATGCAACTTTATCTTATTTTAATGAAAATCCATTACCAATTAATATTGGAGATTCAACATCCTTTTTATTAGAAGAAATGAAAAATTTACATTATATTGGTGATATTAAAGATAAAGAAGATAAATATTGTGATACATTAGATAGTTTTATTATTTTAACAAAACAAAAAGAAGATGAATATAAATTAAAAATTTATTTACAATGTCCAAAGGATAAATTACAAAAAGAACAAATAATGGTTTGTACAAGTAACATTTGTACCATCAAAAAATAGGATTATCTCCTATTTTTTTTATAATTCTTCATCATCTAGTATTTCGGTTTCTTCACTTTTTTCTTCTAATACGGGAGGTTCTTCTTTTACATCTTCTTCCATTCCCATATTCATATTAATACTTTCTACTGGTTCATTTGCTTTAATAGGTTCTTCTATTGGTTTTTCTTCTATACTTTCAATATCTTCTTCTTTATTTTTTCTTTCACTGGTATCTACTAAATATCCAATTAAAGCAAAGACTAAAATTAACGCAATAATAATAAACCACAAATAATTGTTGACTAAAAAGTCAATAATAGATTGCATTTTTTTCCTCCTTTATATTTAACTATATGTATCTATTTTTATTTTATGTTATCGTTAAAGATTGTCCCGTTGGTTGAATTTGAATATACGTATTTCCATCATTTACTTTTAGTTCTGTACCATCCTTTAATTTATAAATCGTTTTTGCTTCACGACTTTTCTTTTCCCAAGTAATAGGAATTGCATATCCATTACTAATATAATATCCAGAACCAGTTCCAATATTAGATAATGTTTGTCTTCCTTTTACATCTCCAGGAATTGTGGTATTTTTTACTTGATAAGTAATAATATTTTTAGCCGTATATTGTTTTTTGGTTACATAATCCGTATGAGATTTACCATTAACGCTTCTTTTATAGGTTTTCGTATCCGTATCATATGTATAACTTGTTGTAGCACTACTTGAATATTTGATATCCACTTGTTGGGCAGGAATCACTCCTTCTATATTTGAATAGTCTAATTCATCTACACTATAGTTTAGTAGTGGAGATGCATCCGTTGTACTACGATATTTTAATTTTTCTATAGCTTTATTTATTAATTCCATACTAGAATAAGCTGTATGTTCAGTGGATACTTTTAATGATTTATCCTTCCAAAAATAAGTATTTCCATATACAAGACCATTTACGTTATTAATATGTAATTTATTTATATCACTATAAGCTTGTTCACTATAACCCCAGTGGACATAAATAGCATCATTTTCTAAAACATAATCTAAATAATAAGGTCTTGAACTACGAATCGTTCCAATTCTTGCTGTATCAGCATCTTTAAAAACAGCAAGCATTCTGGTAATTCCACCTTCTACTATCATCTCATAAACTAAGTAAGCATCTTGTAAGCCTGATTGATAAGGTCTTGCTACACTAATATTATTAATCATTACAGCAATAGGTCTTGATGGACTATCTAAATCTAAAATTTGTAATTTTGGTTTTTCTTCCTCTTGTTCTTCTACTTGCTCTACTGGTTCGATTGGTTTTTGTTTTGAATTATGAACAATTAAAAAAGCAATACCAGCAATTAAAAGAACTCCTACTAAAGCTAATATAATCTTAGCTTTTTTCGTTAATTTTAACTTTTTTTTAGATTTTTTCACTACTACCACCTACTTTTATAATTATACCATAACAAGAAAAAAAATAGAATCAAATATAGTGTCTTCTATTTCTCTCTTCCTCTTTCTTTTTCATAGCTTCTCTTTTATCATAATTTTTCTTACCCTTAGCTACTCCAATTAAAAGTTTAGCTTTTCCTTTACTTAAATAGAGTTTTAAAGGTACAATACTATAGCCTTCACGTTCTTGCCTTTCTTTTAATTTTTGAATTTCTTTTTTATGTAGTAATAATTTTCTGGTTCTAATCTCTTCATGATTAAACTGATTTCCTTCTTCATACTTAGCAATATGCATACCTAATACATATGCCTCTCCTTTTTTTATGACAATATAACTATCTTTTAATTGAACAGAACCCTTTCTTATACTTTTAATTTCTGTACCTAAAAGAACAATACCTGCTTCTAGTTCACTTTCAATTGTATAATCATAATAGGCTTTTTTATTTTTTATTTCCATCTTTTTCTTCCTCTTTTACAATTTCAAAATCAATCATAGCTGTTTCTTTCGATGCAGCGATGACTTTTACTTTTAATTGATCTCCAATACGGTATTGTTTTTTGGTATTATTTCCAATTAAAGCAAGTTTTTCAGGTACATAGGTAAAATAATCTCCTTTTAAAGTACTTACATGAACAAGTCCTTCTACTAAATTAGGGAGTTCGACAAAGAAACCAAAATTGGTAACGGTTGAAATCATACCTATATATTCTTCTCCAATATGATTTTCCATATATTCTGCCATTTTCATATCTAAAACATCACGTTCCGCATTCACACTTCCAACCTCTTTTAAACTAGAATGTTCTGCAATATCAACTAAAGCATTTTCATAATAACTTATAGTAGACATGGACAAATCTTTTTCTACTAAATATTTTTTTAAAAGACGATGAACCGTTAAATCAGGAAATCTTCTTATAGGACTTGTAAAATGGGTATAGGCTTTACTACCTAAACCAAAGTGTCCAATGTTGTCTTTTGAATATTCAGCTTTTTTCATGCTACGTAAAAGCATACTCGATAAGATACTAAATTCTTCTTTATCCGCTAATTCACTTAGTAATTTTTGCATGGAAATTGGGGTTAAATCCGTTACTTTGGTTTGTAATTCATAACCTAAAAGTTTAACTAAATTCACAAAATCATCTATTTTTTCACTATTTGGTGTACCATGAACACGGTAAATAAATGGTAAATCCATGTTATAAATATGACTGGCCACCGTTTCATTGGCTGCAATCATAAAGTCTTCTATTAACATTTCGCCATCTTCACGTTCTCTTTTGACAATATCAATAGCACGTCCTTCTTCGTCTTGAACAACCTCTGCTTCATCAATATCAAAATCGATATACCCACGAGAAATTTTTTCTTTACGTAAGATATGAGCAAGTTCATTCATTTTCTTTAAAGTAGGAGCAAATTCCTGATAATCCGGTGCAACAATATCACGCATTAATATATCATTAACAGCTTCATAGGTCATTTTCTTACGACTTTTAATATAACTTGGGAAGATATCATAACTGATGACTTTACCACGATTATTGATTTTCATGACACAACTCATGGTAAGACGAATTTCACCTTCATTTAAAGAACAAATTCCATTCGATAATTTATGAGGAATCATTGGAATAACGGTATCGGCAAGATAGCAAGAAGTTCCTCTTTCATATGCAGTGTCTCCAAGAGCCGTATTTTCTTTTACATAATTCGATACATCTGCAATATGAACCCCTAAAACATATAAATCATGATCCATTTCTAAACTAATCGCATCATCAATATCTTTCGTATGAGATCCATCAATTGTAAATATTTCTTTATCCGTCAAATTGATACGTCCTACTAAGTCTTTTTCTTCTACCTCTGTTGGAATTTTTTCTAGTTCTTTTTCCACATCTTGGTTAAATTCCGTTTCAATATTATATTTATACGCAATCGATAAAATATCAACACCCGGATCATCCTTATGACCAATAATCTTTTTTATTTCAGCCAGATACTTTTTCTTTCCTAATTCTTTTATTAAATGAACAACTACTTTATGCCCTACAACACAATTTTTTAAACTTTCTTTTTTTAATACCAATGAAATATCTTTTTTATCATCATCTAAATCAACAGTCATTTCATTATCTTTGATAATAATTTCTCCTACCATATCATTAATATCTCTTTTTAATATTTTTAAAATATGGCCTTCTTTTTTAACTCCACTACGAATAATTTCTGCAAGAACAAAATCATCATGAATAGCACCATTTAAATGTTCTTTAGCTATATACAAATCATCTTCTTTATCCAAAATAACAAATCCGTAGCCTTTTTTATTTACGGTTAATCTTCCAATTTTTAAACTAGGACAATTTTTTAATAAAATATATTTATCTTTTTTTGTTTGATAAAGCACATATTCATTGACTAATATATCTAAAGTATCTTGTAATTCTTTATATTCTTCTGGTGTTTTTAAATTTAATAAATCATTAATTTCTATAGCTTCTTTAGCTTCATAAACATCTTTTAATATTTCAACTATTTTCTCTTTCATGTTATCCCTCTTCATTTATAGTACATGTTTTTACATTATCAATCCATTGCACATGAACTTTATATTTTTCTTGATTATCCTTAACGAGTTCATTCGTTACTGGATTTTTTAAAGTATCCTCTATATAGCCCTTTTGTATTAATTGATCCACACTTATCGTACAACCATTTTGTTTACAATTTAATCTTTCTTCACTATTAAAATAAGTTTCTACATACATACAAGCACTATCCGTTAACTTGTTTTTAAAATCGTCATATTCTTGATCATGTTCTTTACTTAAAATACCAGTCATATTATTGGCAATAACAACACCAATTAAAATCATAATAGCAATAGTAGCAATTAATTCAATTAACGTAAAACCTTTTTTATTCATATCTTCACCCTAATTTTATTATACCCCATAAAATCACAAAAAAAAAGCAAGTCACCACTTACTTTACTAAAAATAACACTAACGAAACAATAAAGAAAACAATTCCTAAGAAAAGAGTAACACGACTAATAAATAATTCAATTCCTCTTTCTTTTGTATTTTGGAATAAACTTTCATTACCACCTGTAATAATTTGAGCAGAATCACTTGCTTTATTACTTTGCAATAAAACGATCGTAATTAATAAAATTGATACAACTAATAAAATATTTTCTAACATATTAACACATCCATTCGTTTAAGTATATTACCATATTTTTAAAAAAAGTGCAATTCTTTATAAGTAACTTTCTATAATTTCATAGATTTCTTCTTTTCCTTTTTTCGTAATTGTAGAAAAAGGAATAAAATCATTTTCTAAATTTAATGTTTCTTTAATTATTTTATCTTGTTTACTACGATTATTTTTTGTAACTTTATCATATTTTGTAGCAACTACAGTAATCTTTAAATTATAATATTTTAAAAAGTTATACATAAGTACATCATCTTCACTTGGTTTATGACGATAATCAATTAATAAAAATACATGTTTTAATTCTTCTCTATTTTTTAAATATTCTTCAATCATCATACCCATTTTTTTACTTGTTACTTTATCAACTTTTGCATATCCATATCCAGGAACGTCGATTAAGTAAAATAAATCATTAATTAAATAGAAATTTAAAGTTTGCGTTTTACCCGGTTTAGAACTTGTTCTTGCATAATTCTTACGACTGATTAAAGTATTAATAAAGCTACTTTTTCCTACATTGCTTCTACCAACAAGTAAAAATTCACATTTCTTATCTTCTGGATATTGACTTTGTCTTACTGCAATATTTTTTAAATCGACTGTTTTGATTTCCATTAAAATCACCTATTGGTATTATACATAAAATGCATTTTATTTGCAAATAAAGACCTAAAAATCTTCATCTGTAAAATTAAATCCTGTAGAGGTAGATGCATTCCAAGTTAATGTTTCTCCCGTATTCAAAACCTTTTTTTCACCCGTTTGAGTAGAATAATAAATCGTTTTTAAAGCTGTTAATGTCCAAATTGGAGCAGAAGATTTTATTGTAAACCAACCTAAATCAAATACATTTTTAGCAGTTGTACTAGAGGGTGCATAAGCAAAATATATTTCTTTCACATAATTATTTTCTAATAAAAGAAATAGGGATCTTGATGCTGAAGTATTTCCTTCTCCAATCATAGACATTGTTATATTTAAACCAGTTGTATTTTTTATTTCTTCATTACTTTTTGTAAATGCGACATTACATTTAGTTCCTTTTTTAAAACCACTCACCTCTACTTGCCATTTACTATAGTTCCATGAACCTATTCCTGTATCACATGTAACATTTACTAGATAGTTTGTTCCATCTTCTTTTTGTGGAATAGTATCTACTTCTTCTCCATCTAAAGTAATAGCTAGTTGAATATCATCTATTTTAAAATCTGGTACTTTTCCTTGAATTACATTGAATGTTTTTTCTTCTTTATACATAGCAAAAGTGCGGTATAAAGTTATACCACCAATTAATAAAATAAGTCCTATTATTGTTCCTATTAAAATTT